>JAYVLI010000357.1:0-5456 GCA_043759535.1 Betaproteobacteria bacterium | reverse complement strand
CTGGTGCGCGCAGCCGACAACCCCGGGGTGCTGCTGCTGGACGCCAGCCCCATGGTGCTGGACCAGCGCAGCGCGGCTGGCGCACAAGCCCAGGCCTTGGCGGGTTTGACGGGTGGCCAGGCACGTTTTGCGTCCCTGGCCAACCCGGCGCAGATGCTGCTGGTGCGGGTCGGCCCACAAGGCCGTGCCAGCGTGTGTGCGGCAGGGGCGGCCATCGGCGGCACGGCGGCTTGTGGAGTGCGCCGCTGATTGGCTGATTGGCTGATGTGCTGGTTGACAGACTTGCCGATTGACTGATTGGCTGATTGACTGATTGGCTGATTGACTGATGTGCCGATTGGCTGATGTGCCGATCGGCAATCGGCAATCGGCAATCGGCAATCGGCAATCGGTCCACCACCAATCAGCCAACAAGCGATACACCCCGCCCTACACCTGCATGTTCATGATGTCGCTATAAGCCTGCACCAGCCGGTTGCGCACCGTCATTGCCGCAGTAAACCCAATCTGCGATTTGTTCATCGCAATCATGGTTTGCTCCAGGCTCACCGTGGGGTTGTCCAGCTGCAACTCGCGCTGTAGGGCTCCCGCCTCCAGCTGGCTGTCACTCACATCGCGCAGGGCCTGCGTCATGGCGTTGGCAAATGATGCGGGCTGGGCTGGCTCAGCCACACCGCGCACCGGATGACCGTCCGGCCGCAGCCCGGCGCGGGCCACGGCCTGGGCAAAGTCGAAGGGCTTGAGTTCCAGTTTCATTGCGGCGCCAAGGTGGCCGGGTTGGCCAACGCACCACAGGCGGTTTGCCTATGACACCGCAGGCACTGTAGGCCAGCGCGTCGGCCGCCATGGCGCGAACTGAAGCCACAAATGCAAGCTGTTTGCAACATGGCCGCACAGCCCATCACCCAACAATCAACGCCGAACGGGGCGCTGTGCAAGCCCTGGACGGCCAACAGTCACCACCCGCAGTCACCACCCACCTGCCCACGCCCCGCCGCCGCCATCCATCCACACCCCATCTGCACCGCGCACAGCCCCAGACCCTGCCCATGGACGCCGCCGTCACCGCCCTGACCCCCGCCAACGAGGCCGCCCTGCTGGCCAGCGCCACGCCAGACGGCCCGCTGCTGCCCAGTGGCCCGCTGGGCCGGCTGCAAGCCCTGCCAGCGCGTAAAAAGACGCTGTTGGGCATGGGCCTGGCCGGCTTGCTGGCCCTGGCCGTGGTGCTGATGCTGTGGAGCCGGCATGTGCCGATGGCGCCGCTGTTTGCCCAGGCCCTGCCCGACAACGACGCCGGTGCGGTGATCGACACCCTCAGCAAGCTGGGTGAGCCCTACCAGATCAGCCAGGTCGGCAACTTGATCATGGTGCCGGCCGAACGCCTGTTTGAGCTGCGCACCGTGCTGGCGCAAAAAGGCCTGCCCAAGGTAGCGCCCAGCGGCTTTGAGCTGATGAACAAGCAGAGCTTTGGCCAAAGCCAACAGCAAGAACGCACCAACCTGGCGTTGGCACTGGGCGGCCAGCTTGAGAAACAGATTGGCACCTTGTCTGCCGTGCAGTCGGCCCGGGTGATCGTGGCACTGACACAGCAAAACGGCTATTACCGCGAGCAAGAAAAACCCACGGCCTCGGTGCTGCTGACGCTGCACCCCGGCCTGACGCTGGACCGCAAGCAAATTGCCGGCATCGTCCACATGACGGCGATGGCGGTGCCTGGTCTGTCGCCCAAAAACGTGTCCATCAGCGACCAGGACAGCAACTGGCTCACCTCGCCCGACAACGAGAACAACAGCGACCTGACGCAGCAGCAGCGCAGCCAGCAGCGTGAGACCGAGACGCGGCTGATCAAAAACGTCAAAGAGCTGCTGGAGCCCGCGCTGGGGCCAGAGAACCTGCGGGTCAAGGTCAATGCCGAGCTGGATTTCAACCAGGTGGAATCCACCAGTGAGGCCTACGCGCCCAACCAGGGTGTGGACAAAAGCACCGTGCGCAGCCAAAGCACGCTGGAGGCCGGTGGCAGCGGCAACGCCGCCCCGCCCACCGGTGTGCCGGGTGCTGCCAGTAACCAGGTGCCGGCGGCGGCCAGTGCGCCCATCGTGGGTGCGTCCAGCCCGCTGCAGGCATCGCAGTCCGGCCTGGGCGGTGCAAATCTGGCTGGCGGCGGCCGGCGTGAAAACAAGATCAACTATGAAGTGGACAAGACGGTGGAGGTCAAGCGCAGCGCGGTGGGCAATGTCAAGCGGCTGAATGTGGCGGTGCTGGTCAACCACCGCACCACGACTGACGCCAAAGGCAAGCCCAGCACCGCGCCGCTGCCACCCGAGGAGATCGAGAAACTCACCGCGCTGGCGCAAGAGGCAGTGGGCTTCAAGAAAGAGCGTGGTGATTCGGTACGGGTTGAATCGCTGGTGTTCCGCGCCGCGCCCAAAGTAGACGACACCCCGACACCGATTTACAAACAGCCCTGGCTGATTGATTTGCTCAAGGTGGGTGCTGTGCCAGGCGGGTTGACGCTGATGGCGCTGATGCTGCTGTTTGGGGTGATCCGCCCGGCCCTGCGGCCAGACCCACCCCCCCCCGCACCACCCGAGCCGGTGCTGGACGCGGTGGTGGACGACCCCGAACCACTGCCCGGTGAAGAAGAGGCCGCCCTGCTGGCATTGGAGGGGCCGCGGGTGGAGAAGCAGCTGCAAGACGCCCGCATCATGGCGCGGGAAAACCCACTGGCCGTGGCCAACCTGATGCGCAACTGGATGAACGGCGCCGACGATTGATGGACCGGCAGCCGGCCTCAACCCTGATCACAACCCAAAACGGGGCAGCCCCAAATACACCATGGACGACGACGGCGTTGAAGAAGCAGCCATCCTGCTGATGTCATTGGGCGAGGTGGAGGCGGCCGAGGTGTTCAAGCACCTGGCCCCCAAAGAAGTGCAAAAGCTGGGCGAGACCATTGCCAGGCTCAAGGTGGTGCCCCGCCCGCGGCTGCACAAGGTGCTGGGCCGTTTTGCGGCCGATTCGGTAGAGCAGCACACCCTGGTGGCCGACACCGATGAATACGTCAAGAGTGTGCTGCGCAAAGCGCTGGGCGAAGACAAGGCCAACCTGCTGATTGACCGCATCCTGCAAGGCAGTGATGTGACCGGCATCGAGGGCCTGAAATGGATGGACCCACAAACCGTGGCCGAGCTGCTGCGCAATGAGCACCCGCAAATCGTGGCCGCCATCCTGGTGCATCTGGAGGTGGACCAGGCCAGCGAAGTGATGAAGTGTTTTACCGAGCGCCAGCGCAATGAGGTGATGGTGCGCATTGCCACGCTGGACGGTATCCAGCCGTCCGCCCTGAAAGACCTGAATGAGGTCATGAGCAATGTGCTGGCCGGCGGCGACAAGATGCGCAAGGCCTCATTGGGCGGTGTCAAAGCGGCGGCCGAAATCATCAACCTGCTGGGCAGCGCGCTGGAGACCAATGTGCTGGACTTTGTGCGCGAGAGCGACGCCGACCTGGCGCAAAAGCTGATGGACAACATGTTCGGCTTTGACGACTTGATCAAGCTGGACGACAAGGGTGTGCAGGCGGTGATGAAGGAAGTGCAGAGTGAGTCGCTGGTGCTGGCGCTCAAAGGCGCCACGCCGGAGATGCGCGAGAAGGTGTTCCGCAACATGTCGGCGCGTGCGGCTGAGACGCTGAAAGAAGACCTGGAGGGCCGCGGCCCGGTGCGGGTGTCCGATGTGGAGGCCGAGCAGAAAGAGATCCTGAAGATCGTGCGCCGCCTGGTGGACGAAGGCCAGATCGTGATTGCCAGCGGAGGCGCCGATGATTTCGTCTAAACGTGACCCGCGCCATGCGTCGGTGGCCTTTCAAGTGCCACCGCCGCCCAACACGCGTGATGGCAGTGCCTACAACCGCTTCATTCCGCGGGAAGAGCTGCAAAGCTTTGCCAATTGGCAACCGGCTGCGTTTGGCGCCCCCGGCAATGACGCGCCAGCGGTGGCCGTGGCGCCCGGCCGGTCACGCGCGGCCAAGCCGCCGGCTGGGCATGCCAACCCGATACGGCCCGATTTGCGACCCGACACCGCGCAAGCAGCAGCGGCAGCAGCGCAGCAGGCCGCGCTGCAGGCCCAGATCAGCAGCGCCCTGGCGGCCCAAGCCACCCAGGCCGCCAGCGCTTTGGCAGCCGATGTGGCGGCCGCCCGCACCCAGGGTTATCAAGACGGTTACCGTGACGGCCTGGCGGCGCTGGACAGTTTTAAAGAGAGCTACGCCAGCCAGACCAGCACCCAGATGGGGCAGGTGTTGGCCTCACTGGACCGCGAGTTGAGCGGGCTGGAGCAGACCATCGCCCAGCGTGTGGCCAGTGTGGCCACCGCCTTGGCGCGCCAGGTGGTGCGCTGTGAGCTGGTCAGCCAGCCGGCATTGGTGGCACAGGTGGCGCAAGAGGCGGTGAATGCGGTGTTGATGAGCGCCAGCCACATCACCGTGCAAGTGCATCCCGATGACCTGCCGCTGGTGGCCGCTGGCTGCGCCGAAGCGCTGGCCGCCCGTGGTGCGCGCTTGTTGGCACTGCCGTCACTGGCGCGCGGTGGCTGCCGGGTTGAATCCGACGCCGGTGTGATTGACGCCCGCATTGCCGAGCGCTGGCACCAAGCCACCGCCGCGCTGGGCAGTGATGTGGCGTGGGATGTGCCACTTGAGCCCCCGCCAACGCGCCGTGCTGAGGACGCCAAATGAGCACCGACAGCCCGCTGGCCGATGTGTTGATCGACCTGCCAACACCACCCTCTGCCCGCCAGCAGCGCTGGCTGCACTACCTGGACGACCTGCAGGCCTATGCCGATGTGAAAGTGCCGCTGCAATCCCACGGCACGCTGGTGCGGGTCACCGGCCTGGTGTTGGAGGCCGCCGGTGTGCGCGCCCCGGTGGGTGCGGTGTATGAGGTGCAGGGCGACGCACCGCAACCGGTGCAGGCCGAGGTGGTGGGCTTCAACGGCGACCGGGCGCTGTTGATGCCCACCGGTGATTTGCAGGGCTTGAGCAGCGGCGCCCGTGTCAGCCCGCAGGTGTCAGCCCACGCCCCGCCCATGCTGGGGCGCGACAACCCGCTGTGGCGCCGCAGTGAAGACCGTGGCCTGCACCTGCCCATGGGCGACGGCCTGCTGGGCCGGGTGGTGGACGCGATGGGCCTGCCCATGGACAAGCTGGGCCCGCTGCATCACGTGCGCAACGAGCCCATGCTGCGCCGCCCCATCAACGCGATGGACCGGGCCCCGGTGCGCCTGCCGCTCGACACCGGTGTGCGCAGCATCAACGCGCTGCTCACCGTGGGCCGGGGCCAGCGCCTGGGGCTGTTTGCCGGCACCGGCGTGGGCAAATCGGTGCTGCTGGGCATGATGGCGCGCTACACCGAGGCCGATGTGATCGTGGTCGGGCTGATCGGCGAGCGCGGCCGCGAGGT
>JAYVLI010000356.1:0-3808 GCA_043759535.1 Betaproteobacteria bacterium | reverse complement strand
CTTGTCCTTGGTGATCTGCACGTCCTTGATCACCACGCCGTCTAGAGACACCACCAGCTTGCCCATGCTTGACCTTTTTTCGGTTTGATCTTCCCTGGCACTGAGCGCCAGGTGTCAGGTTTCACACACCCTTGGTGCGACCATCCATCATCAGCGCCCGAATTTCCACCATGGGCGACCCGCCGCTGGCTGGCCACCCACCGCACGCACCAGTATGAGGGAGATATTATCCTTTCCGCCTGCATCGTTGGCGGCGTCTATCAGGGCTTGTCCGGCGGCTGGCAGCGCATCGTTGGTCTGCAACAGCCTGGCGATCATCGCGTCATCGAGCATGTCCGACAGGCCGTCAGAGCACATCAGGTACAAGTCGCCGGGCAGGGTCTCGTGCAGATGGCTCTCCAGCAGCACCGTGTCCTCGACGCCCACGGCCCGCGTGACGAGATTCTTGTTGGCGGAAAACGCTGCCTGTTCAGGCGTGATCAGGCCGGCGTCGATCTGTTCCTGCAGCAGCGAATGATCCCGCGTGACCTGGACCAGTTCACCGTCTCGCCAGCGGTAGGTGCGCGAATCGCCCACATGGCCCAGCCGCAGCTGGTTCGCGCGGAACACCGCCACCACCAGAGTGGTGCCCATGCCGGCGTACTGCGGGTTGGCGTTGGCGGCATTGAAGATGGCGCGGTTGGCGTTGTCCACGCAGATGTCCATGGCGCGTTTGACCTCGGCGTCGTTGGCGCGGCCAGCGGCCTCGGCCAGCCAGCGCCCGAGTTCATCGCGGATGAAATCGGTGAGCATGCCGCTGGCCACTTCGCCCGCGTTGTAACCACCCATGCCGTCTGCCAGCACGGCCAGGCCGTTGACGGCGTCCACGGCCACAGAATCTTCGTTGTTGCTGCGGGCCCGGCCCATGTCGACAGCGTGGAAGAATTCGAGACTCATACGGGGCGCGGCGGCAGAAGAGAGATCGGGCCATGATTGTGCCCTGTAACCTGTGGCGCCCAATACACGGCGCGGGTCTATGGCTGTGGTGTCTTGGGCGGGGCCAGCAAGCGGCTCATCAGCGCGGCCAGCCCGGCCACCTGGCCGGCCCAGGCACCCAGGTCAGCCGGCCGGCGGTTGGGGTTGTGGTCGATCAACTGCTCAACAGCCGCCACTGCAGGCCGGGGCAAATCGGGACGCAGCGCGGCCAAGGACATGGGTCGCGCATGTGCCACCGCCTTGAGCAGCTCGCCCAGGGTGTCGGCTTGGTGCGGCCGGCGGCCGGTGAGCAGCTCAAACAGCATCACACCCAGCGCGTAGGCATCACTGGCCGCCGTGGCCGGTGCGCCCGCCAGCAGCTCAGGCGCCATGTAGGCCGGTGTGCCCAAGGTCATGCCGGTGCGGGTCAAGCTGGCCTCGGTGATGCGCGCCACGCCAAAATCTGCCAGTTTGACTTGGTCCGTGCCCAGGTTGACCAGCACATTGGCCGGCTTGAGATCACGGTGGACCACCCCCCGGGCATGGGCATGGGCCAGGGCTGCCGCCACCCGGCTGCCCAAGTGCAACACCACCACCTCGGGCAGCAGGCGCATCGGTTGGGCATATCGGCCCAGGTCAACGCCGTGGATGCGCTCCATCGCCAACCAAGCGTGGTGCCTGGCCAGGCCAGCGTCCAGCACTTCAACAATGTCAGGGTGTTGTAGTTGGCGGCCCAGATCGGCCTCGCGCTGCAGGCGCTCAGCCCAGTCTTTCCGTTCGGCGGGTGGCAGATCGTCCGGCAGCGGGATGAGCTTGATGGCCACCTTGGCGCCAGTGCGCAGGTCAATGGCCTGCACCACTTCAGCGGCAGCGCCACTGCCGATGCGAACACCCAGGCGGTAGCGGCCTGCCAGGGGCGGTGGCCCGTCTTCGGGTGGTGCGGTGGGGGGCGCGCCGGGCGCACGCGTGCGAGAGAACCAAGCCACATGACCTCCTGATGCACCCGTCTTTGCGAGCTGATGCTCACAATATCACGGCCTGCTGCAGTCGGCTGTTAGCTCAATGCGGCTTCATTGGCATTTGATCAAAAGTGCGCGTTTGCACTCCAGCGGCTCAGGCGGAGGCGTGCGCAACTTGCCGGCGCTGCAAAAACTTGCCCAGCGCCACCACCAACAGCGCACCGGCGGCACCAGCACAGTTGAGCACCAGGTGCGACTGCGCGCCAAAACGGGCGGTCACCGCAGGGTCAGAGAACACCATCTCGCCCGCCAAAAAACCCAGCAATGCCGCACCCAGCGTGATGATGATGGGGAAGCGCTCCATCACTTTGAGCAGCAAGGTGCTGCCAAAAATGATCAGCGGGATGCTGATGCCCAGGCCCAGCACCAGCAGCAGCGTATTGCCCTTGGCTGCGGCGGCCACGGCCAACACGTTGTCCAGGCTCATCACCAGGTCGGCAATCAGGATGGTGCGGATGGCGGTCATCAGCCCGGTATTGGCCTGGGCGCCATCGTCATGGCCGCCGTCCTCCTCCAGCAACAGGGTGACGCCGATGTAGACCAGCAGCACGCCGCCGACGATCTTCAAGAACGGCCACTTGAGCATTTCCACCGCGATCAGCGTCAGGACAATCCGCATCACGATGGCTGCAGCGCTGCCAAAAAAGATGGCTTTCTTTTGCTGATGGGCCGGCAGCGACCTGGCAGCCATGGCAATGACCACGGCGTTATCCCCCGACAGCAGGATATTGGCCAAAATGATTGAGCCAAGCGCCGCCCAGAAGGCAGCTGAAGCGAATTCCATGTCACTCTCCGAAATGTGGCGCCGCACGCATCGCAAGTGACACCGGGCAATGGGCGGAGAGTTTAGAGAGCCATCCAGCGCCGGCGGTTCGTACTTCTACGCAAGGCTGGATGGTCAGCAGGCAGCCCTGCAGGACGCAGGCTGCGGCGCCAAGGCTTACAGCAGCGCCTTCAACAAGCGCGCCATCTCACTCGGGTTGCGGGTGATGGTGAAGCCGCACTCTTCCATCACCGCCAGCTTGGCATCTGCCGTGTCGGCGCCGCCGCTGATCAGCGCACCGGCATGGCCCATGCGCTTGCCGGCCGGGGCTGTCACGCCAGCGATGAAGCCGACGATGGGTTTTTTCATGTTGGCTTTGCACCAGCGCGCGGCTTCGGCTTCGTCCGGCCCGCCAATCTCGCCAATCATGATCACCGCGTCGGTGTCCGGGTCTTCGTTGAACAACCGCATGATGTCGATGTGCTTCAGCCCATTGATCGGATCGCCGCCAATGCCCACCGCGCTGCTCTGGCCCAGGCCGATCTCGGTCAGTTGGGCCACCGCCTCATAGGTCAGCGTGCCGCTGCGGCTGACCACGCCGATACGGCCCTTGCGGTGGATGTGGCCGGGCATGATGCCGATCTTGATCTCGTCGGGCGTGATCAGGCCGGGGCAGTTGGGGCCGAGCAGCAGCGTGCGCTTGCCGCCTGCAGCTTCCTTGGCCTTCATGCGGTTGCGCACTTCGAGCATGTCCTTGACCGGAATGCCTTCGGTGATGCAGATCGCCAGATCCAGGTCGGCTTCGACCGCTTCCCAGATCGCGGCCGCCGCGCCTGCGGGCGGCACATAGATCACCGACACGGTGGCGCCGGTCGTTGAGGCGGCTTCCTTCACGGAGGCATAGATCGGGATGTTGAAGACCGACTCGCCGGCCTTCTTCGGGTTCACGCCGGCCACGAAGCAATTTTTGCCATTCGCGTATTCCTGGCACTTTTCGGTGTGGAACTGACCGGTCTTGCCCGTGATGCCCTGGGTGATGACCTTGGTGTCTTTGTTGATGTAGATCGACATG
>JAYVLI010000355.1:0-2648 GCA_043759535.1 Betaproteobacteria bacterium | reverse complement strand
CCAGGCCTACCTGCAGGCCGGCGCTGGCGCAACAACAGGCACCGAAAACAGCGCTGGCCTGGGCAACCTGATGCTGGCACCGTTTTTTCAAGACGTGCTGAACCGCAGCCAACTGGCCTGGCGCCAGGTGGTGGCGCTGGCGGTGACACACGGCATCCCCGTGCCGGCCTTCAGTGCGTCGCTGGCGTATTTCGACAGCCTGCGCAGCGCCAGGCTCAGCGCCAACCTGCTGCAGGCGCAGCGTGATTTCTTCGGTGCCCACACCTATGAGCGGGTGGACAAACCGGCCGGTGAGCGCTTTCACACCCAGTGGCCCGACGTGATTGAGTGATGTGATGGAGTGACCCGATACCGCCGGGTCACGGCTTCAATTCACGGCTTCACATCGGCCGCCTTGATGGCCGGCGCCCAGTCCGTGATCTGCTTGGCCACGTAATCCGCAAAGGCCGGGCCGCTGAGTTTGAGCGGGCTGATGCCCAACTCCTCAAAGCGCTTGATGGTCACCGGGTCAGCCACGATGGTGGCCAGTGCGGCCGCCAGTTTGTCGCTCACCTCTTTGGGCAGGCCGGCCGGGCCGCTGACACCAAAATAGTTTTCGGCCACCAGTTGCGGCAGGCCCAGTTCCACCACCGTGGGCACATCGGGCGCCAGGGTGGACCGGCTGCGTGATGTCACCGCCAGGCCTTTGAGCTGGCCGGTTTTCATCATCGGCACATAGGCAGTGATCACGTCGATGCCCAGGGGAATCGTGCCAGCCATCAAATCCGTGGTCATGGGTGCGCCGCCACGGTAGGGCACATGCACCATGCTGAACTTGAGTTCATGTTTGATCATCTCGCCCACGATGTGGCCGATGGACCCCGGCCCACCGCTGCCAAAGCTGGTGCCGCCTGCCGCAGCGGCCAGCTTGGGCAAATCCTTCAGGCTGGCCGGGCCGGATTTTGGGTTGGACAGGATCACCACCGGCGCCACGCCCAGCATGGCCACGTGGGTGAACTGCTTGACCGGGTCATACGGCGGTTTGGGCACGGTCCACGGGCCGATGGACAGCGGGGTGCTGTTGCTCAGCATCAGGGTGTAGCCATCGGGTGCGGCGCGCACCACTTCAGTGCCACCGATGGTGCCCCCAGCGCCGGGCTTGTTGTCCACCACCACCGGCTGGCCCAGCGCCTTGGCCAACGGCTCGGCGATGGCGCGGGCCACGATGTCGCTGGCGCCACCGGCGGCAAACGTGACCACCAGCCGCACGGGTTTGTCGGGCCAGGCAGCCCAGGCCGGGGCGGGCAGCATGGCCGCCAGCAGCAGGCACAGCAGGCTGGCCCGGCGCTGGTGGTGCGGCGGCCTTGACGCACCTGCTGGCGCGCCCGTGTGGGCCTGGGTGTGCGTGCCCACCACTGCGGGGCGGTACCAAGCGTTGCGTGCAGGTGTCTGCGGCATCATCAAATCCTTGTTGTTGGGGCCTTTCGGCCTGGCACTGTGGCGCGGAGATTGCAACCACCGTGCCACTGTTGTTGTCACTCACCAAATACCCACACCCATGACGCCCTTACCCACCCTGCTCCGCCGCCCCGTGCTGGCCCTTGGCCTGCTTGCCACCTTGCTGGGCGCGCAGCCCGTGCTGGCGCAAGACACCAACATCAAGTTCCAGCTCGACTGGCGTTTTGAGGGGCCCAGCGCCTTCTTCTTGCTGCCGGCAGCCAAGGGCCAGTTCAAGGCCGAGAAGCTCAACGTCACCATCGACGCCGGCAATGGATCAGGCAATGCGGTCAACCGGGTGGCCTCGGGCGCTTACGACATGGGCTTTGCCGACCTGGCCGCGTTGATGGAATTCCACGCCAACAACCCCACCGCGCCAAACAAGCCGGTGGCCGTGATGATGGTCTACAACAACACACCAGCAGCGGTGTTCAGCCTCAAGAAAACCGGCATCAAGACCCCTGCCGACTTGGCTGGCAAAAAACTGGGCGCACCGGTGTTTGACGCCGGCCGGCGCGGCTTTCCGATCTTTCAAAAGGCCAACGGCATTGGCGCCGTCACCTGGATCAGCATGGACCCACCGCTGCGCGAAACCATGCTGGCGCGGGGTGATGTGGACGCCATCACCGGTTTCTACTTCACCAGCCTGCTCAACCTGGAGGCGCGTGGCATCAAGGCGGACGAGCTGGCGGTGCAGTTGTTTCCGCAGTACGGCGTCAAGCTGTATGGCAACGCCATCATCGTGGGCGAGGAGTTCTTGAAGAAAAACCCGGACGCGGTGAAAGCGTTTTTGCGCGCCTTCACCAAAGCCGCACGCGTCGTGATCCAGGACCCGAAAGCCGCCACGGCCGTGGTGAAAGAGCGTGACGGCATCGTCAACGCCGAGATGGAAGAACGCCGCCTGCGCCTGGCGATTGACTCGGCCATTGCCACACCCGACGCCAAGACAGAAGGCTTTGGCGCGGTGTCCGGCCCGCGCCTGGCGTTGATGGCCAGCCAGGTGGCTGACGCCTACGCCACCAAAGGCCGCATCAACCCCGACGCGGTGTGGAACGGCGGCTTTTTGCCCGCAGCGGCAGAGCGCGACATTTTCTCGGCGGCCAAGCCAGCCACCAAGAAATAAGCATGACCGCCTTTGTTGACTTCAACCAGGTCTGGCTGGCCTACAACGA
>JAYVLI010000354.1:0-6889 GCA_043759535.1 Betaproteobacteria bacterium | reverse complement strand
GGCATTTTCGGGGCTGAGGTGTTGGCCACAGCGCCGTCAGCTGCGCTGCCGGGCAGGCCTTGTCATCGGCTTGACTCAGGGTTTGTGCGGGTCAGGGTTTTCCATTGAATCGCCTGTTTACAGGGCTTGAATAGATGCTTTGTATTGGCGCCGGCCAGCGGCCTTTGGTACGGTACGGTGGTCACCCCGCCCAGTCATGGGGTGGACATGCAGCGCAATATGGATGGTTTTTTGTCCCTCACCCAGAAGGAGCACCACATGAGCAGCTTGAAGGGTTCCAAGACCGAGCAGCACCTGAAAGACGCCTTTGCCGGCGAATCGCAGGCCAACCGCCGCTACCTCTACTTTGCAAACAAGGCCGACATCGAGGGCCAGAACGATGTGGCCTCGCTGTTCCGGTCCACCGCCGAGGGCGAAACCGGCCACGCCCACGGCCACCTGGAGTTTTTAGAAAACGGCTCGGGTGACCCAGCCACCGGCCTGCCCATCGGCAACAGCCGCTTGAACCTGGCCGCAGCAGTGGCCGGCGAGACGCATGAGTACACCGACATGTACCCCGGCATGGCCAAAACCGCGCGCGATGAAGGGTTCGAGGAGATCGCCGATTGGTTTGAGACCCTGGCCAAGGCCGAGCGCTCCCACGCCAACCGTTACCAAAAGGCGCTGGACGCGCTGGTGGACTGACCTGGCGGCTTGACCTGCTTTGGCCACATCACAAGGGGTCTGCAACAGGCCCCTTTTCCGTTCCAGCGGCCGGTGGTGTGCGCTGCCCGCCTAACCCTGACGAGACGCATCCATGAGCACCCGCGAAGGTAACCTGGAAGCACCCACCCGGCATGCGCTGGACTGGAAGAGCCCCAGCTTTCACGACAAAGACGCTTGTTTTGCCGAGATGGAGCGGGTGTTTGACATCTGCCACGGCTGCCGCCGCTGTGTGAGCTTGTGCCAAAGCTTCCCCACGCTGTTTGATCTGGTGGATGCCACCGAAGACGGTGAGGTGCATGGCGTCAAAAAAGAGGCCTACTGGCGCGTGGTGGACCAGTGCTACCTGTGTGACTTGTGCTACGTGGTCAAGTGCCCGTATGTGCCACCGCACCCCTGGCAACTGGATTTTCCACACCTGATGCTGCGCGCCAAGGCCATCAAGTTCAACGCCGGGCTGGTGGGGCCGGGTGAGCAATTGCTGGCGTCTACCGATGTGCATGGCAGCTTTGCCGGCATTCCGGTGGTGGTGCAGGCGGTCAACGCCATCAACCGCACCAAGATTGCCCGTGGTCTGCTGGACAGCACGCTGGGGGTCCACCCCGATGCCTGGCTGCCCCAGCTGGCCACCCAGCGCTTCCGTTGGTCAGCCGAGAAAACCGGCCGCGCTACCCTGGTGGTGGATGGCAAGCGGGCACCCGGCAAGGTGGCGATTTTTGCCACCTGCTATGTCAACTACAACGAGCCCGGCATTGGCCATGATTTGATCCAGGTGCTGCAGCACAACAGCGTGCCCTATGTCATCGTCGAGCAAGAAAGCTGCTGCGGCATGCCCAAGCTGGAGCTGGGTGATTTGAAGGGTGTGGAGAAGCACAAAAACGGCAACATTCCGGTGCTGGCCAAGTACGCCCGAGAGGGCTACGCCATCTTGAGCGCGGTGCCCAGTTGCACGCTGATGTTCAAGCAAGAGCTGCCGCTGATGTTTCCTGACGAGGCCGATGTGCAGTTGGTCAAGGCGGCCATGTTTGACCCGTTTGAGTATTTGATGGCGCGCCAGAAAGACGGCTTGCTCAAGACCGACTTCAAGCGTGATCTGGGCCGGGTGAGCTACCACATCCCTTGCCACGGCCGGGTGCAAAAAATCGGCCGCAAGACTGAGGAGCTGTTCAAGCTGATCGGCCAGCATGTCACCGTCACGCTCAACACGGTGGAGCGTTGCTCTGGCCATGCCGGCACTTATGGCGTCAAGACCGCCACCCACCCGGTGGCCATGAAGATCGGCAAACCGGTGTTCAAGCTGATGGCCAACGATGCGCCCGATCACATTGCCAGCGATTGCCCCATGGCCGGCCACCACATCAAACAGGGCATGGCCCAGGCCGGCACACCTGCCAAGGATTTGTCGCACCCGCTGACGCTGGTGCGTTACGCCTACGGGCTGGATTGATGTACCACCCACCTGCAAGGCACCCACCAACACGGCACCCACCATGACAGACCATATTGCGCCCATCACCCGCCGCAGCCTGCTGTCGCTGGAGGCCTATACCCGCGCCCGCAAGACGCTCAAGCCCGAGATCATTGCCCACCGCAGGCGCCGCAGCGTGCTGCTGGGGGAGCACATCAATTTGCAGTTTGAGGACGAGAAGACTGTCCGCTACCAGATCCAGGAGATGCTGCGCATCGAGAAGATTTTTGAGGACGAAGGTATCCAGAGCGAGATCGACGCCTACGCACCGTTGGTGCCCAGTGGCAGCAACTGGAAGGCCACCATGCTGCTGGAATACCCCGACGAACATGAACGCAAGCGTGAGCTGGCCCGGCTGATTGGCGTGGAAGACCGCTTGTTTGTGGAGGTGGAGGGCCATGCCCGCGTCTACGCCATTGCTGACGAAGACCTGGACCGTGAAAACGCCCAGAAGACCTCAGCGGTTCACTTTGTGCGCTTTGAGTTCAGCAAGGCGGCCAGAGACGCGGTGCGGGCGGGTGCCGCTGTCAAGATCGGCTGTGACCACAGCAACTACCCGGCACATGTCAATGTGTCGCCAGAGACGCTGGCCTGCTTGGCGGGTGATTTAGCGGGTGATTTGGCGGGTGATCTGACTTGACCGCGTTGCTGGTGACCACGCAGGCCTAAGCCATTGCCAGTGCGGCACCACCATGCCCAAGCTGGTCTTCACCCCCCAACTGCGCCGATTTCTGGACGCGCCCGACCTGCACTGCAGCGCCACCACCCTGCGTGACGCGCTGCAATGGCTGCACACCAACAACCCACGCCTGGCCGCCTACCTGTTGGACGAGCAAGGCCACTTGCGGCCCAATGTGGTGGTGTTTGTGGACGGCCGGCGCTGCACCGAGCGGGTGCTGTTGGCCGATGCGCTGGCGCCCGACAGCACGGTGTATTTGCTGCAAGCCTTGTCTGGCGGCTGACGCGCTGCTTGCCGCTTGAGCCATCAACCTGATCCCCGAGGAGACCCGCATGACCGACCGCGCCTGGGTGGCCACCCGCAAAGGGCTTTTTGAGCTGCGCTTGCGCGCCGGTGTGTGGCAGATCGAGACCACCTCATTTTTGGGTGAGCCGGTGTCCATGTTGCTGCCCCCCGTGGCTGGTGGCCCGGCGCCGGGCCGCATGCTGGCCGCACTCAACCTGGGCCACTTTGGCGTCAAGCTGCATGCGTCCGATGACGCCGGCAGCACTTGGCAAGAACTGGCCGCGCCGGCCTACCCTGCCCAACCGGCCGACGCCACCGGCCCGGCCTGGAAATTGGGCTTGATCTGGGCGCTGGAGGCGGCGCACGGCACGCTGTGGTGTGGCACCTTGCCGGGGGGGTTGTTCCGCTCGGACGATGGCGCGCAGACCTGGCAACTGGTGCAAGGCCTGTGGCAGGTGCCTGAGCGGGCCGAGTGGATGGGTGGCGGTTACGACGTGCCCGGCATCCATTCCATCTGTCCACATCCCGACCGGCCGGGTGAGCTGCTGGTGGGCATCAGTTGCGGCGGCGCCTGGACCAGCCAGGACAAAGGCGCCACCTGGGCGTTGACGGCCAGCGGCATGGTGGCTGATTTCATGCCGCCAGAGCAGGCCGAAAACGGTGCCATCCAAGACCCGCACCGCATCGTGCGCTGTGCTGGCCAACCGGATGTGTTGTGGTGCCAACACCATGGCGGCATCTGGCGCAGTGGCAACGGTGGTGCGCTGTGGCAGCGCATCAGCACCGCACCACTGTCATCGTTTGGTTTTGCGGTGGCGGTGCATCCCACCGATGCCAACACCGCCTGGTTTGCACCGGCCGTGGCCGACCAATGCCGGGTGCCGGTGGGCGGCGCGCTGGTGGTCAACCGCACCCGTGACGGCGGCGCCAGCTTTGAGACGCTGCACCACGGCCTGCCACAAACACACTGCTACGACATGGTCTACCGCCACGGCCTGGCCGTGGCGGATGACGGCCGCAGCCTGCTGATGGCCAGCACCACCGGCGGGCTGTGGGCCAGCGCGGATGGCGGCGAGCAGTGGGCCACCGTGTCGCTGACGCTGCCGCCGGTCTACGCCGTGCGCTTTGGTTGATCGCGGCTCACAGGCCGGTGTTGCCGCCGTCAATCTCGCTGTCCAGATACAACCAGCGGCCGTCCTCACGCACAAAGCGGCTGGTCTCCACCAGGCGGTGCGCCCGCCCGGCCAGCTTGCTGCGGGCCACAAAACGCACCGTGGCGTGGTCGCCATCCAGCACCACAGACTGCTGCACCTGCAGGCCCAGCCAGCGCAGGCCGGGCTCAAAATCGATGGATGGCGGCCGGGTGCTGGCATGCCAGGTGTCACGCAGGTAAGCGGCGTCTTGCAGCACATAAGCGCTGTAGCGGGACCGCATCAAGGCCACAGCGTCCGGCGCTTGCAGGTGCAGTGGGCCAGCCAGCCAGCGGCCGCAACAGGCCTGCAGGCGGGCGGGCTGGCGGGTAGGCAGGCCACAAGGGCAGGGCGCAGCGGCGCGGTTGAGGTCAGCAGGCATGGCCGGGCATGATGCCGCAGCGCAAAGGCCCACCGCTACACTGGACTTGAGCCACACGCTGGCACCCGCACAGGTCGCCCGGCATGCCGGCCACCGCACCAAACACCCGCCGCCCTAGCCCAGGAGACAAGATGCTCGACCCACAAGCCCAGGCCCTGCTCGACTTGATGGCGGCCCGCAAGGTGCCGCCCACCCACACGCTGACACCGCAAGACGCCCGCCGTTTTTACCTGGAGCGCCGCGCCGTCACCCAACCTGCACCCCGGCCTGTTGCCGAGGTACGCGGCCTGGCCGCCACCGGCCCGCACGGCGCCATCCCGCTGCGCCTGTACCGCCCGGCCGGTGTGGCCAGCCCCGCACCCACGCTGGTGTACTACCACGGCGGTGGCTGGGTGATGGGCGACCTGGACACCCACGACAGCCTGTGCCGCGACCTGGCTGACGCCGCCCGGTGCGCGGTGGTGGCGGTGGACTACCGCATGGGCCCTGAGCACCGCTTCCCGGCCGCAGTGGACGACGTGCTGGCGGCCACCCGCTGGCTGCAAGCCAACGCCGCCGACCTGGGCCTGGACGCGCAACGCTTTGCGGTGGGTGGTGACAGCGCCGGTGGCAACCTGGCCGCCGTGGTGGCGCTGGCCTGGCGTGATGCGGGTGAGCCAATCGCGCTCAAACTGCAACTGCTGATCTACCCCGCCACCGACATGCGTGCGGTGGCCCCGTCGCACAGCCACAACGGCCAGGGCTACATGCTGACCAGCGACACCATTGCCTACTTTCGCGGCCACTACATCAACCCCGACCAGTACGCCGATTGGCGTGCCTCGCCCTTGCTGCACCCCAACTTGGCTGGCCTGCCGCCGGCACTGGTGATCACCGCCGGGTTTGACCCGCTGCGCGACGAGGGCCTGCTATACGCCAACGCGCTGTCCGCCGCTGGCGGCAGCACCCAGTACGTGTGTTTTGAGCGCCAAATCCACGGCTTCATCACCATGGGCCGGGTGCTGCAAGAGGCCAATACCGCTGTGGGCCTGTGCGCTGTGGCCTTGCGCCAGGCGCTGGGCTGATGCTGCATTTGGTGCCAGTCCGCCACCAGCGCGCTGCCTACAATTTGTTGCTGCAGGTTTCTGTGCCGGCATGCCGGAACCCTGGCGCAAGCAGCCCACTCCACACTGACTGATGCCGATTCAACGCCGCCATTTCACCCGCACCCTGGCCGCTGCTGCACTGCTGCCTGTCTGGCCCGCCGCCTGGGCCCAGTTCCGGGTCGAGATCGCCGGCATCGGCGCCACCCAGCTGCCCATTGCCATCACCCGTTTCCGCGATGAAGACCGCAGTGGCCAGGCCGTCTCGGCCATCGTGCTGGCCGACTTGGCGCGCAGCGGCGCTTTTCGTGGGGTTGATGCCAGCGGTGTGCTGGACGAGCGCAGCCAGCCCGTGTTTCCAGACTGGCGCGGCCGCGGCGCGGACGCCCTGGCGGCCGGGTCCATCACCCGGCTGGCCGATGGCCGGTTTGATATCCGCTTCAAGCTGTGGGATGTGGTCAAAGGTGAGGAGCTGATCGGCCAGGCCCTGGCCGTGCCGGCGGCTGATTTGCGCCTGGCCGCCCACCGCATTGCTGACATCATCCAGCAGCGCCTGACCGGCGAGCCGGGGGTCAACGCCACCCGCATCGCCTACGTCACCCGGGCCGCCAACCGCTACACCTTGCGCATCACCGATGCCGATGGGGAAGGTGGCCAGGTGGCGCTGGCCAGCCCGCAGCCCATCATCTCGCCGGCCTGGTCACCCGATGGCCGCAAGCTGGCTTACGTCTCGTTTGAGAGCGGCAAGGCGGTGGTGGTGGTGCAAGACGTGATCACCGGTGACCGCCGGCCGGTGGCCAGTTTCAAAGGCAGCAACAGCGCGCCGGCCTGGTCACCCGACGGCCGCCGGCTGGCGGTGACGCTGTCGCGTGACGGGCCGTCGCAGCTCTACCTGATTGATGTGGACGGTGACGGCCTGCGCCGCCTGACCAACAGCAACGCGATTGACACCGAAGCGGTGTTTTCACCCGACGGCCAGTTTGTCTACTTTGTCAGCGACCGGGGCGGCGGCCCGCAGGTGTACCGGATTTCTGCGGCGCCAGGCACGGTCGCCAACGCCGAGCGCATCACCTTCAACGGCGCCTACAACATCAGCCCGGC
>JAYVLI010000353.1:0-6634 GCA_043759535.1 Betaproteobacteria bacterium | reverse complement strand
TTGAGCAACTTCGAGTTTTGGGGCCGCATGCTGGTGCTGCCCTACCTGCTGGTGTTTGTGGTGTTTGTGCTGTACCCGGTGGGCTACGGCCTGTGGCTGGCCCGTCACCCCGAGAGTTATGTCAAGCTATTTGAGGACCCGATCTTTTTCCGCACCGCTGTCAACACGCTGATCTTTTTGGTGGTGGCCATCAACATCAAGATGGTGGTTGCGATGGTGTTGTCGGGCTTTTTCATCCAGACGCGCTGGTGGATCAAGGCCTTGTCCTTGATCTTCATCCTGCCCTGGGCATTGCCGTCCATTCCCACCATCTTGTCGGTTCGGTTCATGCTGAACCCCGAGTGGGGCGTGATCAACCAATTGATCTTCAAGCTCACTGGTCTGGACGGCCCGAATTGGTTGAATGACCCTGCGCTGGCACTCACCTTCTCCATGGTGATGCATGTGTGGAAGAGCCTGCCTTTCTGGACGCTGATCCTGATTGCCGGCCGCTTGGCGATTCCACAAGAGCAATACGAAGCCGCTGCGGTAGACGGCGCCAGCAACTGGCAGAAGTTCCGTTTCATCACCTGGCCCAACATGCGCCAGCTCTACCTCACCAGCACCATCTTGTCGATGATTTGGACGCTGGGTGACTTCAACAGCGTCTACCTGCTCACCGGCGGCGGCCCGGCTGACCTGACGCATGTGTTGGCCACGCTGGGCATCCGCTACCTGCGGCTGGACCAGGTGGATTTGGCGATGGCGTCCATCGTTGTTGCGCTGCCGTTTGTGCTGCCCCTGGTGTACTTCATGATGAAGCGGCTGTCGAAATGAGCAAGGGCCTCACCCTCAAAAAAGTGGCCACCGAGGCCAAGCTGCTGCTCATCGGTATTCCGGTGTTTTTGTGGACCATCATCCCGGTCTACCACCTGTTTTTGTTCTCGATCTCCACCAAAGATTCAGCCACTTCGGGCCGGCTGTGGCCAGAGCACCCCACCTGGCAAAACTTCGACTTCGTCTTTCAACAAAAGCATTTTTATCTGGACCATTTCTGGGTGCAGATGGGCAACTCGTTGTTGATTGCGGTGGCTGTGGGCGTCATCACTTTGTTTGTGGCCACATCGGCCGCGTTTGCGATCAGCCGGCTCAAGGTGGCGGGTGGGCGCTGGGTGATGAACCTGGCGCTGTTCACCTACTTCATTCCGGCTGCGTTTCTGGCCGTGCCCATGTACAAGACCATGGGCAATTACGGCCTGCTCAACAGCCAGTGGGCCTTGATTTTGGCCATGGTGACCATCGCATCGCCTTACTGCATCTGGGTGCTCAAACAAGCCAGTGACAAGCTGCCGTTTGAGCTGGACGAAGCCGCCCGCATGGACGGCGCCACCGCGCTGCAACTGTTCCGCCTGGTTTACCTGCCGCTGATGGTGCCCAGCCTGGTGGCAGTGGGTACCTACGCGCTGCTGCTGGCCTGGAATGAATACCTCTACGCCTTTTTGCTGCTGAGCAACGACAACAAGGTGACGCTGGCGGTGGCACTGGGTCACTTCTTGAGTGCTGATGATTCGCCGTGGGAGCTGCTGATGGCCACCGGCCTGATCTACGCCCTGCCGCCGGCGGCCATTTATTACACCTTCAAACGCTACATGGTCGGCGGCCTGACGGCTGGCGCGGTCAAGAGCTAACTGTCTGCGAGAACCCATCCATGGCAACCGTCTCCTTCCGCAACATCCAAAAAGCCTACGGCCAGGTCAAGGTCATCCACGGCATCGGCTTTGACATTGCCGATGGTGAGTTTGTGGTGCTGGTGGGCCCGTCAGGCTGCGGTAAATCCACCCTGCTGCGCATGCTGGCCGGGCTGGAAGACATCACCGGCGGTGAGATCCTGATCGACGACAAAGTGGTCAACGATCTGGAGAGCAAGGACCGCGACATTGCAATGGTGTTCCAGAGTTATGCGCTCTACCCGCACATGACGGTGCGCGACAACATGGCCTTCAGCCTGAAGCTGCGCAAAGCCGACCAGGCCATGACCAACCAGCGGGTGGACAACGCGGCGCGCATTCTCAACCTCGGGCCGCTGCTGGATCGGTTCCCCAAAGAGTTGTCGGGCGGCCAGCGCCAGCGGGTGGCCATGGGCCGGGCTATCGTGCGTGACCCCAAGGTGTTTTTGTTTGACGAGCCACTCAGCAACCTGGACGCCAAGCTGCGCGTGGCCATGCGGGCCGAGATCAAGGCCTTGCACCAACGCCTGAAAACCACCACCGTCTATGTCACCCATGACCAGATCGAGGCCATGACCATGGCCGACCGCATTGTGGTGATGCATGACGGCATCATCGAGCAGATTGGCACCCCGCTGGAGCTGTATGACCGGCCAGGCAACCTGTTTGTGGCACAGTTTATCGGCTCACCGTCGATGAATGTGTTTGACGGTGTGCTGCAGCGTGAGGGTGGCGCTGCTGGTGTGTCCGCGTTGGGTGCGCTGTGGCCGGTGGCCGGTGTTTCGGGTGGCACATCGGGTGGCACGCATGGCCAGAAGGTGCATTACGGCATCCGCCCGGGTGACCTGACGCTGGCCGACACCGGCATTGCCGCGCAAGTGGTGGTGGTAGAGCCCACTGGCGCTGAAACCGAATTGCTGCTGCAGATTGGCCGGGGCAATTTGATCGGCGAGGCCGGTGTCGCGGCCAATGGCCAGGCCCAACAACTGACGCTGGTGCTGCACGGTCGCACCTCGGCCCAGCCGGGTGACACCGTCTACCTGGCAATTGACGCGGCCAAGGCGCATGTGTTTGACGGCGCCAGCGGCCAGCGGCTTTGAGCTTGCCAGCAACCGTGCCCGCCACCAACGCCAGTGCAACCACAGCCACCGTGCAGGTGGTGGTGATGGGTGTCAGCGGCTGCGGCAAAAGCACGGTGGGTGGGCTGGTGGCCAGCACATTGGGCCATGACTTTATTGAAGGCGACAGCCTGCACACCGCGCGCAATGTGGCCTTGATGGCCGCCGGCACCGCGCTGACAGACGCTGACCGCGCCGGCTGGCTGGCCACCATCGCCAGTTGCCTGGGTACGGCCCACGCAGCCGGCCAGGGCCTGGTGGTGTCGTGCTCGGCCCTCAAGCGCAGCTACCGCGAGCAACTGCGCGCTGCCTGCCCTGGCCTGCGTTTCATCCATCTGCACGGCACACCGCAGCAACTGCGCGCCCGACTGCAAAGCCGCAGCGGCCACTACATGCCGGCGTCGCTGCTGGACAGCCAACTGGCCGCACTGCAGGCCCCGCAAGCGGACGAACAGGCGCTGGTTTTCAACATCGACCAACCCGCCCCGCAAATTGCCGCAGCGGCTTGCCAGCAACTCACCCAAACCAGCGTGGCAAGCCACAACACACCATGATCACTGCCGACACTTTCCGCCTGGATGGCCGCCTGGCATTACTCACGGGCTCATCGTCCGGCATCGGCCTGGCGCTGGCACGTGGCCTGGGCCAGGCCGGCGCCCACCTGGTGTTGAACGGGCGGGATGTCGGCAAACTGGCCGCCACCGCCGCCGCCTTGCGCGCCGAGGGCCTGACCGTGACTGAGGCCGCGTTTGATGTGACCGACCGCACTGCGTGTGACACCGCGGTGGCGCGCATCGAGGCCGAGGTAGGCGCCATCGACATCCTGGTGAATAACGCCGGATTGCAGCGGCGCGGCGCCTTCCATGAATTTGCCCCAGCCGATTGGGACGCGGTGATGCGCACCAACGTGGACAGCATGTTTTTTGTCGGCCAGGCCGTGGCCAGGTGCATGGTGCCGCGTGGCCGGGGCCGCATCATCAAAATCTGCTCGGTGCAGTCTGAGCTGGGCCGGCCCGGCATTGCGCCCTACGCCGCCAGCAAAGGCGCGGTCAAGATGTTGACCAAAGGCATGGCCATTGACCTGGGGCCACACGGCATCACCGTCAACGGCATTGGCCCGGGTTACTTCAAAACCGAGCTGACCCAGAAGCTGGTGGACGACCCCACTTTCAGCGCCTGGCTGATCAACCGCACCCCCAGCCGGCGCTGGGGTGAGGTGGAGGATCTGGCACCGGCTGCAGTGTTCTTGGCCAGTGACGCGGGGCGCTTTGTGAACGGCCACATCCTGTATGTGGACGGTGGTGTCACAGCCACGCTCTGACCCTCTTGTTGCGCACCCCTCACCATGTCCACAGCCACAACCCCAGCCCAATTCACCCAGGTCGTCCTGTTCACAGACGCCGACGGCCAAGCGCGTTTCCGTGAACAGGCCATCACCCTGAGCCAGGGCAAGCCAGCCGCCATGTTGTCGCCGCTGATGCCCAGCGGCGGCCTGCAGTTGCGCCACAGCCCGGTGGGCTTCCGCAGTGAGTTCCATTGCACAGGTGACGCGCAATGGGTGTTCATCCTGAGCGGTGTGATGGAGATCAGCCTGCAAGACGGCAGCGCCCGCCAGTTCACGGCCGGCCAGCACTTTTATTCGGCTGACACCCTGCCGGCCGGCGCCACGTTTGATGCCACCGTGCATGGCCACTGGAGCCGCCAGGTGGGGCCCGAGCCGCTGGTCACGCTGTTTGTGCGTGGCTGATATTGCAGGGCTTGACCGCGCCACCTTGCGCACGCTGTACCGGGCACCCAAAACCATGATCAAGAACGTACACGGCAACACGGTGGACCAACTGGGCGAGGACATCGTCAGCGGCCACTATCCCGTCGGTGCGGCCATCCCGCCCGAGCCCATGCTGTGTGAGGCGCTGGGCGTGTCGCGCACCGTCATCCGCGAGGCCGTCAAATCGCTGGTGGCCAAGGGTTTGCTGATCACCGGCCCCAAGCTGGGCACCCGGGTGATGCCCGAGGAGCACTGGAACTGGTTTGACCCCGATGTG
This sequence comes from Betaproteobacteria bacterium, assembly GCA_043759535.1. Taxonomy (GTDB): domain Bacteria; phylum Pseudomonadota; class Gammaproteobacteria; order Burkholderiales; family Burkholderiaceae_C; genus Pseudaquabacterium. The sequence goes on along the minus strand of JAYVLI010000353.1, from coordinate 1,765 downwards.
GTGGTGTGGCAGAGCAAGATCGGCTTCACGCGCGAGTTTTTGCGGGATCTGCAAGAGCTGCGCCGGGTGGTGGAGCCAGCCGCCGTGCGCCTGGCCGCACAGCGCGCCACACCCGAGGACCTGGCCGACATCGAAGCCGCCTACGCCGGCATGAAAAACGCCATCGACAACGGCGGGGATTACGTCACCCACGACCTGCGTTTTCACCAAGGCCTGCTGCGCGCCTGCCACAACCGCATGGTGATCCAGATGAGCAAGGCGCTGGGCGCCCTGCTGCGCACCGCGTTTGAGCTGTCCACCTCGCGGCCAGACGGCCCGGCCAGCTCACTGCCGCTGCACCGCGCGGTGCTGGACGCGGTGATTGCGCGTGCCCCGGCCCGGGCTGAAAAAGCCATCCTGGTGCTGATTGACGGCGCCGGGGAGGACATCGAAGCGGTGCTCAATTCGCGCCGCAAATTGCCGTCACTGGCGCTGCCGGCACCTCGGCTCAAAGCACGCAGCGCTGCGGCAATCGCCAGCGCTAGTGCTGCAGCCGCCGCTGCCGTCGCGCCACGCTGACCCCCCACACCCCCCGTGCCCTTTTCAACAGGCCCATCCCCATGAAGATCTTGATCACCGGCGGTGCCGGTTTTGTTGGCGCCCGCCTGGCGCGCACCCTGCTGCAGCGTGGCAGGCTGCAAGGCCAGGCCATCACCACCATCGTGCTGGCCGATCAGGCACCCGCGCCGGCGGACCTGGCCGCCGACACGCGAGTTCAAGTCCGCGTCGGCCCGCTGCTAGCCCACTGCAAGGCGCTGCGCGACGAGGCCTTTGACGGTGTGTTCCACCTGGCCTCGGCGGTGTCGGGTGAATGCGAAGCCGACTTTGACCTGGGCCTGCGCAGCAACCTGGACAGCACCCGCGCCCTGCTGGACGCACTGCGCCACCGCAGCAACCAGGGCAACGCGCCGGCCCGGCTGGTGTTCTCCAGCTCGGTGGCCGTGTTTGGCCCCGATGCAGCAGTGCCCATGCCGGCCACCGTCACCGACACCACCCTGCCCACACCGCAAACCAGCTACGGCATGCACAAACACGTGTGTGAGCACCTGGTGGCCGACTACACCCGCAAGGGTTATATCGACGGCCGCAGCGCCAGGCTGATGACGGTGACGGTGCGGCCCGGGCGGCCCAACGGCGCCGCGTCATCGTTCTTCAGCGGCATCATCCGTGAGCCCCTGGCGGGGGTCACATCCATCTGCCCGGTGGGGCCGGAGGTGTCGCACCCGGTCAGCAGCCCGCAGCGCACGGTGGAGGGCCTGATTGCGGTGTATGAGGCCACCCGTGACGCCTACGGCGGCCGCACCGCCATGAACCTGCCCGGCCTCAACACCACCGTGGGCCAGATGCTGGACGCGCTGGAGCAGGTGGCCGGCCCGGCGGTGCGCGCCCGGGTGCGGTTTGAGCGCGACGAGCGCATTGCCGGCATCGTGGCCAACTGGCCCAGCGCCGCCAGCGCCGACCGCGCGGCGGCACTGGGTCTGCTGCCGGAGCAAGACTTTGCCAGCATCATCCGGCAGTACATCGCCGACTGCCGCGCCAGCGGTGCGACTGACGCCTTGCGGGGAATGGCATGACATCGACCCCCACGCGCACTGCGTTTGCTGCCCCCGAGGGGGCGCGTCAGCCCCTTGGGGCGGCCCGGCGGAGCTGACATGAACCAGATCGATCTGAAGGGCCGCGTTGCGATCATCACCGGCGGCGCCCAGGGCATTGGCTACGCCACCGC
>JAYVLI010000352.1:0-9297 GCA_043759535.1 Betaproteobacteria bacterium | reverse complement strand
GAGCAAAAAAGCCATCGAAGACTGCATCCGCGACAGCCTGGAGCAGTACTTCAAAGACCTGCGCGGCACCGAGCCGCATGCGGTGCATGCGATGGTGGTTGGCGCGGTGGAAAAGCCGCTGCTGGAGGTGGTGATGAAACACGCCGACGGCAACCAGAGCAAGGCCGCCGAATGGTTGGGCATCAACCGCAACACCCTGCGCCGCAAACTGCAAGACCACAAGCTGATCAAACCGTAGGCGCTGCCCGGCGCGCCACAAGCCACCCTGGCGAACAACAAACAGCAAACAACAAACAACAAACGGCAAACGGCAAACAGCACGCCAGCAAGCTCAGCCGCCGCGCACCAACAACTCCCAGCAATCCACACCCGGCCCACCATGACCACAGCCCTGCTCTCCGTGTCCGACAAGACCGGCATCGTCGCCTTTGCCCAGGCGCTGCATGCGCGCGGTATCAAGCTCTTGTCCACCGGGGGCACCGCGCGGCTGCTGGCCGATGCTGGCCTGCCGGTGACCGAGGTGAGCGAGGTCACCGGCTTCCCCGAGATGCTGGACGGCCGGGTCAAGACCCTGCATCCCCACATCCACGCCGGCCTGCTGGCGCGGCGTGACGTGCCGGCCCACATGGCCGCCTTGGCCGAGCACGGCATCAACACCATCGACCTGCTGGTCATCAACCTCTACCCGTTTGCCCAGGCCACCGCGCGGCCCGATTGCACGCTGGAAGACGCCATCGAGAACATCGACATCGGTGGCCCGGCCATGCTGCGCGCCGCCGCCAAGAACTGGCAAGACGTGACGGTGGTGATCGACCCCAGCGACTACCCGCAAGTGCTGGCCGAGCTGGACGCCACCGCTGAGCAGCGCATCAGCCGCAAAACCAGGTTCAGCCTGGCGCGCAAGGTCTACGCCCACACCGCCGCCTACGACGGCATGATCACCAACTACCTCAGCGCACTGCAGCCCGGCGCCGAGGACCAGCCCGCCGCCGTGCCGCAGCGTTGCGCCTACCCCGACACCTTCACCCTGCAACTGCGCAAGACGCAGGACATGCGCTACGGCGAGAACCCGCACCAAAGCGCGGCCTTCTACCGTGAGCTGGCGCCCGCGCCGGGCACCTTGTCGCAGTGGCTGCAGTTGCAGGGCAAGGCGCTGTCGTTCAACAACATCGCCGACGCCGATGCGGCCTGGGAGTGTGTCAAGTCGTTTGGTGTGGACCCGGACGACACGGGGGCCGCAGCCGCCGCCTGCGTCATCGTCAAACACGCCAACCCCTGCGGCGTGGCGGTGGCGGCCACGGCCTTTGCGGCTTATGCCAAAGCGCTGAAAACCGACCCCACCAGCGCCTTTGGCGGCATCATCGCCTTCAACCAGCCGCTGGACGGCGCCACCGCCGAGGCCGTGGCCAAGCAGTTTGTCGAGGTGATCATTGCCCCGCACATCAGCATGGAAGCCCGCGCCATTTTTGCCAGCAAGCAAAACGTGCGGCTGCTGGAGGTGCCTTTGTCAGGCCAGGGCAACCAGCTGGATTTCAAACGGGTTGGCGGCGGTTTGCTGCTGCAGTCCACCGACAGCAAAAACGTGACCCTGGCCGAGCTGAAAGTGGTCAGCACCTTGCAGCCCACCGCACAACAACTGGCCGACCTGCGTTTTGCCTGGAAGGTGGCCAAGTTTGTCAAAAGCAATGCCATCGTCTTTTGCGCGAATGGCATGACCATGGGCGTGGGCGCCGGCCAGATGAGCCGCATTGATTCGGCCCGCATTGCCGGCATCAAGGCGCAAAACGCCGGCTTGTCACTGGCCGGCACCGCCGTGGCCAGCGACGCGTTTTTCCCGTTCCGCGATGGCCTGGACGTGGTGGTGGACGCCGGTGCCAGCTGCGTCATCCAGCCCGGCGGCTCGATGCGCGATGCCGAGGTGATTGCCGCCGCCAACGAGCGCGGCACCGTCATGTTGTTCACCGGCACGCGGCACTTCCGGCACTGAATATTTGGCACTGCGCGGCCAGCGCAGCGGCCGCTGCAATAGCGAGATCGCCCGACTTGACGCGCTTGCACAGCCGGGCTGACCATGCAGCACCTGCCTGGGTGCTGCGCAATGTGACTTGATCCACTTGTCGCGCTGACCCACGCGGATTGGCGGCCACACCGCACCCGATCAAGCCATTTGTGCAGGAGCCTCATGGACAGCCTCGCCTCCCTTTTCGGTCGCAGTGGCTTGTTGCCACACAGCATCTGCCTGTCTGCCGCGCCTGGCCTGCTGTGGGCCATGGTGCTGGCCGATGCGGTGATTGCTGCCGCCTACTTCTCCATCCCGTTGGCCATCGTGCGCTTCATGCAACTGCGCGGGCCCAGCCCGCGCGGGCCGCACCAGACCGTGGGCAATGCCTGGTTACCGTGGCTGTTCAGCGCTTTCATCTTCGCCTGCGGCACCACCCACGCGCTGGACATCTGGACGGTGTGGCAGCCTGATTACGGCATGGCGGCACTCAGCAAGGGCATCACCGCCGTGATCTCGCTGGGCACCGCCGTGCTGCTGTGGCGCTTGATCCCGGCGGCACTCAACATCCCCAGCGTGGGCCAGTTGCAGCATGCCATCAGCGCACTGGGGGCTGAGATGGACAAGCGCAAGACGGCCGAGCAGCACCTGGCCGAAACCGAGCAACGCCTGGCCGTCACGCTGGCCAGCATTGGCGCCGGCTTCATCGCCACCGATGCCAGCGGCCGGGTGACCAGCATGAACGCGGTGGCCGAGAAGGTGACCGGCTGGACCCAGGCGCATGCATTGGGCCAGCCGCTGTGGGATGTGTTCGCCCGTGAAGACCGGCCCGCCGACTACATCCAGCGCAACCCGGTGGACGTGATGCTGGCGCTGGGCGTGACGGTGGACATCGTCCACCACGTGGTGGCGCTGGCCCGCGACGGCCGGCGCACCCCGCTGCAAGTCAATGCCGCGCTGACCCGCACCGATGCCGGCCAGGTGCGCGGCCTGGCCATGGTGTTCCGCGACATGACGGCGCTCAACCAGGCCGAAGCCGACCGCGACCGCCTGGCGGCGATTGTTGAATCGTCCACCGACGCCATCATCGGCAAGACCCTGGACGGCACCATCACCAGCTGGAACGCTGGCGCCGAGCACCTGTTTGGCTACAGCGCGGCCCAGGCCATTGGCCAATCGGTGCAAATCCTGATCCCGCCCGACCGTGCGGCTGAAGAAATGCGCATCCTGCGCAATCTGGCCAACAACCAGGTGGTGCCGGCGTTTGACACGGTGCGCCAAACCCGCAGCGGCCAACTGGTGGATGTGTCTATCGCCATCTCGCCCATCCATGACGCATTGGGCCGCACCGTGGGCGCGGCCAAGATCGCGCGGGATGTGTCGGCGCAGCGGCGCGCCGAAGCGGCGCTGCGCGAGAGCGAGGCCCGCCTGCGCTTTGTGCTGGACTCGGCCCAGATCGGTGAATGGGAGGTGTTGCTGGCCAGCGGTGCCATGCAGTGCTCGGCCCGCTTGGACCAATCCACCGGGCTGGACAAGCACACGGGCAGTCTGGGCAGCTTTACCAGCTTCTTGCAGCGCCTGCACCCGGCTGACCAAGCCCCAGTGCGCCACAGTTTTGACGCCGCCGTGTTGAGCCGGGGCGACTGGCAGGTGGACTGCCGCACCGTGTGGCCCGATGCCAGCGTGCATTGGCTGCGCCTGCACGGCGCCCTGCTGCAAGAGGCGGGCAAGGCCGACCGCATGCTGGGCATTGCCCATGACATCACCGCCCAGCGCCAGGCCGAAGTCGCACGCCTGAACGCACAACGGCTGGAAACCGAGAACCGTCAGGTGCTGGAGGCCACCCGGCTCAAAAGCCAGTTTCTGGCCAACATGTCGCATGAGCTGCGCACACCGCTCAACGCCATCATCGGTTTTGCCGAACTGCTGCAGGCCGGGGCCGTGCCGCCCCAAAGCCCCAAACACGGCGTGTTTTTAGGCCACATTGCCACCAGCGGCCACCACCTGCTGCAGTTGATCAACGATGTGCTGGATTTGTCCAAGGTGGAGGCCGGCAAGCTGGACTTCAGCCCCGAGCCCATCCACCTGCCGCAGTTGGTGGCCGAAGCGCTGGCCGTGCTGCACACCGGCATCCTGCACAAACACCTGACGGTCGACACCGTGATGGACGCAGCACTCAGCGACCTGGTGCTGGACGCGGCACGGCTCAAGCAGGTGCTCTACAACTACCTGTCCAACGCCATCAAGTTCACCCCGGCAGGTGGCCACATCACCGTGCAGGCTTTGGCCGAAGGCCCAGCCCATTTGCGCATCGAGGTGCAAGACACCGGCATCGGTATTGCCGAGGCCGACCTGCCCCGCCTGTTCACCGAGTTCCAGCAACTCGACGGGGGCTACAGCAAGCAGCACCAGGGCACCGGCTTGGGCTTGGCCTTGACCCGCCGGCTGGTGGCCGCACAAGGTGGGCGCACCGGTGTGCGCAGCACGCCTGGCCTGGGCAGCGTGTTTTGGCTGGTGCTGCCAAGACGGCCCGGCGCTGGCGCCTTGGCACCCGACCAACGCTGGCTGGTGATTGAGCAAGACCCGCAATTGCAAACCAGCCTGGCGCTGACCCTGGCCAACGCCGGCTGGCAGGCTGACAGCGCCAGCACCGGCCAGCAGGCGCAGCAGCAGGCCGGCTTGCAGGCCTATGACGGCATCAGCCTGGGCCTGCAACTGCCTGACCAAACTGGCCTGGCCACGCTGGCTGGCATCCGCCACACCGGCCCCAGCCGGCAGACACCGGTGATGGCGCTGAGCCTGCACACCGCCCCCGGCCAAGCCGCCACCTTTGCCGTGGCCAACCTGCTGCGCAAGCCGATTGACAGCGCCGAAGTGGTGGCCAGCCTGGCCGCCCTGCAGCGGCCCAACAGCGGCCCACTGCAGGTGCTGGTGATCGACGATGACCCACTGGCCCGCAGCCTGATGGACAGCACGCTGCTGCGCATTGGTGCAGTGGCCACCTGCCTGCCCGGTGGCCGCCAGGCTTTACAGCATTTGCAACTGGCCAGCACCCCCCTGCCCGACGCCATCATCCTGGATTTGATGATGCCGGACTTTGACGGCTTTGCCACCCTGCACGCGCTGCGCCAGTTGCCCAACCTGCAGCAGACACCGGTGTTCATCTGGACCAGCATGGTGCTGACCGATGCCGAATACGCCAGCCTGTCACAGTCAGCCCGCGCCATCCTGGCCAAAGGCGGTGGCGCACTGGCCGACCTGGTGGATACCCTGCGCCGTTGGCGGCCGGCGGCGGTCGCGGTTGCCGGGTCGGACGCGGGGTCGGACGCTTCGCCGGTGATCCAGCCCACCGCCCCCGACCTGGGAGCGGCCTGATGCAGCCCCGCCCACCACATGTCTTGATCATTGATGACAACCCCATCAACATCGAGCTGGCCAGCTTTGTGCTCAGCAGCCAAAGCTTCCAGACCAGCAGTGCCGCTGACGCGGATGAGGCGCTGCAGCGCATCCACCAGCAGCGGCCTGACCTGATCCTGATGGACATCCAGATGCCCGGCACCGACGGCCTCAGCCTGACCCGCCTGCTCAAGGCCGACCCGCTGCTGCGCGGCATCGTGGTGGTGGCCTTTACCGCCTACGCAATGAAGGGCGACGAAGCCCGGCTGCGCGCCGCAGGCTGCGACGGTTATTTGGCCAAACCCATCAAAGTGGCCACCTTTGCGGCCGATGTGCTGCGGTTGTTGCTGGCAGGGCCAGCCGCTGCTTGAGCTGCAGCACCAGACACCCGCGCACACCGCCTCTCCTTGACTGTTCCTGACTGTCCCCGACTGGACAGGCCCGACTGGGGTTTGTCAGCTTCCGGCAATCGGCCCGCCAGACCAACATGCGCGTCCAAGCTGCGCACCGTGGTCCATACCGGGCCGACCCTCTGGAGACAAGCCCATGACCACACCCACCACCCCCGCCCACCCGCTGCAGGCCGGCAGCGCCTGGCGCAGCACCGCACTGGCCGCTGCGCTGTGCGCCGGCGCCCTGCTGGCCACACCGGCGCAGGCGCAAGAAAGCTTCAAGCTGGGCATCGTCAGCTTTTTGTCGGGCCAGGCCGCAGAGAGCTTTGGCATCCCGGCGGTCAACGGCGCCAAGGTGCTGGTGGACGCCTTCAACAAGGGCGCTGCGCCCGCGCCCTACAACAAAGTGGGCTTTGGCGGTTTGAAGATCGAAGCCGTGTATGTGGATGAAAACGGCGGCGCCACCAAGCAGGTGCAAGAGCTCAAGAACCTGTATGACCGCGAAAAGGTGGACGCGGTGGTGGGTTATGTCGGCTCCGGTGATTGCCTGGCGGTGGCCCCGGCAGCCGAGGAGATGAAGAAGTTTTTGATCCTCTACGACTGCGGCACACCGCGCATTTTTGAGGATAACAAATACAACTATGTGTTCCGCACCGCCAGCCACGGCGCCATGGACAACGTGGCCCTGGCCCGCTACCTGAAGGCCAAGAACATCAAGGCCGACACCTTCAACATGATCAACCAGGACTACGCCTGGGGCCAGGACTCGAAGAAAGACTTCACCCTGTCGATGGAAAAACTGATGCCCGGTGCCAAACCGGGCGAAGACCAATTGCCCAAGTTTGGCGCCGGCCAATACGGCACCGAGATCTCCGCGCTGATGGCCAAGCCGGCCGATGTGACGCACAGCAGCCTGTGGGGCGGTGATTTGCAGGCCTTCATCCTGCAAGCCGCGCCGCGCGGCTTGTTCAAGAAGACGCAAGTGGTGTTCTCCGCCGCTGACCATGTGTTGCCCGGCCTGGGCGACAAGATGCCCGACGGCGTGATCCTCGGTGCGCGGGGTGCTTACGGCCTGATGTCGCCCAAAAGTGCGCTCAACGACTGGTGGTGGGAGCTGTACGGCAAGGCCTACAACGTCTACCCGGTGCAGGCGCCCTACCGCATGGTGCAAAGCCTGCTGGGCCTGAAACTGGCGGTTGAAAAAGCCATGGCCGCCAACGGTGGCAAAAAGCCCAATCACGAGCAACTGGCCGCTGCACTCAAGGGTTTGGAATGGGATTCCCCGGCCGGCAAGATCCGCATGGCGCTGGGTGACGGCCACCAGGCCATCCAGGAAACCGCCATCGGCAAGACCCGCTATGACGCGGCCAAGAAGATGGTGATGTTGGACGACATCCAGCGCTTCCCGGCCGAGTGTGTCAACCCGCCCGCAGGCATGAAATCCGAGGACTGGATCAAGGCCGGTTTCCCGGGCGCGAAGAGCTGCCCGTAAGGCGCGCAAGAACGCAATGGCCGGCCTCCTCACCATCCTGATCGACGGCCTGACCTACGCGTCCTGGCTGTTCATCGTCGCGCTGGGTCTCACGCTGGTGTTTGGCGTGCTCAAGATCCTCAACATTGCGCACGGCAGCTTTTATGCCCTGGGCGCGTATGCCGCCGCCAGCTTTGTGGCCTGGGGCGCCAGCATGCAGTGGGCGCCGTGGTTGTCGCTGGTGATGATGCTGCTGGCCGCAGTGGCCGTGGCAGCCATCGTGGCGCCACTGACCGAGCGTGGCCTGCTGCGCTTTTTTTACGGCCGCGATGAAGTGCTGCTGGTGCTGGTGACCTACGCCATGTTCTTGATCATGGAAGACGTGACCAAGCTGGTGTGGGGCGCGAATCCGTACTACGTGTCCCAGCCCTACGCGCTGTTTGGCAATGTGGACATCGGCGTGCAGACCTATGTGGGTTATGACTTTGCGCTGGTGGGCCTAGCGCTGGTGGTGGGCCTGGCGGTGTGGTGGGGCTTGAACCGCACCCGCACCGGCAAGATTGTGCTGGCCGTCATCCACAGCCCCGAGATTGCGTCCAGCATGGGTGTCAACGTGTCGCGCATCTACATGGGCGCGTTCAGCGTGGGCATCTTTTTGGCCGCTCTGGGCGGCGCGTTCACCGCGCCCATGATCTCGGTGCAACCGGGTGTGTCGGTGGGCGTGATCATCGTGTCGTTTGCGGTGGTCATCATCGGTGGGCTGGGCAGCATCGAGGGTGCTGCGGTGGGTGCGTTGATCGTCGGCCTGGCCCGCTCGTTTGCGGTGCATCTGGCGCCGGTGGCCGAGTTGTTCTCGGTCTATGTGGTGATGGCCATCGTGCTGATGTTCCGGCCGGAAGGTTTGTTTCAACGCATCCAGGCAAGAAAGATATGACCCCCTCCGCAGGCCACGGCCGCACCGTGTTGTTGGGCCTGGCCACCTGCGTGCTGCTGGCCATTGCCGGCTGGTGGATGCCCAAGTGGTTGACCTTTTTGCTGACCATGGCTGCTGCCAATGGCTTGGTGTCACTCGGCATCGTGGGCTTGATGCGCGGTGGTGTGGTGCCGTTTGGCCAGGGCATGGTGCTGGCCATTGGAGGTTATGCCGCAGCACTGGCCTTCAACAAGCTGGGCATCACCGATGCCCTGGGCCTGGCCCTGGGCGGTGCTGTGGTGGCCACGCTGATTGCCGCACCGTTTGCACCGCTGCTGTCGCGTTACCGGGGCATCTTTTTTGCCATGCTCACACTGGCCTTGTCGATGGTGACCTACGGGCTGCTGATGAAACTCAGCGTGCTGGGTGGCTCAGACGGTTTCAATGTGGGCCGGCCCACGCTGCTGGGCCAGGCCTTGCCCGATGCGCGTGTGGGGTATGTGATGTACCTGCTGACCATCAGCCTGGCCACCGTGATGGCGCTGGCCGCGCGCATCTATTTTGACTCCACCCGCGGCCTGGTGACCCTGGCCACCCGCGAGAACGAATTGCGGGTGGAATACCTGGGCGGCTCGGTGCGGCAGGCCATGAGCATCAACTTCATCCTGGCCGCGTTTTGTGGTGGGCTGGGTGGTGCGCTGGTGGTCATGTCGCTGGGCCACATCGAGCCCAACTTCAGCTTCTGGACCACCTCGGGTGAGTTTGTGTTTGTCGCCATCCTGGCCGGCTGGCAAAGCGTGGCGGCGGTGTTTTTGGCCAGCATGGTGCTGGAGGTGGTGCGCAGCTTTTCCAGCGCCTACTTTCCCAACACCTGGCAGTTGGCGCTGGGGCTGTTCCTGTTGTTTGTGATCCGCTTTTTGCCGCGTGGGCTGGGGTCGTTGTGGATGAAGGCAGCGGGCAAATGACAGTCAAAGACACAGCAGTGATGCTGGAGGCCAGCGGCCTGGGCAAGCGTTTTGGCGCGGTGGTGGCGGCCGACAACATCAACATCCGCATCCACGCCGGTGAGCGGGTCAGCCTGATCGGCAGCAACGGCGCCGGCAAGACCACCTTTGTCAACATGATC
>JAYVLI010000351.1:0-7542 GCA_043759535.1 Betaproteobacteria bacterium | reverse complement strand
CGATGGCCGCCGATCTGCCCATCGCACCGCAGGCCTCGCTGGCCTGGCCCGACGCGGCCACCTACCTGGGCACAGGTGGCACGCGGCCCGGGTTTGAGGACGCCGAGCTGGCCGCGCGGCCCGTGCACCTGGGCCGCTACCCGATGGAGCGCATCCGCCGGGTGGATGCGCCCACCACCCTGGTGCTGCGCGACGAAATCCGCCGCGTGCCCAAGCGGGCCGATCTGTTCACGCGTGCGCTGGCCGGCGACCTGGGCGACAAGGCCAAGGCCGAACGCACGCGCTTTGCCGTCAAGCACCCGCTGGCCTGGGCGATGACCCCGTTGATCCGCGGCCTGGTGCCGCTGCAAGGCAGCCGCGAAGCGCTGCAACCCACCGGCCTGGGCGGCGACCTGTCCAACCCGCAGCGCAACGCCGATGCCATCAAGGCGCTGGCCCATGCGTTGGGCGCCGACCTGGTGGGCATCTGCGAGGCCGAGCCCTGGATGTACTACTCCCATGACGAGGTGCAAGGCCAGCCGATCCAGCCCTACCACCGCTATGCCGTGGTGATGCTCATCGACCAGGGCTTCGAGACGATGGAGGGTGCGTCCGGCGACGACTGGATTTCGGGCGCGCAATCCATGCGCGCCTACCTGCGCGGCGCCGTGATTGCCGGCGTGATGGCGGCGCACGTTCGGCGCATGGGGCACTCGGCCCGGGCGCACTCCAATGCCCACTCCGAACTGCTGCACCTGCCGGCGGTGCTGATGGCCGGCCTGGGCGAGCTCTCGCGCATCGGCGAATTGATCCTCAACCCCTTCATCGGGCCACGCTCGAAGTCGGTACTGTTCACCACCGACCTGCCGCTGGCCGTGGACAAGCCGATCGACTTCGGCCTGCAGGCGGTGTGCGCCCAGTGCCAGAAGTGCGCCCGCGAATGCCCCTGCAATGCCATCCCCTTCGGCCCCAAGGTGATGTTCAACGGCTACGAGATCTGGAAGCCCGACGTCGAGAAGTGCGGCAAGTACCGCCTGACCAACATGAAGGGCTCGGCCTGCGGCCGCTGCATGAAGACCTGCCCCTACAACCGCGAAGACCTGGTGGAATCCGAGCGCCTGCTGTGGCTGTCGATCGACGTGCCCGAATCGCGCCGCCAGCTCATCGCCCATGACGACGCCAGCGGTGGCGGCCAGCGCAACCTCGTCAAGCGCTGGTGGTTTGATCTGGAGATCGTGGACGGCGTGGCGGTACGACCCAAGGCCGGCGTCAACGAGCGCGACCTCGACCCGTCGCGCACTGAAAAACTGGCGGCAGCGCAAAAGCTGGCCTTCTTTCCGCCGGCGCTTCAACCCGCCGGCGGCACCACCCTGGACACCGTGGCCCCGCTCGACCGCCAGGCCGGACTGGCCGCCTACGCGGCCGCCGAATCACCGGCGGCCGCGCGCCGGCGCCCTGCACGCGGCACGACCGAACGCTGATCCCTGGAGCCCTGGGGCCGCCTGGGCCCCAAGGCACCCAGAAGCCACACCGCCTTCAACCGCACTGCCCCACAAAACCGCAGGCGGTGCAGAACTCGCAGCCGTCCTTGTGGATCAGGGTGTGGTTGCCGCATTCGGGGCAGGGCTTGCCGGCCATGGTGGCCAGGTTGGCAGGCGCGGGCAGGGCCGAGCCGGCCACGCCGTGCTCGGCCTTGGCCGCCGGGGCGGCCAGGATGCCCATGGCCTGTACCGGGTTGCCGTGTTCATCGAGCACGCCCAGCATGGCGTAGCGGTGGATCACCAGGCGCGCGATGTAGGCCACGGTGCTGGGCCAGGTTTGTTGGCGGCGTTCACCAGGCACCGGTGCCATGAAGTGGCCCAGCGGCTCGCCCACGTTCAGCAGCTTGCGCAGCTTCATGCCGATCCATGCCGGGTCCATCACCCGCATGTCCAGGCTCAGCAGGCGGGCCAGGCCATCGAGGGCTCGCGGGTAATTGCCCGAAAAGCCGATGGCGCAAGGCCGGTTGACGGTGCTGCCTTCCGCGCCAACTCCCTGCCCAGGCAAGGCCACTTCCTTCAGGGTGACGGTGAAGCTTTCGCCGGTGGCGTGGTTGTCCACATCCACCGCCCAGGCCAGCGTGCCGGCGGTGCCGGTGCGCGGCTCGTCGCGGCTGAACATGGCATCCAGCACGGGGGTGGGGCCGCCCTCTTGCAGGGCGCCCAGTTGCTCGCAGCGCCAGCGGATCACGCCCGCCGTGGCGGCCACCACACCGGGGAACAGCCGCTTCTCGCCGTGGGGCGGGAACGGCATCTCAAACGCCCGCTCCTCGGCCACGGTGGCCAGGGCGTCCAGCTTCAATTTCAGCCAGGCGGCGTCATGCGCCCGCATGTCCATCGACAAGGTTTTGGCCATCGCGCCAATGCCACGGGGCTGCTCAGCCCCGTTGACCCACACCTCAAACGGCACGTTTTGCGCAAACAGGCCCAGGCCGGGGCCGGCCTCGGCGGGCAGCTCACCCACAAACAGCGAGAAGTCACCAAACGGGTGCTGGATCAAATAGCTCCAGGCCGGGTTACCGCCGGGCAGCTCGGGCCGGCTGGGCCAGCGCAAACTGGCCAGCACCGGCGCGGGCAGGCGGTCCAGGCGCAGACGCTGGTTGGCATGGTCTACCGCGGCCAGGGGTTGGGGCTGCTCGGCGGTGGTGGCCGCCTGGGCCGATTCCGACGCTGCATCCACACTCAACACCGAGCCCAGCACGCTGTTGGGCCGGTAGGTGGCCAGGCCTTTTAAACCGGCCTGCCAGGCTTGCAAATACAGGCCTTGAAAGTCTGCATACGGATAGTCCACCGGCACGTTGACGGTCTTGCTGATGGACGTGTCGATGTAGGGCGCCACCGCCGCCACCATGGCCGCGTGGGCCTCGGCGCTCATCTCCAGCGCGGTGACAAACGCATCGGTCAGCGGCGCGTCGTCGCCCTTCAGGTGGCGGTACAGGCGCCAGGCGTGGTCTTCAACCGCGTAGTGTTTGAAGCTGTTGTCGGGCTCGCGTTTTTTGCGGGTGTAGCTCCAGCTGAAGGCGGGCTCGATGCCGTTGCTGGCGTTGTCGGCAAAGGCCAGGCTGATGGTGCCGGTGGGGGCGATGGACAGCAGGTGCGAGTTGCGCAGGCCTTTGGCGCGGATGCTGTCTTTCAGCGCGGCGGGCAGGCGTGAGGCAAAGCTGCCGCGCGACAAAAACAGGTCGGCGTTGAAGAGTGGGAACGCGCCCCGCTCTGCAGCCAAGCCAGCGCTGGCGCCGTAAGCCGCATCACGCAGTACAGCGGAGATGCGCCGCGCCATGTCGCGTGCCGGCTCGGTGTCATAACGCAGGCCCAGCAGTACCAGCGCATCGCCCAGGCCGGTGAACCCTAAGCCCACCCGGCGCTTGGCCATGGCCTCGGCCTGCTGTTGTGGCAGCGGCCACACCGTCACGTCCAGCACGTTGTCCAGCATGCGGGTGGCCACTGCGCACACCTCGGCAAAACCTGCTTCATCAAACGCCGCATCGGCCTCAAACGGGCGCTGCACAAAGTGGGTCAGGTCCACGCTGCCCAGGCAGCAGCAGCCGTAGGGGGGCAGCGGCTGCTCAGCGCACGGATTGGTCGCCGCAATCGTCTCGCAGTAGCCCAGGTTGTTGTCGCTGTTGATGCGGTCCAGAAACAACACACCGGGCTCAGCGTGGTCGTAGGTGCTGCGCATGATCTGGTCCCACAACAGCTTGGCGGGCAGCGTGCGGTAGACCCACAGTCCATCACTGCGGCGCTTTGCACCGGCGGCTTTGAGCGCTGGGCCGGGCTCGGCCTTGTGGACCAGGGCATGTTCACCATCGGCCGCCACAGCTTGCATAAAGGCATCGGTGATGCCCACCGAGATGTTGAAGTTGCGCAGGTCGCCCTGGTCTTTGGCGCGGATGAAGGCTTGCACGTCCGGGTGGTCGCAGCGCAGCACGGCCATCTGGGCGCCGCGCCGGCTGCCCGCGCTTTCCACCGTCTCGCAGCTGCGGTCAAACACCCGCATGTAGCTGACCGGGCCGGACGCGCTGCTTTGGGTGGGCGCCACCCAGGCACCGGCCGGGCGGATGCGGGAAAAGTCGTAGCCCACACCACCGCCCCGGCGCATGGTCTCTGCGGCTTCGGTCAGGGCGGTGTAGATGCCGGCAAAACCGTCTTCGGGCTGGGATATTGAATCGCCCACAGGCTGCACAAAACAGTTGATCAGCGTGGCCGCCAGCGGTGTGCCGGCGGCGGAGTTGATGCGCCCGGCCGGCACAAAACCCCGGCGCTGGGCGTCCAGGAACTTGGCCTCCCAGTGGCCGCGCTGCTCCAGTGGCTCAGCGGCGGCCAGGGCGCGGGCCACGCGGCGGCGCACATCGTCCAGCGTGGTTTCGTCGCCCTTGGCGTATTTCTCGGCCAGCACCTCGGCGCTGATGGGCTGGGCCGGCAGTGGCGGGCGGGCGGTGGTGGGCGCAGCCTTGATGGCCGCGCTGTGGCCAAACAGATCAACGGTGGGAGGGATGGCGCTCATGGGGGTCTTTCTTCTGCAGCGCTGGCTGGGGCTGGCGCGGCACTGCGGGGTGTTGGTGCGCCGTGCTGCGCTGGCAAAGTGGCCAGCCGGGACTTGACATGTCGGCGCTTGAGCTGATGGTTTATACAGTATTCTGGCGTTGCAAGGCAGGCTGTACCGGTTGCCCAGGCCACCTGCCTTTGATGCCCCGCAAACCACCAGCATAAGGTTTTGACCATGGCCACAGTGGCCGCTTTGTTGCCGCCTGATGCCCCGCCGCGCCCTGCCGGCGCGCAACAGCCCGACCCATTCGCCCAGCTCAACCCGCAGCAGCGCGCCGCCGTGCAACACGGCAACAGCCCGCTGCTGGTGCTGGCTGGCGCGGGGTCAGGCAAAACACTCACGCTGGCCGCCGGGTGGCCAGGCTGGTGCTGGATGGGGCCGACCCACAGCGCCTGCTGCTGCTCACCTTTTCGCGCCGCGCCGCGCAAGAAATGGTGCAGCGCGCCGGCCGGCTGCTGCACACCGCCCTGGGCCTGCGTGCCACCCAGGCTCCGCCGGTGCTGCCGTGGGCCGGCACCTTCCACGCCATCGGCGCACGGCTGCTGCGGCAGTACGCCGGGCCGATCGGGTTGGACCCGCAATTCAGCATTCTTGACCGCACTGACGCGGAGGACTTGCTGGGCCTGCTGCGCCAGCAGTTGGGGCTAGCGGCGACCCACAAGCGCTTTCCGCTCAAGGCCACTTGCCTGGCTATTTACAGCCGCACGGTGAACCGGCAGGTGCCGTTGGTGCAGGTGCTGGATGAAGACTTTCCGTGGTGCGCCGATGGCCACAACGCGCTCAAAACCCTGTTCAGAGCCTATGCCGACGAGAAGCTAGGCCAGCATGCGCTGGACTACGATGATCTGTTGCTGGCCTGGCACCAGATGCTGGCCGACACGGCACTGTGCCAGCACATCGCCGCCCGGTTTGACCACCTGCTGGTGGACGAATACCAGGACACCAACCGGCTGCAAGCCAGCATCCTGCAACGTCTCAAACCCGATGGCATGGGCCTGACAGTGGTGGGCGATGACGCGCAAGCCATCTACAGTTTTCGAGCGGCCGAAGTGGGCAACATCTTGGGCTTTGCGCAAGCCTATGGCCCTGCAGCCAGCACCATCACGCTGGAGCGCAACTACCGCAGCACCCAGCCCATTCTGGACGCCAGCAATGCCGTCATCGCACTGGCCGCGCAGCGCCACCCCAAGCAGTTGTGGACCGATCGCACCAGCAGCCAGCGCGCCTTGCTGGTGAGCGTGGCCGACGAGATGGACCAGGCCCGCTGGGTGGCTGACACGGTGCTGGCCCAGCGTGAAGGCGGCTTGACATTGAAGCAGCAAGCCGTGCTGGCCCGCACCGGCCACCACACGGCCGCGCTGGAGCTGGAGCTGGCGCGCCGCAACATCCCGTTTGTCAAATTTGGTGGGCTCAAGTTTTTGGAGGCCACCCACATCAAGGATGTGTTGTCGCTGCTGCGCTGGGCACAAAACCCGCGCCACCGCTTGGCGGGTTTTCGGGTGGCGCAGTTGCTGCCAGGCATGGGGCCGGCGCATGCCCGCAGGTTGGTGGATGGGGTGGGCCAGGCGGCGGATGCGCAGGCCGCACTGCAAGCATTCACACCACCCCCTAACGCCCAATCAGAATGGCAAACCTTGGCGCTGCTGATGGCCACGCTGCAGGCCAATACCGTCGCTGCAGATGCCAACCAACCCCGCGCCGCCAGCGGCTGGCCGGCTGAGTTGGCCGCCGTGCTGGCCTGGTATGCCCCCCACCTGCAGCGCCTGCATGCCGACACTGCAACCGTGCGCCAGCTGGACCTGGACCAACTGCACCACCTGGCCGCAGGCTTTGCCAGCCGCGAGCGTTTTTTGACCGACCTGACGCTGGACCCACCCGAGGCCACCAGCGACCAATCCGGCCCACCGCACCAGGATGAGGACTACCTCATCCTGTCCACCATCCACGCCGCCAAAGGGCAAGAGTGGGATGCCGTGACCGTGCTCAATGTGGTGGATGGCTGCATGCCGGCTGACCTGGCAACCGGCTCAGCCGCCGCAGTGGCCGAGGAGCGCCGCCTGCTGTATGTGGCCATGACCCGTGCCCGCCAGCACCTGGCCTTGATGGTGCCGCTGCGGTTTCATGTGAGCCAGCAACACCATACAGGTGACCGCCACCTCTACGGCGGTTTAAGCCGCTTCATCCCACCGGCGGTGGCGGCCCTGTTTGAACGGGTGGCCCCAAGCCCGCTGGCCGCAACAAACCCAACAAGGCCGGCCGATGCAACACACACACCACCGTGGCCCGGAGATGCCACACCAGGCAGCGGCATTGGCCACCAATTGCGCGCACTCTGGGACTAAAAGCCAGGGCTGACCCTGCCCCCACGATTGCGGTGCGGGGCTGCGCAGGGCCGTCGTCATGTTGAACGATTCGCTGGCTGGCCTGCGGACGGACACTTTTTTCACACGCTGCAAATGCAGCCTGTGCAGATGCAGTGATCCAAACCCAGTCTGGAGGACAAGACCATGCGACACCCTGTACCCACCCCAAGCCGCCAAGCAGTTGCCACGCTGTTTGCGCGCCAGATCAGCACCCTCATCGGCAGCGCCCTGCTGTTGACCGCATGCGGCGGCGGCAGCAGCGACAACACCGTGGTAGACCCACCGGTGGTTGTGCCCACCACCGTGGACCAAACCGTGACCGTGGTGGACGGCTTGATCAAAGGCGCGCTGGTGTGCCTGGACAAAAACGCCAACGGCGCGTGTGATGCCGACGAGACCCAGGGCACCACGGTGGCAGACGGCACCGTCAAGCTGACCCTGCCCAGCGCGGACGCCAACAAATACACCGTGCTGGCCATCGTGCCGGCCGACGCGGTGGACGCCGACAACGGCGTGGTGGGCACGGCCTACACCCTCAAATCCCCCGCTGACAAACCCGCCGTGGTGAGCCCGCTCACCACCCTGGTGGCCGCGCAGGTGGACGCTGCCGGCGGCA
>JAYVLI010000350.1:0-7723 GCA_043759535.1 Betaproteobacteria bacterium | reverse complement strand
ACGCTACTGCCTGCAGATCAGCGGCGACTACGCCTGCTTCACCCGGCCAGAGATGAAGGTGGAGCGGGTGTCGTATGACGTGATCACACCGTCCGCCGCGCGGGCGGTGTTTGAGGCCATCTTCTGGAAGCCATGCATCCGTTGGCAGGTGCGGCGCATTGAGGTGCTGCGGCCGGTGCGCTGGATGAACTTGCGGCGCAACGAGGTGGCGTCGGTCATCTCCACCCGCAACGTGCAGCAGACGATGGACAAGCCGGACAGCGCACGCTCAGGCGACCTGGGCATCGTGGTGGAGGACGACCGCCAACAACGCGCCGCACTGCTGTTGCGTGACGTGGCCTACCGGGTGCATGCCGACCTGGAGGTGGCCGACAACCGGGCCGACCCACAGCCGCCGCAAAAATTCTTCAGCATGTTTGAGCGCCGGGCTGAGCACGGCCAGTGCGTCAACCAGCCCTACCTGGGCTGCCGCGAATTTGATGCCCGGGTGCGGTTGGTCACCGCACCTGAAAGCGAGCCACCACCCATTGCCGAGACGCGGGATCTGGGCTGGATGCTGCACGACCTGGATTTCAGCCATCCGACGGACCCGCAGCCGGTGTTCTTCCGGGCGCAGATGACGGCTGGGGTGATTGAGGTGGACTCAAGCGGAGCAGCACGATGATCTTGCAAGCGTTGGTGCGTTATTACGACCGCAAGGCGCGTGACCCCGACCCGGCGCAGCGCCTGCCCAGCGCCGGGCTGGAGGACAAGGAGATCCCGTTCGTCATTGAGCTGGCGCCCGACGGCCAGGTGTTGCAGTTGATCGACACGCGGGAGCTGGTGGGCAAGAAGCTGCGCGCGCGGTCGTTTCTGGTGCCGCTGGGCGAGAAAAAAACCTCGGGTGTCAAAGCCAATTTGCTGTGGGACAGCGCGGCTTATGTGATTGGGCTGGACACCGGCCGCAAAAGTGCAGCCGATCTCACCCCGGCCGCAGCCTTCCGCGCCCGCATCGATGCCCTGCCCGAGGCGGCGCGCCAAGACGCCGGTGTGCGTGCTGTGCTGACCGCACTGGACCGCACCGACTGGTCCGTGCTGCAAGCCCACCCCGCCTGGCTGGACATCACCGAAGCCAACCCGGTGATGACCTTCCGCCTGGTGGGTGACCTGGACCTGGTGTGCCAACGGCCAGCGGTGGTGGTTGCGGCAACAACACCGGCGGCGGCCGATGACGAGCGCCAGTTGCGCTGCTTGATTGATGGCGAGCAAGCACCGGTGCAACGCCTGCATGCGTCGATCAAAGGTGTGTGGGGCGCGCAATCCAGCGGCGCCAACATCGTGTCTTTCAACGCCCGGGCGTTTGAGTCCTACGGCAAGACCGAGCGGCAAGGCGAAAACGCACCGGTCAGCCAGCGCGCCGCGTTTGCCTACACCACCGCGCTGAACCACCTGCTGGACAAAGACTCGCGCAACCGGGTGCAGGTGGGTGATGCGTCCACCGTGTTCTGGGCCGATGGCGCCACCGCTTTTGACGGTGAATTCACCCTGGCCGACTTTTTTGGCGAGACCAAGGACGAACCAGACCGCGGTGTGCGCGCCGTGCAGGCTCTGCACCAGGCCATGGCCACCGGCCAGGTGCCGGTGGGTGAACAAGGTGTGCGCTTTTGTGTGCTGGGCCTGGCGCCCAATGCCGCACGCATCAGCATCCGCTTCTGGCTGCAAGCGCCACTGGCTGACCTGGCGCCGCGCATCCTGCAGCACTTTGATGATTTGCGCGTGACGCGGCGGTTTGACAGTGACCCGCCGGTGCCGTCGCTGTTTCGGCTGCTGTCCAGCCTGGCGCTGCAGGGCAAGCTGGACAACGTGCCGCCGCGCTTGGCCGGTGAATGGATGCGGGCCATTCTGGAAGGCCAGCCCTACCCGGCCACCCTGCTGAATGCCGCCGTACTGCGCTGCAAGGCCGAGCAAGACGTGACCTACCTGCGCGCCGCCGTGCTCAAAGCCTGGCTCAACCGTGACCACCGGCGCAGCCACCCGCAAACACCCTCAACCACCCAACACTTCCAGGAGACGCTAGACGTGGACCAAGCTGATACCCCCTACCGGCTGGGCCGGTTGTTTGCGGTGCTGGAACACATCCAGCGCCAGGCCATGCCCGGCATCAACGCCACCATCCGGGACCGCTACTACAGCGCGGCGTCCACCACACCGGTGGCAGTGTTCACCACCTTGCTGCGGCTGAAAAACGCCCACCTCAAAAAGCTCAACGACAAACAGAACAACTGGTTTGAGCGCTTGATTGGCGAGGTGCTGGCCGGCCTGCAGGACTTTCCGCGCCAGTTGACCTTGCCGCAGCAAGGCCGCTTTGCGCTGGGGTATTACCACCAGCGGCAAGACTTTTTCACCCGCAAAGACGCAGGCGCCACAGATGCCGACGCGTCCGCATCGGCATCCGCATCCAACACCACCGAGGAATGACATGACACTCACTGCCCGCCACGACTTTGTGCTGCTGTTTGATGTGAAAGACGGCAACCCCAACGGCGACCCCGACGCCGGCAACATGCCCCGGCTGGACGCCGAAACCGGCCACGGCCTGGTGACCGATGTAGCGCTCAAACGCAAGGTGCGCAACTTTGTGGGCCTGGTCAACGGTTGCGCCCCACCGTTTGACATCTACATCAAAGAAAAAGCGGTGCTGGAACGCACCCACCGCGCCGCCTACGAGGCCATTGGCGCCACGGCCGAACTGGGGGGTGACGACAAAGACGCCCCAGACGCCAAAGGCGCGAAGAAAAAACGCAAGGGCAGCGCCGACAGTGTGGAGAAGGCACGCGACTGGATTTGCAAGAACTTCTTTGACGTGCGCACCTTCGGCGCCGTGATGTCCACCGGCGTCAACTGCGGCCAAGTGCGTGGCCCGGTGCAGATGACCTTTGCCCGCTCACAAGACCCCATCGTGGCCAGTGAGCACTCCATCACCCGCATGGCGGTGGCCACCGAAAAAGAATCGGAGAGCCAGGACGGCGACAACCGCACCATGGGCCGCAAGCACACCGTGCCGTATGGCCTGTACCGCTCACACGGGTTCATCTCGTCGTTCTTGGCGCGGCAAACCGGCTTCTCCGCCGACGACCTGGCGCTGTTTTACAAAGCGCTGGAAGACATGTTTGAGCATGACCGCTCGGCTGCACGCGGCCAGATGGCCACCCGGGGTTTGTATGTGTTCAAACACAGCAGCGAGCTGGGCAATGCGCACGCCCATGCCTTGTTTGACAAGCTGGTGGTGCGCAACCGCGCGCCCGATGCACCGGCGCGCGGCTTTGAGGCCTACGAAGTGCTGTTTGACGGCCAGGCGCTGGAGATTGGTGAAGAGCGCGAAGCGGCGCCGGGGGTGACGGTGCTGCGGCGCTGCTGACCCAGAGCCTGTAGACGCACCGGCGGGGCCAGCCGAACCAACTACAGGCGTCCCTGCCAATACCCTGCTGCCCGCCGTTGGTGCGCCACGGCCAGCACGGTCAATTCGTCACCCTGTACGCGGTAGATCAGCGTGTAGGGAAAGTTCTTCAGCGGCCACAGGCGGGCACTGCGGTAGGCCGGTGTGCCCAGGTGCGGCATGAAGGCCAGCAGTTGCAGCGCACGCTGCACCGCCGTGTTGACGTTATCGGCCACCACCGGCCCACCCTCTTGCAGGTACCAGGCAATGGCATCCAGAAATTCTTGCGCGGCCGCCGGCCGGAAGCTGGCAATCACGGCGTGCGTGTCTGCGCGCCAATCACGGCCCGCGCCTGCGCCAACACCTGCTCCATCGGGACGGACGCCACCGTGCCAGCATCCAACTCGGCCAAGCGCCGCTCAATCTCGGCATCCCAACTTGGGTGCAGCGGCGGCGCGGGCAACACCGTGTCGGCCAGGCGCTCAATCAACGCGGCGCGGTCTTCAGCGGACAGCTTCAACGCATCAGCCGTGACGCTGTCGAGGGAGGTGGTCATGCAAATCTCCTGGCTGATTTCATGGTGCTGAAAGTTTAGTCAATCTACCGAGCCAACACCGTGGACGAGCCCGATCCCATCACCCTGTCCGCCCTGCAGCACTGGGCGTATTGCCCACGCCAATGCGCCCTCATCCACCTGGAGCAGGCCTTTGACGACAACCTGCACACCCTGCGCGGCAACGCCGTGCATGCCCAGGTGGACAGGCCCGGCGTGGACACCGCCAAAGGCGTGCGCAGTGAGCGTGCGCTGCCGCTGTGGCATGACACGCTGGGGCTGATCGGCAAGGCCGACGTGGTGGAGTTTGGCCCCGGCGGTGCGCCCTACCCGGTGGAATACAAACACGGCAACCGCAACAAGGCCGCGTCCATCGCCGCCTGTGATGACCTGCAGCTGGCAGCCCAGGCCATGTGCCTGGCGGCGATGACCGGCCGCGATGTGCCTGAAGGCGCCATCTATTACGCCAGCAGCAAGCGCCGCCGCGTGGTGGCCGTCAGTGCCGAGTTGCAGCAAGACGTGGTGGATACCGCTGCTGCCGTGCGCCAGATGCTGCAAAGCCAGCGCCTGCCTGTGCCGTTGACGGGGGAGCTGGCGGCCCAGCGCTGCAAAGGCTGCTCATTGCATGACCGCTGCCAACCCGCTGTGGCTGCGCCCAGCCTGCTGGCCACCTTGCGAGCGCGCCTGTTTGACCCGGAGCACTGAGCCCGCAATTCGCCCCTCCATCCAATCCCTAAACCTGACCCTGTTTTTGACACCCACGGCCAGTGCCCCGCACGTGGCCCAACCCGGCGCCGGCCATGCAATTGCTCAACACCCTGTACGTCAACACCCCCGGCAGCTACCTGAGGCTGGACAACGACACCCTGCGTGTGGAGGTAGAGCGTGAGGCCAAGCTGCGGGTGCCGCTGCACCACCTGCAGGCCGTGGTGTGTTTTGGCCACGTGGGCGTGTCGGCACCCCTGATGCACCGCTTGGCAGATGGCGCCATCGGCCTGGTGCTGCTGGACGACAACGGCCGCTTCAAAGCCAGACTGGAGGGCGCCACCGCCGGCAACGTGCTGCTGCGCCGCGCGCAACACCTGCGCGCCATGGACCCGGTATTTGCGCTGGACACCGCCCGCGCCTTTGTGGCCGGCAAGCTTAAAAACTGCCGCCAGGTGCTGCAGCGCGGCGCACGTGAATCCAAACTGCCCGATGAAGCCGCCCGCCTAACACGCGGTGCGGATGACCTGGCCGCCAGCCTGCGCGCACTGCCAGCCACGGCCGACCTGGACAGCCTGCGCGGCGTGGAGGGCGAGGCCGCCCGCCAATACTTTGGCTGCATCAGCCTGCTGGTGCGCGCTGACGCCAGGCCGCACTTTGCGATGGACGGCCGCAACCGCCGCCCGCCGCGAGACCGCATCAATGCTCTGCTGTCATTCTTGTATGCCATGTGGATGAACGACTGCCGCAGCGCCATTGAGGCCGCCGGGCTGGACCCGCAAGTCGGCTTCTTGCACGCCCTGCGGCCCGGCCGCGCCGCTCTGGCGCTGGATTTGATGGAAGAGTTCAGGCCCTACGCTGACCGGCTGGCGCTGTCACTGGTCAACCGCGAGCAAATCGGCCCGGACGGATTTTTAATGCGTGAGGGCGGCGGTGTGTCACTGACACCCGAAGCCCGCAAGACCGTGGTGGTGGCCTACCAGCAGCGCAAGCAAGAAGACATCACCCACCCCTTGCTGGCCCAGACCCTGCCGCTTGGTTTGGTGCCGCTGGTGCAGGCCCGGCTGCTGGCGCGTGCTGTGCGCGGCGAGGTGGACGCTGAAGGCCAGCCTGGCGGCTATCTGCCATTTACCGCCAAGTGACCCAACAGACAACGGAAAGGCCAGCATGTTGGTGATCGTTTGTTATGACGTCAGCACCATCACCAAAGCCGGCCGCCGCCGGCTGCGCCGTGTGGCCAAAGTGTGTGAGAGCACAGGGCAGCGGGTGCAACAGTCTGTCTTTGAATGCCAGGTGACCCTGGCCGAATTTGAAGCGCTAGAGCGCCGCCTGCTGCGCGAAATCGACGTCATCCAAGACTGTCTGCGCCTCTACCGCCTGCCCGACACCCGAGGCGCCGAAGTGCGTGAACACGGCCACTTCAAAGCCATCGACTTTGAGGCCCCACTGGTGCTGTAGGCATGGGCGTTGCTCTGCGCAGCGGCGTGCAAGTCGCGTTGGGTAAGCCGCGCGTCTGCCCACTACACCACACCGCAGCCTTTGCCCACCAACAGGCCATGCCAACAGGTTGCGGCACCGCTGCCAGCCCAAAAGCAGATGCCCGACGCCATTTCTGTGCGAACGCCCGCGCAGCATTGCCCTAACATGACTGCGCGAACCCAAAGTGCCCTCACAGCCCGTGCAGGTTCGCGCTGTTCGTAAGTGCTTGTTGTGACTGCCCTCACCAACCCCAATCAATTTGCTGACACCTGCGCTCAGCGTGCTGAGCGAATTGGTACGCGGAAATGGTTGAAAAACACCAGCAGCCACACTGAGTTATGCGCGAACCGCTTCGCCCGCCAGCAATGGCGGGCGTGGATTGAAACCGCGACCCGGCCACCAAGAAGTCTGGCCCGCCCGGCTTCGCCCGCCAGCAATAGCGGGCGTGGATTGAAACAACGGCGACACATTGGATGACACCTTACCGTTTGCTTCGCCCGCCAGCAGCTGCAGGTGTGGATTGAAACAGCGCGCTCGTCTTAGGCGTAGGCCCAAGTTTGCGTGGCTGCCACGTGCTGCCCTGGCTGTGCCTTGAAGCGGCGCCACAGCGCCACACTACAGTCGCCGCATCCACCGCCCGGGAGCCCCCGCTTGCCTGACGCCAACAAAACCGCCCAAGCTACCCAAGCCGCCGCCGGCCTTGTGCCGCACGACACCGGCCATCCCAACCAATTTGCCCTGCTGCGCCAGCGCCGGTTTGCGCCGTTTTTTTGGACCCAGTTTTTGGGCGCCGGCAACGACAACCTGTTCAAGTTCGCTTTCACCGTGCTGGTCACTTACCAGTTGCAAGTGGCCTGGTTGCCACCAGCGCTGGCCGGGCTGGTGATTGGGGCGCTGTTCATCCTGCCGTTTGTGCTGTTCTCGGCCACCAGCGGCCAGTTGGCCGACAAGCTGGAAAAGACCCGCATCATCCGCTTTGTCAAGACGCTTGAAATCTTCATCATGCTGGCCGCCGCACTGGGCTTTTTGACCAACAACGTGGCGCTGCTGCTGGCCTGCGTGGCCTTGATGGGCCTGCACAGCACGCTGTTTGGCCCGGTGAAATTTGCCTATCTGCCGCAGCACCTGAGCGAGCGTGAACTGACCGGCGGCAACGGCATGGTGGAGATGGGCACGTTTGTGGCCATCTTGCTGGGCAACCTGGCAGGTGGGCTGTTGATTGCCCTGCCCGGTGTGGGTGCCACCTGGGTGGCGCTGGGCTGCGTGGGCACGGCCGTGCTGGGCCGGCTGGTGGCGCAGGGTGTGCCGCATTCACCAGCCACTGACTCGGCGCTGGCCATCAACTGGAACCCGTTCAGCGAGACCTGGCGCAACCTGCTGCTGGCGCGCCAGGACATCGTGGTCTTCCGCTCGCTGCTGGGCATCAGCTGGATGTGGTTCTTCGGGGCGGTCTTCCTGCCAACTTCCCGGCTTTTGCCAAGACCGTGCTGCATGGCGACGAGCATGTGGCCTCGCTGCTGCTGGTGGTGTTCTCGGTGGGCATCGGCATCGGCGCGCTGCTGTGCGAGGTG
>JAYVLI010000349.1:0-9900 GCA_043759535.1 Betaproteobacteria bacterium | reverse complement strand
TCGGCTTCGGCTTGTTTGGCTTCGGCGGCGGCGTCGTCCTTGGCCTGGGCGGAGACAAACTCTTCCAGGTACAGCTCGGCCATGCGGCGGGCTTTTTCGCGGCTGGCGTCCACCTTGTGGCGGGCCTGCTGCAGCGCGCCCTCGGCACCGGCGCGGAAGCGCGCGGTGGCAGCAGCACTTTGCTCCACGCTGGATTCAATCGTCACCAGCACCTGGCCTTTCTGGATGTTTTGGCCGCGCCTGGCATGCACCTGCTGCAGCAGGCCCACCACCGGGCTGCGCACGTCCACCACCTGGGCGGGTTCGATCAGGCAGTCAAAGTCAGCCGGTGCGGCAGCCTGGGCCGGGCCGGCGGTTGTAGCCGTGGCGGCGAACATGGCCAATGCAAGCCAAGCCCTCACCAAAGCGTGTTTTGCGACCACGCGCACCTGCCGGGTACGCACCTGTCTTGTTGTCATGTCACCCGTCCTGCAAAGCCGATCAATCGATGAAGTTCGCGGTCATGCCGCAAGGTCTGCAAGCGTATGCGGTAGGCCCGAGCCTCCGCCCGCGCCTGGGCCTGCCGCACCAGCCAGCGCAGCAGCGGCGCGCTGCGCAGCGCCAGGCGGCACAGCCATTCGGGCTGGTGCTCAAACAGCGGGTCTTGCGTGCTGACGATGGCCTGCACCGTGCCGGGTTCACCCTGGCGCGCGCTGCGGCCAAACAGTTGGCGGTCGACCCGGGGCGACTCATGGAACTCGGTCAGGATCACATGCAGGCCTCCGGACGCCTGGGCTTGGGCATCGGGTTTGATGTCAGTGCCACGGCCGGCCATGTTGGTGGCCACGGTGATGCGGCCGGTCTCACCGGCCTGGGCCACCACATGGGCTTCGGTGGCGTCCTGGCGGGCGTTGAGCACCACATGCAGGACACCACGCTGGGCCAGTGCGTCGGCAATCTGCTCCGAGGCTTGCACGCTGCGCGTGCCCACCAGCACCGGCTGGCCCCGTGCTGCGGCCGCGCAGGCGGCGTCGGCCACGGCCTGCCATTTGTCCGCCGCGCTGGCCAGGCACAGGTCGGGCAGGCGCTTGCGCTGCAACAGCCTGTTGGGCGGGATGCGGCGCACCCGCAGCCGGTAGACCGACCACAGCTCACGCGCGGCCTCCGCCGCTGTGCCCGTCAAGCCGGACACCAGGTAATAGCGGCGAAAAAAGCGCTGGTAAGTCATGCGCGCCAGGGTCTCGCGGCCGCGGCTGAGCGGCACTTGCTCCTTGGTTTCAATCAACTGGTGCAGGCCTTGCTCCCACGACCGGTCAGGCATCACCCGGCCGGTGGATTCATCCACGATCTGCACTTTGCCGGCACTCAGGATGTAGTGCTGGTCGCGGTGGAACAAGTGCAGCGCGGTGAGCGCCTGGCCCAGCAAATGCTCACGCCAGGTGGCCGTGTGCCAGGTGGCCGCCACGCTGGTGGGCAGCGGCAGGGTGGCGGCCAGTGCGCCGGGTAACAACTCCACATCCCGCGCCGTGCCAATGCGGAAATGCTGGCCAGCCTGCAGCGCGCGGGCGCAGGCCATGGCCCAGTCCAGCAGCGCGGGGTCAAACACCGGCGCCGCCTCACGCGACAAGATCATCGGCGTGCGGGCCTCATCGATCATCACGCTGTCGGCTTCATCGACGATGGCAAAATGCAGCGCCGGGATCAGCGGCTGCAGCGCTGGCAGCGCGCTGGCGGCCACAAACTGCTGCAAGTGCGCCACCCGCGCCGGCACCACGCCGTGGCCAGCCAGCCGGTCTTTGAGGTAGTCAAACACCACCTCTTTGCCGGCGGCGTAGCAGATGCGGTGGGCGTAGGCAGCGCGGCGCTCACCGGCCTGCATGCCACCTTGCACACAGCCGCCACTCAAGCCAAAAAAGCGGAAGACGGGCGACATCTCCTCGCAGTCGCGCTTGGCCAGGTAGTCGTTGGTGCTGATCACATGCACTGACGCACCCGAGCCGGCCATGGCGGTGGCGGCGATGGCCGCCACCAGGGTTTTGCCCTCTCCGGTCTGCATCTCGGCCAACTGGCCGCCCAGCAATGCGCGGGCGCCGGCCAATTGCACCGGGTGTGGCCACAGGCCCAGGCGGCGCCGGCAGGCCTCGGCCACACAGGCCAGCACAGCGGGCAGGTGGTCAAAATCACGCGTCACGGCGCAGCCGGTGTGCAGGGCTTGCACCGCACGGTAGAAGCGCACGGCCACATCGGCATCGGGCCGGCTGCGCAGCGGCAGCGCCACCGCATCCACCGCTTGGGCAAGGCGCTGGATGCTGGCCGCCGATTCACGCACCGGCGGCAGCCAGCCAGCCAGGTTGCGGATGAAGTCGTCCACCGGGCGGGGCGCCTCGGCGGCACGCTCGTCGCGTTGGGTGTCGGCACGGCGGAACAGAGCGCCAGCCACGTGGCGGGCCAGACCAGGGTCAAACAGGGCGGGGTCAACCGTAGCGGGGTCAGCCATCGCTGGGTCAAACATTCAGCCGGGCCAAAAACAACTGCCGCAGCCGCAAAAACCACTGCCAGCCCAGCGGTGCGGTGCCCAAATGAAACCGCACATAAGCCCGGTCGCCAAACACCGCAGCGGGGGACACCTGGGCCAGCGCCACCTCCACATCAAACACCCGCTTCAGGGTGTGGGTACCGCCGGGTTTGGACGGGTCTACCGCAATCTCGCCCCCACCCGAGGTGCCCAGCGCCGACGAGACCAGCTCAAAGTCACCACCCGGCACCTGGCGCTTGAGCTGGGCGTCCACAGGCACCCGGATGGCCTGGTCCAGCCGCACCTGCACACCGCGCAGGCCAGAGCGGATCAAGTCCATGTCCTCTTGTGGCACGGCTGCGCGCACCACTTGGGACGCACCCGACACCACATAACCCAGCACCTCACCGCGCTTGACGTAACGCCCGGCCTGCTCGGTGGTGGCGCGTGGCACCCAGCGGCCAGCGCTGGTGGCGCGCACATCCAGGCCGGCCAGGCGGCTTTGCACGTCGGCCAGCTTGGCGGTGCGTGAGGCCAGCTCATCGCGCAGCGCCACGGCCTTGGCGCGGGCGCCCACCTCGGCCTGGCGCAACTGCGCCTGCACCTGCGCCAGGCCGGCGGCGGCCACACCCACATCGGCGCTGAGCACCGGGTTGTCCAACTCCAGCAGTGCATCACCCACAGCCACGGTTGCGCCGGGTTGCACCAGAGCGCGCAGCACCTGGCCGTTGGCTTGGGCCCGCACGATGGCTTCGTCCGGCACCCACACCACCGCTTGATGGACGGAGTGAAACGGCAGTGGCACCAGGCCCAAAAAGCCCACCACCGCCAGCAGTGCCACCACCGTGCGGCGCAGCGCCGGGTCACGCCGGCGCGACAGGGACGCCCCGTCGCGCAAATGCTTCCAGCCCTTCCAGACCGGCTGCACCAGGGCCGACCACAGCGCCATGAGCGCCATCACCGCGCCCACAAACAGGTACTCGGACGCCACAAACCAGATCAGCCCGAAGGTGATGACCATGCGGTAAACCGGTGAGATCAGGCCGTAGACCAACAACAGCGCACGCTCACCCTGCACTTGCAGCGGGGGTTGGGCGTCACGCGCGCCAAAGCCGTAGCGGTCCAGCAGGTAGGTGCAGTATTGGGTGGCGCGCTGGCCCATGTTGGGCACTTCCAGCAGGTCACAGGCGATGAAATAACCGTCGTAGCGCATCAGCGGGTTGCCGTTGATCAGCACGGTGGAGATGCCAGCAATCAGCACCACGTTGAAGGCCACTGCGGTGACCAGCCCTGGCTCGGCCAGCAGCCACACATACAAGGCGATGGCGCCCAGCAGCAGCTCGGCCATGATGCCGGCCGCCGCCACCAGCGCCCGTGCCCATTTGCACGGGAAGCGGTACGACGAAGTGGCGTCCACATAGGGCACCGGAGTGAAGACCATGAACATCAGCCCGATCTCGCGCACCGTGCCGCCAAAGGCCTTGACCGCCAGGCCGTGCGCCCATTCATGCACCGCCTTGACCAGCGGGTAGGTGAGCCACAACAAGGCCACGTTGCTGGCGGCCAGCACCCGGTCTGACAGATTCTCGGTCAGCGCCGTCCAGTGTTGCCAGGCCAGGCCAGTGGCCGGCAGCACCACCACCAACCACAGCAGCAGCACCGGCCAGGACATGATGCGGCACGCCAACGCGGCGTGGCGCTCAAACCAGGCATCGGGGTGCAGCAGCGGAATTTTGATGTTGAGCGGGTTGAGCCAGCTTTGTTTGATGCGCAACTTCGACTGTTTCTGGTAGCGCTCCAACACCTCGCTGGCATCAGGCGAGACCTGGCTTTGCAGCAAATCGTTGGCGTGCAGGCTGGACATCAGCTGCAGCAAGTCGGTCTGCGAGATGGCGGTGTGGGCCGCTTGGGCACTGGCCCGCTCGGGAATGGCGCAGGCCGCTGCCCAGATTTCATCCAGCGTGCGCCGGCCGTCCAGCAACTGCAGCACACCCCACACCTGCGGCGACATGCGGTGAAAGCGCTGGGTGACCGGATCCAGCAGCAGCACCCAGGCCCGGCCACGCAAAGGCCGGTGCAGCGCCTGCACACCGTGGCGCAGCCGGGGCTGCAAAAACCGCACCGCATGCCAGTGCTCAGACCAGATGGCTTGCATGGCCGCTGGCCTACCACCACCAAGACCACAGCTTGAGCCGCAGCCAGTCGATGGAGCTGCGGGTCCACACCGTCAGCAGGTTGGCCGTGCCCACTTCGATCTTGGCGATGCCTTGCATGCCGGGGCTTAAGTTTGCGTCGTCCCCCACCCAGTCTGCCTCGACCCGGAAGCCGTTGACGTTGTCCTGCACGCTGGCGGTGGCCGTCAAGTTGCTGATGCGGAACGCATGCACCACCTGCGGCCGGCCGGTCAGGCGCAGCGCGCCGGTCTGGCCCAAGTGGACCCGGGCAATGTCGCGGTCAGGCACATGCAGCACCACCCGGTAGCCCTCACCGGCGGCAATCTCGAACATTTCTTTGCCGGTCTCCACCGGACCACCAATCTGCTGCACCCAATCGCCGCTGACCACCAGGCCGTCCAGCGTGGCGGTCAAGCCGGTGCGCACCAGCTTGGCGTCGATCAGCGCCAGTTGCGCCTCGGCCTGCAGCACTTCGGCTTGGGCCAGGGCCATGGCAGCGGCCTCGCGGTCGGCCATGGCCTGGCGCAAGCGGCCGGCGGCCTGTTCACGCTCGCTGCGGTAGCGGGCTTGCTCCAGCTTCAGGTCACGGTCGTCCAGCTTGGCCAGCAGTTGGCCGCGCACCACGCGCTGGCCCGGGCGCACCAGCACCTGGCCGATGAAGCCATCAAACGGCGCGGTGACCACCTGGCGCAGCCTGCCTTCGATCACGGTGTTGGCCGTCACCCGGTCAGGCACCGGCAGCAGCAACAGCAGCAGCGCAGCCAGCACCACGCCGGCAGCACCGGCTTTGAGGGCCAGGTGGCCGGGCTCATGCAGATGGCGCCAGCCGCTGCGCAATTGGTCCAGCGCATGGCGCCACAGCGGACGCTCGGCCTCATGCCAGCGCCGCAGCAGTGGCTCGGCCAGGCCCAGGCTGGTGCGCAGCACGGCGGTCATGGGCTCGGGCAGGCTGGCGCCGGGGGTGTCAATGCTGGCCACCAGCACCGCCACCACCTGGCCGTCGTCCAGCACGGGCGCAGCCCAGGCGTGGGGCTGCTGCACCTCTTGTTGCTCCAGCACCGCCTGGCTGGCCATCTCGGCTGCGGCCTGGATGGCGGGTGAGGCTTTTTCAGCCCAGGAGGTGTCAGCCGCCACCCACCAGCGCGGTTGTTGGCCCTGCACCCGGAACAGCAGCAGGTTGAAGGGCAGGCCGGCGGCCGGTGCCTCTTCTCGGGCCCAGGCGGCGCTGCGGTTGATCCACTCTTGCGCGGCCGATCTGGCCTGGCCTTGCGACGCCACATGGCCCAACAAGTCCAGCAAGCGGGCCGCACGCTGGCTGCGCGCCATGCGCGGTGCCGACAAGGCCAACTGCAACCAGCCCAGCGCCAACAACACCAGTTGCACCGTGCGGTCGTTGTGCGGTGGCGCCAGGGCCACACCCACCGTGCCCAGTTGGCCGTCGGGCAATTGCAGCGGCGTGACGATCAGCAGGTCAGCGCCGGGCTGGCCGTCCACCTTGGCCACATGGGCAACAGGGGCCACGCCGCCGGGCTGGTCGGGGCTGCGCAAGGCCAACCAGCGCTGCACCAGGTCGGGCAGAGCCGCGGGGAATTCAAGCTGGAATTGCGGGTCAGCACCATGCAGCGCCACCGCGCGGCAGGCCACACCGGCGCCGGCCAAGCGGGCGCGCCAGGTCTCCACCGTCTCCACCAGGCCGTCGGCGGGTGGTGTGGTGGGTGTTGTGCTGCGTGAGATGGTTGCCGCAGCCAGGCTTTCAGATGACCGGTCAGATGACCCGTCGGACAGCCCGTCAGATTGCCCGTCCGGCGGCCCCGGCACATCACCACGCAGCGATGGCAAAGCACTCATCGCTGCCCACCGCGGGGTGGGTTGCGGCCACGCGTGGGCAGCGGTGGCTCCAGGACCAGTAAGCTGTCCAGACTGTCCACATCCGCGTCCATCAACTGGCCGGCAAAAGACTTGAGTTTGAGAAAGCCAAGCCAGGCGTCGTAACGCGCACGCGACAAGTCGCGGCGCGACTCAAACACCTTGGACTGCGCGTCCAGCACCTCGGCATTGACCTTCAAACCCACCTCGTAACCACGCCGGTTGGCTTGCAAGGCGGCCTCCAGTGAGCGGGTGGCGGTCTCCAGCCCACGCGCCAGGCTCACCTGCGACAGGGACGCCGAAAAGTTCTGCCGCACCCCCACTTGCACGGTGCGCCGTGCGGCGTCCACATCGCTTTGTGCCTTGTCGCGCAGCGCCACGGTCTCGCGTACCTTGGCCTGGGTGGCGCCGCTGGCAAACAGCGGGATGTTCATGCTGACACCCACCTGCGACGTGTCGCCCCGCCGCGGAAAAATACTGGTCACCGTGCCGGTGTCCGAGCTTTTGCCGTAGGTGTAGGTCAGGTCGGCGGTGGGCGCATGGCCTTGCCAGGCTTTGCGAACCTCGGCCTCAGCGGCCAGCAAAGCCAGTTGGGCCTGGCGCAGTTGTGGGCTGTTGAGCTGGGCGTCGGCAATCCACACCAGCACATCGGCGGCTTTGAGCACCGGCATCTGGTCACCGGCCAGGCCGCGGTCCATCAGCTCGGGTGCGGTGCGGCCCACCAGCTCGGTGACCAATTGCTGCTTGAGGTCCAGATCGGCCTGGGCGGCAATGGCCTGGGCGGCCACGGTGTCGATCTTGGCCTCGGCCTCGCGCACATCGATGATGGACACATTGCCCACGGTGAACTTGCGCCGAGCGGCGGCGAGCTGCTCTTCAGCGGCGATTTGCTGGGCGCCGATCAACGCCAGGGCATCACGCGCTTTCAGCACATCCAGCGCGGCCTCCACCAGCCGCACGGTGGACTCAGCCCGTGCTTGGGCCAGCGCGGCCTGGGCTTGCTCTAGCTGCGCCTGGGCGGCGTCCAGGCTGTGCAGCAAGGCCACCCGCAGCAGCGGCTGGGTGATTTGCAGCGTGGCCTGCAGGTTGGAAAAGCGGCGCAGCCCAAAGGCCGGCGCCTCGTTGTAGCGGGTTTCGTTTTTGCTCAAGGCCACCACCGCGTTGGGACCAAATGCGGCTTTGGCCTGCACCAGCCGTTGCTCAGCCGCACGCACCTGCGCCAGCGCACCGTTGACGGCCGGGTCAGCGGTCAGGGCGCTGCGCAGCAGGTCAGCCAGTACTGGGGCTTGCGGCTGGGCTGCAGTCGCGACTGGCGCCTGGACTTGGGTTGCGGCCTGGGCTGGAACCTGCGCCTGCACAGCCTGCCCGGCCAGCAAGCAGCCGGCGGCCACCAGGCCTGCATGCAAGCCTCGCGCGGCCGCAGCGGCACCCGCACGCCGCCGCGTCATGGCATGCGGACGATGGACCGGATCAGCACATCTTGCACCGGCACATTCGACAGCCCGGCGGCGGTGGTGGTGGCCACCACACCAATCGCGTCGACCACGGCCGTGCCAGAGATCACCTGGCCAAACACCGCATAACCGTTGGCTGTGGCAATTGCCGGGTTGTAGTTCAGCGTGGGGTTGTCCAGCAGGTTGATGAAGAACTGGCTGGTCGCGCTGTCCGCCACGTTGGTGCGGGCCATGGCCAAGGTGTATTGCGTGTTTTTCAGGGTGTTGTTGCTCTCCAGCCTGATGGCTGGGTGCGTGGCCGCCTTGGCCAGTGGGCCGGGCCCATAACCTCCACCCTGGATCACAACATCAGCAATCACCCGATGAAACAGGGTGTTGCCAAAAAAGCCTTCGTCAACGTACTGCAAAAAATTGGCCGTGGTCACCGGGGCTTGTGTTTCATAAAGCTCAAACACCATTTCGCCGCAGCTGGTTTGTACACACAGTGTCCTGAACGGGCTGCGCCTGGCGTCTTGTGTGCCCGCACTGCTGCATTTGGCCACCACCACCGCCACGGTGGTGGTGGCGCTGGCGCCGCTGTTGTCGGTGACAGTCAGCGTGGCGCTGTAGCTGCCGGTGGCGGTGTAGATGTGGTTGTCGGCGCTGCCGGTCTGGCCATCACCGTAGGCCCAGCTGCGGCTGGCGATGCTGCCGTCAGGGTCAGCGGTGCCGGTGGTGTCAAACAGCGTGGTGGCCTGCAACACCGCCTCACCGCCCAGCTTGGCGGCCGCCACTGGCGGCTGGTTGCTTGGTGTGATGGGTGCTATTGGTGTTGTGGGAGGGTTGGTTGTGCCACCACCGCCACCACCGCAGGCGGTCAGCAGCGCACCAGCGACCAGCGACAGATACCGCAGGCGCCACACCGCCGACATCGCGCACTTGAATTTTGAAGTCAAAGTCATCTCCCCAGACCATAGCCCAAGCGCAATACGCCAAGCCGGCCGCACCCGTTGACGATGCTAGCCGATGGCCTAACTCCCAGGCGCCACGGCGCCTGCGGAATCAGACCACGGCGGATGCTGGACGGGTCAGGCCGACGCGTCGTGCTTGCGCGTGGCCGAGAGGGCCGCCAAGGCCAGCAAGGCGGTGGCGGTGAGCAGCAGCGCTGAGGGCTCGGGCACGGTGCCGCCACCAGACTGCAGCCGTGTCACGCCTGATCCGGCGAAGCCGCCGGCACCGTCAACCACGTCAAACTTCTGTGCGCCCGGTGTGCTGCCTGACCCGCCCAGCCACACAAAGTCGACGGACAGCAGCGCCGTATCGCTGGCCAGCAAATCGCTGAACGGTGTCACATAGACGATGCCATCTGCAGGCAAACCCGTATCAGGTTGCGTGTCCACCAGGTCCAGGTTGGCGTCTGTGGTCTGCGACACCAGATTGGCATAGCTTGCCGGGGAGAACAGCAGGTTCACCGACCCAAAGGCATCCACCGGGCCGGTGATTGTGTAAGCGTAGCGCCAGAGGTCTTCACCCGCCGTGGCGTCGGCCAGGTCGGTAGCCACAAAAATCACCGTCGGGGCAGCCCAAGCTGCACTGGCCGCCACCATCGCCAAGCCAACTGCGGCTACCCGCAGTGTGGCCCAAGGCCTGTTTTGGAGCCAATGGGTGCTGGGCTTGCCTTGCAACTTTGATGTCATTTCAAATCCTTCAATTTCGTCAAACCTTCAAGCAATGGTAGGCCGCCAAGTCGCGCTGTGGAGGACCAATCGCCCCCCGGGATATGGGGGCGCTGGCCCTGCCAAATGCATCAGAAAAAGCCTCAAACAACGATGCGGTAGATCTCACCTTGCGTGGACGCGACCCACAGCGTGCCGTCGGGTGCAAAGGACAGCCCCGAGATCTCGTTCTGGTTGATGTTCTGGCTGCGGGTGTC
>JAYVLI010000348.1:0-6116 GCA_043759535.1 Betaproteobacteria bacterium | reverse complement strand
GCGCTGCGCCACACCACCATCGACCCGGCCAGCTTCACCAGCCTACGCCTGATGTCGGGTGCGCTGGTGCTGGCCCTGCTGGTGGCGCTGCGGGCGCGGGCAGCGGCGGCAGTCAGTGCATCAGTCAGTGCATCAGTCAGTGCATCAGCCAAAGCAAGCCCAGCCGCAGCCGCAGCCGAAGCCACAGCCACAGACCCCAGCAAGCACCTGGCCGGTGACTGGCCGTCCGCACTGGCCTTGTTTGTCTACGCCGCCGGCTTCTCGCTGGCCTATGTCAGCCTGACCGCAGCCACCGGCGCGCTGCTGTTGTTTGGTGTGGTGCAGACCACCATGATCGGCTGGGGCCTGTGGCGGGGTGAGCGGCTCAGCCCGCAGCAGTGGCTGGGCCTGGCCACCGCCAGCGCCGGGCTGGTGGCCCTGCTGCTGCCCGGCCTGGCCACCCCCAGCCTGCAAAGCGCTGCGCTGATGGCGGCTGCGGGTGTGGCTTGGGCGGTCTATTCCCTGCGAGGCCGTGGTGCTGTGGACGCCACCGCCGTGACCGCCGGCAACTTTTTGCGCGCCGCGCCACTGGCGCTGGGCTTGAGCCTGCTGCTGTGGCCACAAGCCCGCTGGGACAGCACCGGCGCCGCGCTGGCGTTGGCCTCTGGCGCCTTGGCGTCGGGGCTGGGCTACGCTGTTTGGTACACCGCGCTGCGTGGCCTCAGCGCCACCCGGGCCGCCGTGGTGCAACTGGCGGTGCCGGCGCTTGCGGCCGGGGGTGGCGCGCTGCTGCTGGGCGAGCCGCTGACGGCGCCACTGCTGCTGGCCTCCATCGCCGTGCTGGGCGGTGTGGCACTGGTGATCCGAGGCCGCAGCCGTGGCGTGACGGCAGCGCCCACGGCCCGGCGCTGAGCCTGCGCACGCGGTCAAGCGTACCCACGCGGGCACGTCCCCACACCCCGGCCTTGGCCTACAGCCAAGCGGCTGCTCGGCCCGTGGCGCGCTGCCTGCGCAAGGCGCAAGCTAGCGACAGTGATCGGATGCGTTGTTGCCCGCCGGGCAAATCCATCCCGATACCGCAAAACCCCACTGGAGTCCCATCATGATCTACACCATTGCCGTTGTCTTGCTGGTCCTCTGGCTGCTTGGCATGGTCACCGCGTTCACCGCCGGTGGCTTGTTGCATGTGCTGCTGGTGTTGGCCGTGGTGGCGGTGCTGTACCAGCTGATCACCGGCCGCAGTGTGGGCTGACGCGGCGGTCATCAACCACCCGCCACCAGCTCCGGTTTGGGTTGGCCCATCTCGCCAAGATGGCCAAGGTGGCCAAACAAGCAGGCCTGCACCTGCGCCGCGTCGTGCAGCAAGCGCACCGCGTCATAAGCCGCTTGCGCCTCAGGGCAGCGGCGGCGCAGCAGGTTCAACCACTGCTTGATACGGCCCGGCCGGTGGCGCGGCGGGGTGTGCAGCGCGATCAATTGCCAATACGCCAGCAGCATGGGCTGCAGCACGCCGTGCCAATCCGGCACCGGCAAACCCGGGCTGCGGATGGCCAGCGCGAGCCCCGGGTCAGCCACTGCGCCGCGCCCCAGCATCAGGTGCTGGCAGCCCGATTCAGCACGCGCTTGTTGGGCATCGGCCAGCGTCCAGATCTCGCCATTGGCCACCACGGGAATAGCCACTGCCTGCTGGATCAGCGCAATCTGGTGCCAAAACGCGGGCGGCCGGTAACCCTGCGCCTTGGTGCGGGCATGCACCACCAGCTCACACGCGCCACCGGCGACCATGGCGCGGGCAGCGTCCAGCATGCGCTCAGCATCCTGGTTGCCCAGCCGCATCTTGGCCGACACCGGCAGGTGTGCCGGCACCGCGCGCCGCACCGCTGCCACGATCTGGCCCACCAGCTCGGGCTCGTCCAGCAGCACCGCGCCACCCCGGTGGCGGTTCACCGTCTTGGCCGGGCAGCCAAAGTTCAAATCAATGCCCTCAGGCCCCAGCGTGGCCAGGCGGGCCGCGTTGTCGGCCAGGCAGGCCGCATCCGACCCCAGCAACTGCGCCCGCACCGGCACACCGGCAGGGGTGCGGCTGGCGGTCAGCAGCTCGGGCATCAGGCGCACAAACACCCGCTCGGGCAGCAGGCGGTCGGTGATGCGGATGAACTCGCTCACGCAGCGGTCAAAGCCGCCCAGCCGGGTCAGGATGTCACGCAGGCTGGCGTCCAGCAGGCCTTCCATCGGGGCAAGCAAAATCATCGTGGGTGCGGTGGTGGTGGCAGGGCAGCGGCCAACCGGGCAGTTTAGGGCGGCGCCGAAGGCAAAATGCACCCATGAAAATCCCTGAACGGCTGCGGCCGCTGCTTGACGAAGGCCTGATCGACAGCGTGTCACGCCAGCTGATGAGCGGCAAGGAAGCGATGGTGTTTGTGGTGCAGTGCGCAGGCGACACCCGCTGCGCCAAGGTCTACAAAGAGGCCAACAACCGCAGCTTTCGCCAGGCGGTGGACTACACCGAAAACCGCAAGACCAAAAACAGCCGCCAGGCCCGCGCCATGGCCAAAGGCACCAAATTTGGCCGCCAGGCGCAAGAAGCCGCCTGGCAAAGCGCTGAGGTGGACGCGCTGTACCGCCTGGCCGCCGCTGGGGTCCGCGTCCCCAAGCCCTACAACTTTCACGAAGGTGTGTTGCTGATGGAGCTGGTGTGTGATGCCAATGGCGACGCCGCACCGCGCCTGAACGACTGCAACTTCACGCCCGAGGCCGCCCGCAACCACCACCACACCCTGCTGCGCGAGGTGGTGCGCATGCTCAGCGCGGGTGTCATCCACGGCGATTTGTCCGAGTTCAACATCCTGATCGCCGCTGACGGCCCGGTGATCATCGACCTGCCGCAGGCGGTAGACGCCGCCGGCAACAACCACGCTGCGGCCATGCTGGAGCGCGACGTGGCCAACCTGCGCAACTACTTTGGCCGCTACGCACCCGAGTTATTGGCCACCGACTACGGCCGTGAAATCTGGAGCTTGTACGAGCGAGGCATGCTCAACAACGATGTGGTGCTGACCGGCCGCTTCAACCAGAAGTTGAAGCCGGTGGACCTGGGCAGTGTGCTGCGCGGCATTGATGACGCCAAGGATGAAGAGGCGGCGCGCAGATTGCGGATGCAGGAGGCGCGGTGATGCTCGGGAATATGAACAGCCGCAAGCTGATTGGCCCAAGTGAACGGCGCCGGGCGGACACGAAATTTGAGTCGCGGACGAAAGCGCGCTGATGACAGCAAACGCGCCGGTGTAGGTTATCGCCAATCGCGATGCTCAGTGATTCGATGATGTGCGTTTGTATTAAATGGAAAAACGATTATCTTTTTCGGCACAATAAATCTTAGCGCCGGCGCCCCTCAATAACAAGTCAAGGCTCGACCAGATGAATTTTCCCACCGCAATCAGAACTCAACTTTTTCTATTACTGATCTACTGCACTCCCGGTATTTCATTTTCAGCAACTCTTCTGAGCAATTCCGATGCTGCTCAGCAGTGGTGGGCTGATTCACCGCATCGCCTTGGTGAACAAAATTTACTTCTCAGACACGGTATCCGTCAACTATGTCAATAGTTATCCTTGTATCTATGAATACGTGAACTATAACGACCCCACTCTTGGTGGATGTGTGGATTCATTTGATATGGCGACGAGTGGTGCCATCGGCAAACTGGCAAAGAAGGGTGAAAGCTTAGCAGCCTCGCTTGGCATTGATGGCTACGAAGTTTATGTCACTGTTCAGACATATTTAAGCACCAAACCCAATGGTGGTTCCGTTCTAAATGGCTATGTCAACATGCAACTGAGGAAGCGGGATTTCGCACCGCAGAAAGAACTATTGCCGCCTGCGCAATGTCCCGATCCAAATCCGGTGACGATTGGCAACCCGTTCATGGCGGCCGGCGGGATCAAGAGCCAAGTGGAAATTGACGCACCGCAGTCAGACAGTTTTGACATTGTTTTCAAACGCTATTACTCAAGCCGAGGTGCCGGCAGCGTATTATTTGGCCCCAATTGGTCAGCAGACTACGCGGCCCAACTTTTAGGTAATTTTCCGCTTTCTCAGTCTCGCTTGGATCAAGGTGCGATTTAAAGCATACAACTGTATCGAGACAATGGCAGCGCAATTTATTTCTCGCTGCAGTCCGGAGTTTGGGTCGCCGGTGGCACCGAAAAAGCGTGGTTGACCTATCAAAACGGAACTTTTCGTCTTAGGTATGAAAAGGAAGCTGTGATTGAGCGTTATGACGCAACAGGCAGATTGATTTCACGAACGACCCCAAACGGCCAATCAATCTATCTCACTTATTCCGCCGACGTCGTGGTGTTGTCAAACAACATTGGCCGGACAGCAAGAATATCGCTGGATTCTGCTGGCCGCGCACTGCAATTTACGAATACAGCCGGATTAACCACTGTGTACACGTACGAATCAGCGGCACTTGGCACTCGCTTGAGTATGATTACCAACGTCGATTTGTCACGCCGAAATTATCTGTATGCAAACCCGCTCTATCTCAGCGCGCTGACCGGCATTCAAGACGAAAATGGCGTCGCCTACGTGACGTGGGGTTACGACAGTGCGGGCCTCGCCAACTCGTCAACCTTGACCGGGGCTGGTGGCTCAGATTCAGTCGTAAAACTCAGTGCGGACTCTTACAGCGTTGTGGACCCGACCGGGCAAGCCAGAACGCTGACTTTTAGCAACCTGGGTGGGCGCAGCTTGTTGACCGCGCAGAGCCAGCCCGCAGGCGCTGGCTGCGCCGCCAGCAGCCGAGCTTTCAGCTACGACGCCAACGGCAACGTGGCCAGCCAGGTCGACTTCAACGGCATCCGGTCTTGCTACAGCAGCGGCCTGGACCGCAACCTGCAAATCAAGCGGGTTGAAGGCTTGGCCGGTGCATCCACTTGCGATGGCGTGTTGGCTGATGGTGCTGCTTTGCCGGCAAGCAGCCGCAAATTCACAACCGAATGGCATCCTGAATGGCGCTTGCCCACACGCTCCGCCGGCCCCGGTGTGATCACAAACGACATCTACAACGGCCAGCCCGACCCGTTCAACGGCGGCACCCTTGCCGCATGCGCACCTGCCACCGCATTGCTGCCCGATGGCAAACCCATCGCCGTGTTGTGCCGCCGGGTTGAACAAGCCACAAGCGATACCGATGGATCCTTGGGCTTTTCCGCACCACTGGCCGCCGTGGCCACCGCCGACCAACGCTGGACCTACAACCAAGACGGCCAAGTGCTGGCCCACGATGGCCCACGCACCGATGTGGCCGATGTCACTTATTACGCCTACTACAGCGACACCACCGCCGACCACACCCGTGGAGACCTGCAGACGCTGACCAACGCCGCAGGCCATGTGTCCAACTATCTGCGTTACAACGCAGCCGGTCAGTTGTTGACGATGGTGGACCCGAATGGCGTGACGACCACCAACATCTACGACCTGCGCCAACGCTTGACCAGCACCACCGTTGGTGGCTTAACCACCGTTTACACCTACGACCTGGCTGGTCAGCTTGTGCGGGTAACCAACCCAGACGGCGCCTACGCTGGATATACCTACGACGCCGCGCACCGTCTGATTGCTGCGTTTGACAACCTTGGCAACCGCATCGACTACACGCTAGACGCCACGGGCAAGCGGACGGCTGAACGCGTGAATGACGAGAGCGGTGTGCTGCGGCGGCAATTGAGCCGCAGCTTTGACGCGCTGGGGCGGCCCCAGCAAATCACTGGCCGGGAGTGATGGACATGCTGCGTAACGTCAAACTGCTGACACCGATGACCACCCGACACCCCATCCCCGCTTTGCTGTCAGTGCCACTGTCCCTGCTGCTGTGCGCTGCGGCCATTGCCCAAATCGGGCCGCAATTGCCCGCCTCACCCGCACCCGTCGTCACCCAGGAATTTGACGCCGAAGGCAACCGCACGCGCAGCGTCCTGGCGCCGGGCCAGGCAGGTTTCGGGTTTGTCACCAGCGGCACCTACGACAGCCTGCAGCGCCAGCGCACCAGCACTGACGCGCGGGGCGGCAGCACCCTGTTTGGTTACGACGGCCGCAACGCCGTGGTCAGCATCACTGACCCGCGCAG
>JAYVLI010000347.1:0-4551 GCA_043759535.1 Betaproteobacteria bacterium | reverse complement strand
ATCGGCTCGGTGGTGGCGCTGCGTGGCCTGTCGCTCACGGTGGCCGACGGCACCATGGTCGGCCTGGTGGGCCGCAACGGTGCCGGCAAGACCAGCCTGCTGCGCGCGGTGATGGGCCACCTGCCACCCAGCCAGGGCACGGTGCAGTGTGCCGGCCAGGACCTGACAGCACTGCCGCGCCATGCCCGCACCGCGCTGGGCATTGGCTACATGCCCGAAGACCGCGGCCTGGTGCCCGAGCTGACGGTGGAAGAAAACATCCTCGTGCCGGTGTGGGCCAGCAAAACCCTGCAGGGCACTGACCGCCTGGCCCTGGTCTACCGCGTGCTGCCCGAGCTGCTGGAGATGAAAGACCGCCGCGCCCTGCTCTTGTCCGGCGGCCAGCAAAAGCTGGTGGCGCTGGCCCGCGCCCTGGCGGTGGGCACCCGGCTGCTGCTGCTGGACGAGCCGTTTGAGGGCGTGGCGCCGGCCTTGTCAAAACGCCTGGGCGAGGTCATTGCCGGGCTCAAGGGCAGCGCCGTGTCGGTGCTGATCGCGCAGAGTGACTTGAACCACTCGCGCAAGCTGGTGGATGCTGAATTTGTGATCGAGCGCGGCGCCAACGTGGCACTGGCCACCGCGACATGATCTACATACCGACAGGCCACAACACACACCGATCCGGGCGCCAACGCCGCGCCCGGACAGTCGCTGGGAGCCACCACAATCACCAAGCCGAGGAGCACACCATGACCCGCATCCGCACCGCCTTGATCGCTGCCGCCGCACTCACCTTGGGCACTGCCGCACTGGCACAAGCCAGCTGGTATCCCAGCAAATGGGGCCCCACCGACGAGATCGGCGCCGCCAACTACATGACCCCTGCACTGGCGCTGCAGGCCAGCAAACTGGTCAAGACCGGCAAGGTCTACTCGTTGGGCATCACGGTCAGCACCACCACCCCGGCCTACCCACCGCGCACCTGCTCGATCTACATCGTGCAGCCCGGGCAGACCGGCTCGGCCGAAGGCCTGGGCCACACCCACACCACCTACAACGACGACATCCTGAACTGCTGGACTGGCATCGGCACCCAGTTGGACGGCCTGGGCCACATCGGCGTGGGTGACCGTTACTACAACGGCCTGAAGTGGGGTGAATTCGCCACCATCGGCGGGCTCAAAAAACTGGGGGCCGACAAAGTGCCACCGATGGTGGCGCGGGGTGTGCTGCTGGACATGGCCGCGTACATGGGCGTGGACGTGGTGAAAGAGGGCACTGCCTTCAACAAGGCCGAGATTGACGGCGCACTGGCCAAGCAAGGCCTGCAGATCAACCAGGGCGATGTGGTGATCTTCCACACCGGCTGGTTGAGCCTGATCGAGACAGACCCCAAGCGCTACGGCTCGGTCGAACCCGGCCTGGGCCGCGAGGGCGCACGCTACCTGGTCAGCAAAGGTGTGGTGGCCATTGGCGCCGACACTTGGGGCCTGGAAGCGATCCCGTTTGAGCAAGGTGCAGGCATTTTTGAGGTACACCAGATCCTGCTGCCGATGAGTGGCACCTACATCCTGGAAAACATCAACACCGCCGAATTGGCCAAGGACAAGGCCTATGAGTTCATGTTTGTGCTGGGCCAGAACAAATACCAGGGCTCGGTGCAATCGATGATCAACCCGGTGGCCATCCGCTGAGCGGCAGCCACCAGCCGGGCCAGGAGAGCACCGGCCCGGCGCCAACACCCCCCCGACCGGCACCGGCACGTCCTCGCCCGGCACCTGCGCTGGCAACCTGGAGCTTGCGGCTGCAATTTGCGGCGCTGGGCCTGCTGGCCGGTAGCTGGGGTGCGCACATCCCGTCGGTCAAGGCCGGCCATGGTTTGTCTGAACTCGGCCTGTCTGCCGTGCTGATGGCGGCCGGGCTGGGTGCCATCAGTGCGCTGTTGTTTGCCGGCC
Organism: Betaproteobacteria bacterium; assembly: GCA_043759535.1. GTDB lineage: Bacteria > Pseudomonadota > Gammaproteobacteria > Burkholderiales > Burkholderiaceae_C > Pseudaquabacterium. The sequence continues at coordinate 2,617 of JAYVLI010000347.1, read as the reverse complement.
GTGCTGTCGCCCACCTGGGCACCCGGCGCAGCACGCTGCTGGGCGGTTTGGCCATGTGCAGCACCTTTGCGTTGATCCTGTTGCTGCCGGGCTGGTGGCTGGTGCTGCTGGCTGCGCTGGTGTTTGGCTGCGGCATGAGCTTGTTTGATGTGGCGATCAACAGCGAGGGCTCGGCGCTGGAAAGCCGCTTGGGCCGCACCATCATGAGCAACCTGCACGGCATGTTCAGCCTGGGTGCGATGGCCGGCGCGGCCACCGCAGCCGCCCTGCTGCGGGCCGGCATGGCGCCCACGCTGCAACTGGCCGCTGTGGGGGTGGTGATGGCCGGGCTGATCTTTGTTGCATCGATGGGCATGCGCAGGCCGGATGCGGCTGACGGCGCTGCGGCTGGCGGCACCACCACTGACAACAGTCCCGCCCACTTTGCCTGGCCCCGTGGCCTGCTGCTGGTGATCGGCCTGCTGATCTTTGCCGGCATGGTGGCCGAGGGTGTGATGTACGACTGGTGTGTGCTCTACCTGCAGCAAGACCTGGGGCTGCCGCAATCACAAGCCGCGCTGGGCTACGCCGCGTTTGCGGGGGCCATGGCGCTGGCACGTTTTGGTGGGGACGCGCTGCGTGCGCGTTATGCCGAAACCCGCATCCTGCTGCTGGGTGCGCTGCTGGCGGCCGTATCAATGGCAACCGTGTTGGTGGTCGGGCAGCCGGTGGTGGCCTTGCTGGGCTTTGCACTGGCCGGCGCCGGCCTGGCGCCGGTGGCGCCTATTTTGTTCAACGCCGCCACCCGGGTGCCGGGGGTCAGCCGGGCGGCGGCCATCGCGTCGGTCACGTCCATCGGCTACAGCGGCTTCATGATCGGCCCACCGCTGATTGGCGCGCTGGCGCAGGCCAGCTCGTTGACCGTCGCGCTGGGTGTGGTGGTGCTGGCGGCGCTATGCCTGGCTGCGGGTGCGCGGCGGGTGCCTGGCTGAAGCTGGCCGCTCACAGCCCATCACGGCTTGGCGCAATCAAACGCTGGCGGCCTGGTTGATGGGCCCGCTGCGGTAGCGCGGGCACTTGGGGTCCGCACACAGCGGGCGGCTGCGGCCGCTCAAGCTCAGCAAATCCTTGCCGGTGGGGTTGACGGGCGGGTTGGCGTGTTCAGCCCAGTCTTCCAGCAAATTCAGCGCGTTCCAGGTGGCGTTGTAGCGGCCCTCGCCGTGGCCAAAACCGGTCACGGTGTAGAAGCACAAAAACTGGCTTGACGGCTCCGCGCCGTAGCGCTGCTGCAGGCGGTTGAAGTAGTCCATCGGGCCACGCGGCGACACCACCGTGTCCCCCCAGCCCGTGCATCATCAAAACCTTGCCACCGCGCCGCCGAAACGGCGTCAGGTTGGTGGACGTGGCGTCTTGCCAGGCTGACAACTGCTGCGCCCGGGCTTGCCAAATGCCAGAAATGCCTGCGCTGCCAGCGGTTTGTGGCATGGACAGCAAGGCGTCATCACCCGGGTCGGTCAGGCACTGCGGGCCCCAATCGATGTTGCCGTAGCAGCGGGGCCGGGTCGTCATGGCAGGCGGCGGTGTTGTTGATCAAGCCGTCCACCAGGCCGTCCAGCTTGTCGCAGGCGGCCAGCTCCTGGTTGTTCAGCGTCTCCATCTTGGCCGAGTTGAGGTCACCACCCGGCGCGTGAATGGCCTTGGCAATGCGGTTGGCCTGCATGGCGGTGCCGGTCCACTGCAGCACCGGGGAGTGGGCGATGGCGCCGTCATGGTCATCGGGCTGCGCATTCCACTGATCGCGGACACCCATTTCAGGCCGATCGCGGACAGTGTTCCAGACGATCGCGGACACGCTGGGTGGGGTGCTTGATTGACGGTCCGGATGGTAGGCCAACTGTCCGCCATCCGTTTGGAACGCTGTCCGCGATCAACGTGGAACGCGGCCTGCCGGGTTGTCCATGCGGCGCCTTGGCGCCGGGTGGGCAACCCGGTGCCGAAGGCGTTTTCGGTACCCTCGGTGTAGGCTGCAGCAGCCTTGTCCACAGCGGCGGCGTCGCTCAGCGACGAACAGCCGCTGCGGTGGGCAAGGCGGAGCCGAAGCGGTGCTCGGCCGGCGCGCCTGGGATGCCGTCAGGCTTGGGCCTTGGCCCGGCGCAGCGACTCGCCCTTCAGTGCCAGGGTGTGCGAGCCGTGCAGCAGCCGGTCCATGATGGCGTCGGCGATGGTGGGCTCGTTGAGCCATTGATGCCAGGCGCTGGTTGGCAGCTGGCTGGTGATCAGCGTGCTGCGGCTGCCCACCCGGTCGTCGAGCAATTCCAGCAGGTCCTGGCGCTCCTGGGCGACGATGGGTGCGATGGCCAGGTCGTCCAGCACCAGGACATCCAGCCGCGCCAGCTGGGCCAGACGGCGGCTGAAGCTGCTGTCGCCATGGGCCACCTGCAGCTTCTGCAGCAGCCTTGTGGCGCGGGTGTACAACACGCTGAAGCCCTGGCGCGCGGCCTGCTGGGCCAGCGCGCACCCAAGCCAGGTCTTGCCGCAACCGGTCGAACCAGAGACATAGTGCCCGCGAACAGGTCGCGGAGCTTGCGCGGATTCACTACCCGCACCACCCGCGCGCTGGGCAGGAAGTCGAGGTGCT
>JAYVLI010000346.1:0-10578 GCA_043759535.1 Betaproteobacteria bacterium | reverse complement strand
ACGCGCATCTGGTTTTTGCGCAAGTCCATCACACCGCCAAAAAACTTGCCCATGCCCACCGGCCAGGTGAAGGGTGTCACCACCATGCCCAGCTCGCGCTCGATCTCGTCCATCAGGATGAGCGGGTCTTGCACCTCGCGGTCCATCTTGTTCACAAAAGTCAGGATGGGCGTGTTGCGGGCGCGGCACACCTGCAGCAGACGGCGCGTTTGAGGTTCAACACCATTCGCCGCGTCAATCACCATCAGCGCGGCGTCCACGGCGGTGAGCACGCGGTAGGTGTCTTCGCTGAAGTCCTGGTGGCCAGGCGTGTCCAGCAGGTTGATGACGCAGTCGCGGTATTCCATCTGCATCACGCTGGACGCCACCGAGATGCCGCGCTGCTTCTCGATCTCCATCCAGTCGGACGTGGCGTGGCGCGTGGCCTTGCGGGCTTTGACTGAGCCGGCAATCTGGATGGCGCCCGAGAACAGCAGCAGTTTTTCGGTCAGCGTGGTTTTGCCGGCATCGGGGTGGCTGATGATGGCAAAGGTGCGGCGGCGGCGCACTTCTTTGGCAAGCGGGCTGCTGGCCGGGCTGACGGGGGCGGAATCGGACATGGCAAACCGGCGGGGCCGCCGGTGATGGCGGGCCCGCCGGCCCTGTGAAGATGGAAGCGCCGGATTATCGGCGGTGGCCGGTGCCGGGCCGGGCTGCCTTCAATTTGGCTGCCCCGCCGCTTCAGCCTGGCCCGGCAGGCGGGCGCAGCAGCACCCGCGTGCCGGCAATCCGGTCGTGCAGCGTGCGCCGCTGCGGGCCAAGCTGCAACAAACCCAGGCCGTAAAAGCAGAGCAGCACAAATTTGGCCAGGTGGCGGACGAAGCCGCGCCAGTAGCCCAGGCGCTGGCCATCACGGTCCGTCACCACCAGGCCCAGCAGCCGTTTGCCCAGCGGCGCCTGGCGCGCCGAGTGGGTTGCCGATGTCGCCATCACGCCCAGTGCACACACCACCAGCAGCAGCAGCAGCCCATCGGCCGGGGTGGCCTCGGTGTTGTCAATCACCCACTGCTGATCCACCGCAAAGGCGTAGGCCATACCGGCGATCAGCACGCTGAAGCCGGCGTCGATCAGGCCGGCCAGCAGGCGCCGGCCCCACCCGGGCACGGCGGCCGGGTTGGCTGCCCAGGCCGCAGCGGCGGCGCGGGCGGCCTGCCCGTGGCCCGCCGCCTGCGCACTGGCGGCAGGGGCTGCGGCCGGCTGCAGTGGTGCCCAGGTGGGCACCGCGTCGGCCGCTGCGCTGGTGGCCAGCACCACCGCCGGCCTGGCCCAGGTGGCATGGCGGTGGCGGGCCCTGGGCTCCAGCAAGTCATACAACCACAGCGCGGGCAGGCCGGCCAGCAGGTGTGACAACAGGTCCATCACGATGCGGCCAAAGGTCAGGTGGTCTGCCGTCCACTGCTTGAGGTGCAGTATGTCGATCAGCTTGGCCGACAGTGGCACCGACAGCGCAATCTGCGCCACGATGAAGGCCAGCGCAATCAGCGCTATCAACCCCAGCCGCCAGCGCGTCTGCCACTGGCGCTCAATTTCAGCTTCCACCCGCGCGGCCAGCCGCACCTCGCGGCTTTGCTGCACAAACGCGGCCACCGTGTCGAACTGACCGCCGTATTGCGCTGCCCAGGTGGGGTTGGGGCTGGTCTGGCGCTGCCAGTCCAGTGCCTGGTCCAGTTCCCTGTCGGACAGCAACGGCGCCCGGCCCTGGCTGTGCAGTGCGGCAGTCTCGGCCAGCCGGCGGTACTGGCGTGCGGCGGTGGCCTCCTGGTCGGCCCAGTGGCCTAGCCGTTGCCAGATGCGCAGCAGGCTTTCATGCGAAATGTCGATGCGGGTGCCGGGCAGCAAGGCCTCGCCCTCGGGTGGCATCAGGAAGGACCGGCTGCCTTTGCGGAACACCGCCAGCACCGGCACCAGTTCATCCGGGCTGGTGCCGGTGATGGCCGCCAGATCGGCCAGCGCGGTGGGCCGGCGGATGCCACGGGCGTCGGTGCCTTTGTCGGTGAGGGTGCGGAAGATGCGTGCGGCCAGTTGTTGCTGGGGGGAGTCGGGCGTTGCCGGTCTTGCTGCGTCAGCAGGCGTGCTGCTGGGCAGCGCCAGCTCGGCAAAGGCTTTTTCAGCGTGCTGGTCCAACGCGCCCTGCATGCCGCCGATCTTCTCGTAGTGCGGGATGTCCAGTGGCTGGCTGTTGCCCGGCTGCAGCTCCCACTGGGTCCAGGTGCGGTTGAGCGCGTGCTGCAGGATGGACAGCTGGTCGGGGTTGTCGCCAACGTCATTCAGCAGCCGGGTCAGCAACACCGGGCTGATCTGCGCCTGCGCACCGATGACCGGGCCGGTGATGGCGGCGCGGATCTCATCGCGCGTCAGCCGGGGCACCAGGTACTGGCCCTCGTTCATCACCTCGGGCAGGCCGCGAAACTGGGCGCAGTCGCCCAAAAAATCCGACCGCATGGTCAGCACCACGTAGATCGGCAAATCAGCTTGCGCCACGGCCTCCAGCAGCAGTTTGACGAAGGCCACCGCCGCGTCCCCAGGGCCGTGGTTGGCTGGGTTGCCGGCTGGGTTGCTGGCCAGGTTGTCCGCCGCATTGCCGGTGTCCATGCGGCCTTGGTAGCGGAACAGCTCCTCAAACTGGTCCACCACCACCAGCAGGTTGGTGCCGGCCGGCAGGCGGGCCTGGCGCACGATGTCCACCAGGCCCAGGCCGCTCATGCGCAGGGTGCCTTGCACCAGCTCCTCTGGCGTCATGGCGGGCGCAGGGCTGCCGTCTGGCGCGGGGTCAAACAGCAGTTCGGGCTCGGCCAGGGCCTGGGCCAGCGCACCGATCGGGTCATGCCCTGGCCGGCAGGTGGCCATGCGCCAGTGGGTGCCGGCAGCGGCCATGTAGCCGCGGTGCAAGGCCGGGCGCAGGCCGCAATTCACCAGGGAGGATTTGCCGCTGCCCGAGGTGCCCACCACGGCCAGAAAGCGCTTGAGCGCCAGCTTGTCCACCATGCGGTCAATCTGCCGCTCGCGGCCAAAAAACAGCCGTTCTTCGTCCGTGCGGAAAGGCCGCAGGCCAGGGAAGGGGTTGCGCACCGGCGCGGTGGACGGCTCAGCCATGCTGGGCTGATGTCTGGGTGGCTGCTTGTGCCGCGCCCGCCAGGGCGGCGTCCAGCCAACTGCCCAGCGCTGCTGCACGGCCAGCGTCAAAGCCGCCCACGCCGTTGAACACGCCGGGATAACCGGGCCGGTCGATGCGCTTGTTTTTGTCGAAGTTGGCCGGCGCGGCCAGCCAGGTGGCGATTGCTGCAATCGCCCGGCCCTGGCGCCGCGCGGTGGCTTTGTCCACATCGCCCAGCACGCTGGCATACCACTCTTTGCTGCCGGCGCCGTAGAACACCAGCACCGCGTCGCAATGGCTCAGCTGGTGTTCATGCGCCAGCCGCACCGCTTGCGCCGTGCCGGTGGACGCGGACACCTGCACCTGCCAGCCCTGCCCGTCCAGCCATTCGCCCAGCGCATCCACCGCGTCGCCGTCTTGCGGGTCGCACACCAGGTACAGCACTTTGCTGCCGGCAGCGGCGGCCGGGGCAGGTGGCGGGGGCTGCTCGATCAGCGCCAGTGCGCTGAAGATGGCGGTCTTGAGCGCCTCCAGGTCGGCGGTGATCAGCTCACCGCGCTGCACCTGGGCGTCGTTGTGCAGGGCCGTGATGAAGGCCGCTTGGGGCGCGTCACTGCCCTGGGTGCCGGCCGGCAATGACACCACCCGGCGCAGCCCACCGGCCAGCGACCTGGCCACCGATTCAGCGTTTTGCAGCGCCACACCCGGCAGCGCGTCGGTGCCGTCTGGTGCCCAGCCGCTGTGTGCGCCCACCAGGTGGACGGCCAGCGCGCAGCGGGCCAGCGCGGCCTGCACGGCCTGGCGGTAATCGGTGGCGTCACGCGGCAGCACCCGGTCGGGCAGCACGGTGTAGCCGCGGCTTTGCAGGTCGATGGCCAGGGCGGCGCGGTCAGCGCTGCGGTCGTGGTCGCATTCAGCCAGGTAGATCACGGGTTTGGCCACGCCAGCGCTGGCCGGCCCACCCACGCTGCCGTCGTTGGCCGCTTCTTCGTCCAGCGTGTTGATCAGGGACGACAGGTGGAAGGCCAGCGTCATGATCTGGTCCACGTACTTGTCGCGGGAGGCCTTGTTGAAGTCGGGGTCCAGCTCTTTGGGCACGTTGCTGCCGATGCGCTCAAAAAAGTCATAACCGGTCATCTCGCGCATCACCGCCGGCAATGGGTCCAGTGAGGCCGGTGGCGCCTTGAACACCTTGAAGACGCGGGATTTGTTGTCGCGGGTCAGGCCGCCCGATTGCTCAGCAGCAGCGCAAAAGGCGGCGGCTTCGTCGCGGCACCATTGCGAGTTGACATAGCCCTCGCTCAGCACCGCCAACAGCACCGCCGACTCGGGCAGCTGGGCCATGATCTCGGGCGTGAACACCTCGTTGCCCTGCAGCCGCTTGTCGCGCCAGATCTCGGGTACACGGCCCAGGCGCTGCTCCAGCACCACGCTCAAGGTGTTGTGGAAGCGGCTGACCCAGCCCTCATCACCGTCGCTGAACAGCGGTTTGTTGTCTTTGTGGGTGTAGCTGATGAACAGGTGGCGCTTGAACCGCATGGGCTGCTCCGGTATTTGCCGCAGCCTAGGGGGTGGTGGCACCGTCCGCAAGCCCAAGGATGCGCTCGGCCTGCCCGGTGCGTTAGCGTTGGAAAGCGGGTTTGGGCTGGTCCGGATCCGCCCACCCCACGCCCTTCTGGAGCGCCCAACATGACCTGGATGACCCTGTTGCTCCGACCTCCCCGCCGTGCCGCCCTGCTTGCTGCCACAGCCTTGGTGGGCGGGCTGGCCCTGCCTGCGGCCACCTGGGCCGGCGCCCACAACATCACCGTGCAGGGCCGCTTCACCCTGGCCGACGATGCCGCCCTGGCTGACCCGACTGGCGGCAATGCGCTGGGCGATTGGGTGGGCCGGTCATTCAGCGTCACGCTGGGCTGGGCCGATGACCCAGCGCAGGCCATTGGCGTGTCTGACCACCACGCCGACAACACCCGCACCTGGGCGTTTACGCAGTTGACTGGCGGTTTTGCGGTGCAGGGCGGCGCCAGCCATGACGGCTCGGTGTTCAACTTTGTGTCGGTGCGCAATGACTGGGCCTACGACGGCTCTGCCGGCATCCTGCCGGCTGGCGTCTACGACGAGATCGCTATCAGCGGCACGGCGGCGGGTTGCCCGGCTGTCGGTCCCGAGCCCTTGTTCGGCACCTGCATCTACACGCCGGGATGGCCGGCCAACTACAGCTTCAGCGTGTCAATCCTGGGTCCGGCCGATTTTTTGGCCGACGGCGGTTTGACCTATCCCGGCCCGGACACCCCGCTTGCCGCCGCTCTGCTGGTCAGCGCCGAAGTCACGCTATACACCGATGGCAACCGCCTGATCGGCGCGGTGGAGTCGCACAACACGGCAGCAGACCGGCTGAGCAGTTTGAGCATCACCACGGCCGTCCCCGAGCCAGCGCCCGCGCTGCTCATGCTGGTGGGTTTGGGCTGCTTGTGGCGTCACCGCCCGTTGCAGCGCAACAAGGTGGGGTTGGGTGCTGGGCAATCCGCCTGAGCGGCCGACCGTGCGCTGGACGGCGCACGGGCCGATTCACTCCTCCAGCAGCGACCGCAGCATCCACGCGGTCTGCTCATGCACCGTCAAGCGCTGGGTCAGCAGGTCGGCGGTGGGCTCGTCACCGGCCTTGTCGGCCAGCGGAAAAATGCCGCGTGCGGTGCGGGCCACGGCTTCATGGCCTTCCACCAAAATCTTGACCATGGCCAGCGCCTTGGGCGGCAGCGCCGGTGCGTCGGGGATGGACGCCAGCGCGCCAAACTGGGCATACGAGCCCGGCGCCGGGTGGCCCAGTGAGCGGATGCGCTCGGCAATTGGGTCCACCGCCGTCCACAGCTCGGTGTACTGGGCCATGAACATGGTGTGCAGGGTGTTGAACATCGGCCCGGTCACGTTCCAGTGGAAGTTGTGGGTCGTCAAGTACAGCGTGTAGGTGTCCGCCAACAGGCGCGACAGGCCGCTGGTGATGGCGGCGCGGTCTTTTTCGCTGATGCCGATGTTGATGCTGGATGGGCCGGGGCTGGGCGCTTTGTCTGATTTGGTTTTGGCCATGGGTGGGCTCCTGCTGGTGTGGATGGGTGGATGGGTCGTGTGGATTGAACGGTGTGTGCAGGGTGGTGCAGCGCCAGCATCACTTGCCGGTGAGCCTGGCCTTCAAGTCCTGCCCCACACCCTTGTTGACAAACTGCAGTGTGGCCACTTTTGACAAATCCACGTCGCCGTCCTTGTACAGGCCAGCCTTGACCATCTGTGCATAAAAGTCTTTGACGCGCGCTGCGTTCATCGCGCCGATGCCTTTTGCAGCAGCCTCGCCAGAATCGACGATGCCCTGGCCCTTCATCAGCGCCACGCTGGCCTCCATCTCGGCGTCGCTCATCTCGGGGTTGTCCTTGGCCATCAAGGCCGACGCCGCAGCGCGGTTGCCGTACAGGTAATTCACCCAGCCGATGGTGGACGCGTCCACAAAACGCTGCACCAGATCGGGCTTGTTTTTGACGGTGTCGGTGCGCGCTTCGATGAGCGTGCTGTAGGTGGAAAAACCGTGGTCGGCCAGCAAATGCACCACCGGTTTGAACTTGCCTTGGTTCTGGATGTAAATGGGCTCAGCCACCGAGTAGCCCTGCTGGATGGCCTTGTTGTTGGCCAGAAACGGCGCGAGGTTGTAGTTGTAGGGCTTGAGCGCTTCGTCCTTGAAGCCGTGGGTCACTTTCAGCCACTGCCACCAGCTGAACTGGCCGTCTTTGGCAATCAGCGCCAGCGGGGCGTCTTTCAACTTGGCAAAGTTCTCGTCGCCCTGGCCGGGGTGGGCCATCAGCGCTTGAGGGTCTTTTTGGAACATGGCCGCCACCACCACGGTGGGCACGTTGTTCTTGACGTTGTCAAAGCTGTGCAGCAGGTTGCCGGTCATCAAAAAATCAATGCGCCCGGCCGGCAGCAGCGGCCGGTTATTGACCTGCGGCCCACCGGGCTGGATGGTCACGTCCAGGCCAAACTTCTTGTAGGTGCCGTCAGCCACCGCCTGGTAGAAGCCGCCGTGGGCGGCCTGCGCTTTCCAGTTGGTGGCAAAGACAATCTTGTCTTGCGCTAGTGTGGGCAGGGCGGTGGTGGCCAGGGCAGCAGCAGTCAAGGCCAGGCTCAGGGTGGTGCGCATCAACAAGCTCCTCGGGGTGACATCAAATCATGGCAAGCGCGACGATTCTGACGCATGCCACGGCCCCAACAACCAGCGTGACAGGGCGTTGAACAGCCAAAAAATCAGCACCCCGGTGGCCACCAGCAAAGCCAGCGCGGCAAACATCTTGGGCGTCTCGGTGCGGAAGCTGGCCTCCAGAATGCGCGACGCCAAGCCCGTCTCACGGCCCGCCGCACCGGCCACCATCTCAGCCGTCACCGCGCCGATCAGGCTCAATCCGCCTGAGATCTTCAAGCCCGCCACAAAGTAGGGCAGCGCGGTGGGCGCCCGCAACAGACCCAAGCGCTGCCAGGGTGTGGCGCGGTAGAGGCGGAACAGGTCCCGCAGATTGGGGTCAGTGGCGCGCAGGCCGATCACGGTGTTGGACAAGATGGGAAAAAACGCCACGATCCAGGCGCACAGCAGCAGTGCGGCGGTGGTGCTTTCCACGTAAATCAAGATCAGCGGCGCCACCGCCACGATGGGCGTGACCTGCAGCACCACCGCCACCGGAAACAGCGCCCGCTCCAGCGTGGGCGACAGCGCAAACACCGCCGCGATCAGCGCACCACCGGCGCAGGCCAGCGCCAGCGCGCCAAAGGTGATCTTGAGCGTGACCCACCAACTGCCGGCCAGCGAGCCAAAGTTGGCCACCAGCGTGCTGGCCACCAGCGACGGTGCGGGCAGGGTGTAGGCCGGGATGTGGAAGAGGCGGACCAGCAGCTCCCAGCCCAGCAGCAGGGTCAGGATGACGACGGCCGGGGCCAGCCAGGCTGGCAGGGCAGGTGTGGGGCTCAAGATGCGGTGGTGGCCGTGGTGGCGGTGGCGGTGGTGGTGGTGGTGGTGGTGGTGGTGCTGCTGCTGCTGCCGCTGCTGCCGCTGCTGTTGCCAGCAGCACTGCCACCAGCGCTGCTGGCCAGCAGCAGCGCGTCCCCCACGCTGCGGCAGGCCTGCGCAAATGGCGCGCTGTGGCGAAAGTCAGCGCCGCGCGGGTAGGGCTGCGCAACCACCACCTCGGCCACCACCCGGCCGGGCCTGGCCGCCATCACCAGCACACGCTGGCTCAAAAACACCGCCTCGGCCACGCTGTGGGTGACAAACAGCGCGGCCATGTGTTTGCCCCACCACCATTGCAGCAGGTCGGCATTGAGGCGCTGGCGGGTGATGTCGTCCAGCGCGGCAAACGGCTCGTCCATCAGCAGCACCTGCGGCTGGCTGACCAGGGCGCGGGCGATGGAGGCGCGCATCTTCATGCCACCCGACAACTGGGCTGGGTAGGCGGCTGCAAAGTCCGCCAGGCCCACGCTGGCCAGCACCTGCCGCACGGTGGCCGCCGCCGCTGCGCGACGCTGGCCTTGCAGCCGTAGCGGCAGCCAGACGTTGTCAAACACGCTGGCCCAGGGCATCAGCGTGGGCTCTTGGAAGACAAATGCGGTGTTGCTGTTGGTGTCACTGCCGGTGGCGGCCTGCAAGGCGGGTGCCAGCACCTGGCCAGCGCTGGGGGTGTCCAGCCCGGCAGCCAGGCGCAGCACGGTGCTTTTGCCGCAGCCCGACGGGCCCAGCAGCGCCACAAATTCACCCGCCTGCACCGCAAGCGAAACACCGGCCAGGGCCAGCAAGCCACTGTCAAAGCGCTTGTCCACTTGGTGCAGCGTGATCAGCGGCTGACTGCATGAAAGGGCGGTTGGAATGGCGCTTGGAATGGCGGGTGCAACAGGAGGCGACGGGGTGTTCAACATGGCCGACGAGTGTGCCTTTTTCGCTCAGACTGTGCCGCGCCAGTAGCCCGCATCACCGTAGTGCTGCTTTAAAAAATCGATCCACAAGCGCACCCGCAATGGCAGGTGTTTGCGCTGCGGCACCACCGCATAAATGCCATTCGGCGGCGCGGCAAAAGCCTCCAACACCGGTACCAGCGTGCCGGCGGCAATGTCGCCCTCCACCTCCCAGGTGCTGCGCCAGGCAATGCCCATCCCCTGCAAACACCAGGCATGCAGCACCTGGCCGTCGCTGCAGTCAATGCGGCCGCTGGGCCGCAGGTGCGTCACTTGGCCGGCCACGATGAAGGCCCAGCCGCGGGTCTGGCTGGCGTCGGACGACAGCGTCAAGCACTCGTGCCGGGCCAGGTCGGCCGGCTGCTGCGGCACACCGGCGCGTTTCAGGTAGGCCGGCGTGGCCACACACAGCCGGCGGTTGTCGGCCAGGCGCACGCTGACCAGGCTGGAGTCAGGCATGTCGCCCACCCGCACGGCGCAGTCCACCCCTTCGTTGACGATGTCCACCACCCGGTCACTCAAGTTGAGCGACAACTGCACATCCGGATGCCGCACCAAAAACGCCGGCATCAACGGCGCCACATGGCGGCGGCCAAAACCGGCCGGCGCAGTGATGCGCAAGGCGCCGCTGGCCTTGAAACCACCGGCCGACACACTGGCCTCGGCATTGGTCAAGTCGGCCAGGATGCGTTGGCAGTCCTCCAAGAACGCTGTGCCCTCATGCGTCAGCGTGATGCGCCGGGTGGTGCGCAGCAGCAGGCGTACGCCCAGCCGCTCTTCCAGCGCGTCAATGCGCCGGCCGATGACCGCCGGGGCCACGCCTTCAGCGCCGGCAGCGGCGGTCAAGCTGCCTTTGGTGGCCACCGCCACGAAGGATTCAATCTGCTTCAAGTGGTCCATGGCGGCGGGTGAACGCTGGGTTGGTGACGCCTCAATAGCCCCCGACGGGGCGCCATTGCGTCGATCGGCAGCATCAATCTATGCTACCGGCGGTTGGCAATGGGCGGCCAGCTTCGTCATACAGTCTCGCCCAGCGCTGACCATCAAGGCCCACCATGACCGACCGCACCACCTTCCACCGCCTGCAAGTGGCCACCCCACTCGCCCGGTTCATTGACGACCAAGTGTTGCCCGGCACCGGCCTCACGCCCGCCGCCTTCTGGGCGGGCTTTGACGCCATCGTGGCTGACCTGGCACCCAAAAACGCTGCCCTGCTGGCCGAGCGGGACCGCCTGCAAACCGAGCTGGACACCTGGCACCGCGCCCACCCCGGCCCGATTGCCGACATGCCGGCCTACCGCGCCTTTTTGACGCAAATCGGCTACCTGCAGCCGGTGCCCGCCAGCGTGCAAGCCAGCGCCACCCAAGTGGACGCCGAACTGGCGCTGCAGGCCGGCCCGCAACTGGTGGTGCCCATCCTGAATGCCCGCTACGCGCTGAACGCCGCCAACGCCCGCTGGGGCAGC
>JAYVLI010000345.1:0-8624 GCA_043759535.1 Betaproteobacteria bacterium | reverse complement strand
AGCGCCTGAAAAGCAAGCCTGGTGTGGCCTTGTTTGATCCCCAGGCCACTGGCATTACGTTTGCTTTGACTGAGAAGGTTCCCAATGACAAAGTTCCTTTGATCACGCTGGGCTACGGCTTGTCGATTGCGCAAGATGGACAGGCCTTCAAGTGGAATTTCCCGCTGATGGGCAGCTACTGGACGGGTGCAGACATCCTGATCCAGCACTTGGGTAAGAAAGAGGGCGGCCTGGACAAACTCAAAGGCAAGAAGATCGCCTTGGTGTACCACGACAGCCCGTTTGGTAAAGAGCCTATTCCTGTGCTGCAAGAGCGCGCAAAAATGCATGGTTTTGATCTGCAGCTAATACCGGTGACAGCGCCGGGTGTGGAGCAAAAATCGGCTTGGTTGCAAGTGCGCCAGAGCCGCCCTGACTTCGTCTTGCTGTGGGGCTGGGGCGTGATGAACTCCACCGCACTCAAAGAAGCCCAAGCTACGGGCTACCCGCGCGACAAGATGTACGGCGTGTGGTGGGCCGGTGCTGAGCCGGATGTGAAAGACGTGGGCGAAGGCGCCAAGGGCTATAGCGCATTGGCCTTGAATCCGTCGGGCCAGCAGCCCAAAGTGATTCAGGACATTCTGAAGTACGTGCATGCCAAAGGCACGGGCACCGGCCCCAAAGACGAAGTCGGCCAGGTGTTGTACACCCGCGGCGTCATCATTCAGATGCTGAGCGTAGAGGCCGTGCGCCGCGCGCAAGAGCGTTTTGGCAAAGGCAAGGTCATGACCGGCGAGCAAGTGCGTTGGGGCCTGGAAAACCTGGCGCTGGATGCCAAGCGTCTGGAAGCCCTGGGCTTCACCGGCGTGATGCAGCCCTTGTCCACCTCGTGCTCAGACCACATGGGCTCCAGTTCGGCCCGCGTGCAAACCTGGGATGGCAGCAAATGGAACTTTGCGTCTGACTTCATCACTGCCGATGAGCAGATCTTGAAGCCCATGGTGAAGGCTGGTGCAGACAAGTACCTGGCCGACAAGAAGATGACGCGCCGTCCTGGCGCCGATTGTCAGTCTTGATAGCACCCCCGTTGCCCGCTCACTGCGTGTAGCGGTCCTCCCCCCTCAAGGGGGCAACACCAGCGGCCCGGCAAAGCCGGTTCCGCGGTGTTTGCTTGGTAAGGCACGCATTTATTGAAGGGCGGCGCAATGACTGAGCGCGCACCGCTACAACGCGGTGACATCGCCTTTTTAAGCGCAGTGCAAGCCGCGCAAGAACACGAGCCCGCCACCGCCGCCACCTGGGCCATCTACCTGATGCTGGCCGCGTTGACCATTGCGTTGACCTGGGCCGGCCTGGCCAAGGTGGACATGATCACCCGCACCGATGCCCGGGTGGTGCCGGCCGGCCGCGAGCAGGTGATTGCCAGTCTGGAAGGCGGCATCTTGCGGGAGCTGAAAGTGCGGGAAGGCGAGGCGGTGACGGCAGGCCAGCCGCTGGCGCTGCTGGACCCGACGCGGGTGGAGGCGCAGCAAAACGAAGGCCGCTTGAAACGCCTGGCCATGCTGGCCACCGTGGTGCGGCTGCAAGCCGAGGCCACCGGCAAGGCTTTGAACTTTCCCCCCGAGCTGGCCGCCGTGCCGCAGGTGGTGCAGGGCGAGACCGACTCTTACCACGCCCGCCAGCGTGCGCTCAACGAGGGGGTTGCAGTCAGCCAGCGCAACCAACGCCTGCTGGAGCGTGAGCTGGGTTTGTCCGAAGCCATGTCCAGCAAAGGCCTGATGAGTGATGTGGAGGTGATGCGGCTGCGCCGCCAGGTCAATGACATGGCCATGCAGACGCAGGAGCGCATCAACCGTTTCAGGCAGGACGCCAGCGCTGACCTGGTGCGGGTGCAGACCGAGCTGACCATGCTGGGTGAGCAGCAGGTGGTGCGTGACGACATCTTGCGCCGCACAGTCCTAACGTCTCCGGTGCGCGGTCTGGTCAAGAACATCCGCATCAACACCCTGGGCGGTGTGGTGACACCGGGTGCTGCGGTGATGGAAATTGTGCCGGTGGGTGAGCAGGTATTGGTGGAGCTGCGCATCAAGCCGTCCGACATCGGTTTCATCAAGACCGGCCAGCCAGTGGAGATCAAGCTGAGCACCTACGACTTTGCGGTGTACGGCAGCCTGCACGGCAAGGTGGAGACCGTGAGCCCGGATGCATTGGGCGACAGTGAGCGCAGCCCTGGCGCCGGCGCCGACAGCACCTGGTACCGCGCCCTGGTCAAGGCCGACCCCGGCAGCCTCAAAGCCGCCGGCAAACCGCTGACCGTGCTGCCCGGCATGGTGGGCACGGCCGAGATTCGGGTGGGTCACCGCTCAGTTTTGAGCTTTTTGCTGCGGCCCATGATGAAGGCGCAAGAGGCGTTTACCGAGCATTGAGCTTTTACTTTGGCTCTGGCATGGCGGACGAATGGTGGTGCGTGATCAGCCATTGGCCATCGCGGAAACCATAAACATAGGTGTAACGTGCCGAGACCTTGCCACCGTCCTTGAAGCCAAAGGTGTAGGTGCCAACGTCTTGCGCCACGTTGCAGCCAACCTTGATGAAGCGCTTGTCGATAGTGCCCTGGGGTTCGTTCTTCAAAAATTTGAAAAAGTAGTCACTGATTTCGGCATGGTTGGTGCGTGGTGTGTTGGACACGGTGGGCAGTAGCACGCCGTCAGCCGCATAGTTGGCGGTGACTTTTGCCGGGTCCAGCGTCTTCAGTGACGCATTCCAGCGGTCAAACAGGCCCGCAATTGCCTTCTCATCAGTCACTTGGCATGTCTCGGTGCGGGACTGGGCAGCGCCCGATGCCAGCAGCGCGGCAGCAGCAAAGGCGGGAATCAAACAGGCGGACAGCGATGTCATGGTGGAGCATGCTTTCTTCAACAGATTGGCCGGAACGGCAAGTGCCGCAGCACACCGGATGTGCGCTGGGTTGAAGAGAGTGTTGGCCGCAGAAGTGAACCGCTGCAACGCGGATCCGTTAACGGTTGCTGTGGGCTTGATGAACGCCGGATGAACCTTGGGCATCAACCGTGAGCATCAACCGTGTTGCACCGCCTCCAAACGGTAGCCTAGGCCACGCACGGTGTGGATCAGGGGCTGTGCATGGCCGTCATCAATCTTGCCGCGCAAGCGCCTGATGTAGACATCCACCACGTTGGTCAGCGGATCCTCATTGGTGCCCCACACGTTGGACAGGATGCGTTCACGACTAAACAAGCGGCCTGGCGCTGACATCAACAATTCCAGCAGCGCCAGCTCGCGTGCGGTAAGTGTGAGTTGCAAGCTTGCCCGGGTGACCCGCATGGTGTCGCGGTCCAGTACCAGGTCGGCCACCACCAGGCGCGACTGCACGGCCGGTGCGGTGTCGCGCGAGCGCCTCAGCAGGGCCTCAATGCGCGCCAGCAACTCTTCAAACGCAAATGGCTTGGCGAGGTAATCATCGGCGCCCAGGCGCAAACCTGCAACGCGGTCTTCCAGTGCGCCCAGTGCAGACAGCATCAGCACCGGTAACTGCACACCACCTGCGCGCAAGGCCTGGCAGACCTCCAGGCCTGTCATGCCGGGCAGCATCACATCCAAAATCAGCAAGGCCGGTGTGGCGTCGTTGTGCATTTGCTGTGCCACTTCACGCGCCTTGGCCAAACCGTCGTTGCCGTTGCGCGCCACCTGCACCCGGTAGCCTTCGGCGCGCAAACCGCGCTCCAGGAAAGCGGCCACCCGCACGTCGTCTTCAACAATCAAAATATTCATGGCATGCCAACAAGGCCGGGTGCGTTGATCAAAACAGGCAGCAGTAGCTTGAACGCAGTACCACGTCCTGTCTGGCTGTCCACCACGATACGGCCGCCATGTGCCTTTGCCAAACCGGCCGCGATGGAAAGACCCAGGCCACTGCCGTCCGCATGGTGCAACCGTGCAAGGTCACCCCGAAAATGACGCTCGAACAGATGCGGGAGTTCATCCCTGTCAATGCCGATGCCCTGATCGACGATGCAAAGTTCCCACAACAAACCATCCTGCGGGTCTGTCAGTTTGCGGGCATGCACCTGCACCGAACCATCGGCATGGGAGTAGCGCACAGCGTTGTCGAGCAGCAGCGTGAAGAGCTGGCGCAAGCGTTGGGCATCGGCCAGCACCGGCATGCAGCCGGTGTGGCCTATTGGGCCCTCCACACGCACGCGGCGTTCTCGGCCCAGCGCTTGGGCTTGCTCAATGGCATCGCGCAGCGGTTCAGCCACATTCAGCGGTGTCCGGCTCAAAGCCAGTGCATCAATATCGCTGCGTGCCATGGTCAGTAAATCATCAATCACCACACCAAGATGGGTTGACGCATCCACGATGCGCAGCAGCGCTGCCTTGTATTCATCCACTGGCTTTTCGCGGCCCCGCAGCGCAATCTCGGCCTCGCCGCGGATTGCCGTGGTCGGTGTGCGCAGTTCGTGGCTGATGTCGGCAAACAGCTTGCGCCGTCTTGCATCAAATTGCTGCAGGGTGAGCAAGGCCTGCTGCAGTTCGGCCGTGCGCACCTGAACCAGGTCTTCAAGCCGCTGGCGCGCTTCAGCCTCACGCTGGCGGTGTTGTGCCAATTCAACCGTCATGGCATTCACCCGTGTGGCAAAACGCGCAAACTCATCGTGCCGGTTGTCGGGTATGCGGTGCTGCAGGTCACCGCGTTGCAGTGCTTGGGCACCGGCGCTCAGCTCATCCAGCGGCCGGCGCAATGCGCGTGCAAAGTACAGCGACAGCAGCGCTGCAGCCAGCGCGATGGTGACGGTAGCCCCAAGCGCAAACCCACGCACCAGACCGAGTGACCGGTCTGCCGCCGCCCGCTCGCGCGCCACTGCCGCACGTTCACGCGCAATGCTGTCGGCAAGCAACGAGCGCAGGTCTTGGCCCTGTGACAGGTTGAATACGCGTGTCAGTTCGGTCCATGCAGTGACCGCGTTGGCACCGGGCGGCAATGCATGCGCAGTGCCCATGGCAGCGCCGAGCTCGTCAAGGCTGCGGCGCAAGACGACCAATCCAACTTGGCGCTGCAAATGCTCTGGATTGCTGCTGGCGCGGTCACCGTCCAGTTGGGCCGCAGACGCTTCCAGTGATTCCAAACGGGTCAGTGTGGCCGCCATGTCGGCTTGCAGCCTGTCGCGTTGCTGCGGGTCAGCACCTGCGTCAAGCAAGGCTTGCGACAGCCAGGTGCGCAGGCGCTGCTTGGTGGCAGACAGCTCCAAAAATCCCGCCAAAACATCGCTGGCCACACGGCCGCGTTGCACATTGTTGGCTGCTGCGTCAATTGCCCACCAAGCGATACCGCCTTGCAGCAACGAGGCAATGGCCAGCGTCATCAACGCCGTGGCAAGTTTTTTGCTGAACATCCATCATTGTCGTGGGCCGCTGTGCAGGCACATGAACGACGGATGACAAGTGAATGAACAGACCTTGCCAGCGCAGGCACGGCATGGCGGTTTACTGCTGGCGCCGCAGGGTGGAACAAGCAGGTGAAGTGGCTGGGATTCGCCAGATCACGGCTCGGTCGGCCATCGTCTACTGCCAGCTGAAGCACCAGAGCCCAGCGTGGGCCTACTTTTGCCCCAACCGATGACGTTGCCCCAACAACCGCAATCCCAGTTCACTGCTGCGCAAGCGTTGTCGCCGCGTGGTGTGTGGTCGCGTTGGTCAAAACTGTTGGCCGGCGCCGCACTGGCCAGCGGTTTGATACCGCTGCACGCCGCCTGCATCGACGACGACAAGCCCGACCCGGCATTGCCGGCTGCAGTCACGGCTGCAGCCAACACCCCACGCTCCGAACCACGTGACCCCCGCCGCCAGTTGCAAACCCTGGTGCAAGACGCCCTGCAGCGCAGCAACGGCATTGGCGCAGCCCGCCTGCTGGCCGAGGCTGCTGCGCAGGACGTGGACGAAGCCAAAGCCGCCAAGCTGCCGCAGGCCAGCGCGTTTGCATCCCTCAACCCCAACCTGGTGGCCAGTGGCGGCAGGGGGGGTGACAGCACCGGCTCACAATTGCAGGCGCGGGCAGGGGTCAACCTCAGCCAGACGCTGTTTGATGGTGGCCGGGCGGACCGCCTGGTGGACTGGCGTCGCCAGCAGGCCGAGGTGGCGCGGCTGGGCATTTTGTCGATTGAAGAACAGCTCACGCTGTCCACCACCTCGTTGGCGTTTGAGCGCAGCCGCTTCCGCATGCAGGCGGTCATCTGGGGCCAGCATGTGCGCAAAATGGGCTGCCTGGTGCAGGCGCTGGACAGCATTGTGGCGGCCGACAAAGGCCGCACCAGCGAGCTGGTGCAAGCCCGCAAACAACTGCAGCAGGCCGAGTTGCAGCAAGTGCAATCCACCTCACAAGCGCGTCAGGTAGAGGCCAGGTTGCGCCGCATTGCTGGTGATGGCCTGCCCGGCACTGAAGGCATGAGCACCCTGTTGCTGGCTGTGCCCGACTTGTCCGAGTTGCTGACGGCTGCTGAACGCTCATCCGACATTGCCCAGCTGGATGCCAATGCTGCCGCGCTGCGCGAAATGGCCCGCGCGGTCGAGGCCGGCACCAAGCCGCAAGTCAGCTGGACTGTGGGCAGCAGTGCGCTGTTGGCGGCCGGCAGTGGCAACCCGCGCAATGGCAGTGTCACGGCGGGTGTGTCGGTCAATATCCCGCTGTTCAACCCCGGCATTGGCCACTCTATTCAGGCAGCGCGCAAACGGGCCGAGGCTGCGGGCCTGCAGCGCGCTGACACGTTGGAGCTGCGGCGCCAGCGCATTGTGGATGCGCATGAACAGGCCACCGCTGCGTTCGAGCGGCTGCGCCGTGTCAGCCTGGTGCTGCGCGACAGTGACCGGCTGCGCAATTTCACCCTGCAGCAGTGGCAGCAGTTGGGCCGCCGGTCGCTGTTTGATGTGATTGCCGCCGAGAGCGACCACTACAGCCTGCGGGTGCAATACATCAATGCCCTGCATGACGGCCAACAGACCAATGCCACGCTGTTGTCCTTGGGCAGTGGTTTGGCGGGTTGGCTGCAATAAGTACTGCCATCGGCGTTTACTCGCCATTGCCCGTTGACCATTCAATTTTTGCGTTAGGACTCAGCATGAGCGTCACCACCAACCCCCTGGTCAGCATCGTCATCCCCACCCATGACCGGCCGGACTACTTGGTGCTGGCGCTGCGCAGCGCGCAGGCGCAAACGCATGAACACGTGGAAATCATCATCAGCGACAACAGTGGCAATGGCGCTGCCCGTGCAGCAGTGGCCGCACAGATGGCGGCTGACCCACGCATCCAGTTCCATGCGCAAGACGGTGGTGGTTATATGGACAACTGGCTCAATGCGCTGGGCCGCGCCAAAGGCGACTACGTCAACTTCTTGATGGACGACGATCTGTTCCACCCCACCAAGGTGGCGCGCATGCTGCACTACTTTGTGGGCTTCCCAACGGTCGGCCTGGTCACGTCATTCCGCCAATTGATTGATGCCGATGGCAACGATCTGGCACCCATGGCCGGCACCCAGCGCCTGTTTGACGCCGACACGGTGCTGGAGGGCCGCTCATTCGGCGAGACCATCCTAAAAAACGGCATGAACCTGGTAGGTGAGCCCACCACCGCCATGTACCGCCGGGCCGACATCGGCGCAGGCTTTGGCCGCTTTTGTGACAAGCAATATGCGGTGCTGTCTGATCTGTCCACCTGGCTGGAGTTGATGCATGGCCGGCACTGCGTGTACATCGGTGAGGCACTCAGCTCGTTCCGTATCCATGGCGGGCAAGACCAGCGCAAAAGGTCCACCGCGCTCAATGCCAATCTGGAATGGCTGCAATTGTTGATGGACGGCCACGCCAGCGGCAAATACATGCTGGACAAGCATGCCTACCGTGAGTTGCTGGCCGGCAAACTGTCGCGCCTGGTGCCGTTTGTAGCCGGGCAGCACAGCGAGATCCGCAATGGGCCGTATGACGTGGATGCGATTCAACACCTGGTGCGGCGTGGGCTGGACGGCTTGTTCAAGCATTGATGGCGCGGGTCAGCCGAAACACACCATCCACCTGACACGGACACACCGCCATGAAAACCCGGCCCTACATCATCATCACGCCCAGTTACTGTGTCAGCGCCGGTGTGCGTGTCATGCACACGCTGTGCCATGAGCTCAATGCCCTGGGCTTTGATGCCAAGGTGCTGCTGACACACAACCTGTCGCCCAGCCCCGAGCAATTGCTGAACCCGGAACTCAACACGCCCTGCATCAACAGCCAGTTTGAGCAACTCTGGCCCACGCTGAATGACGACGCCATCGTGATCTGTGCAGACGGCTTCCGTGGCCACCCGTTTGGGGCCAAGCGTGTTGTGCGTTATGTGCTGGGCAAAGAGGTGGGGCGGCCTGACGATAACCCGGCCGATTACAAGGTGTATTACTCCAAGGCCTTTTCGGCCGACAAGGCGGGTGGCCACCGGGTGTTGTTCCGCCTCAATGCCGACCTGGCTGACTTCAACAGCAACAGTGTGGACGACCGCACCCAAGACATGCTGTGGCTGGGCAAGGGCGCTAAATTCTGTGTTGAGCGTCCGGCCAACTGTGTGGACATCACCTACAGCTGGCCACCCA
>JAYVLI010000344.1:0-39166 GCA_043759535.1 Betaproteobacteria bacterium | reverse complement strand
GTCCCGGCAGGCTCAGGCCGGCGGTGGCGGGCGCCATGCGCGACAGCACTTCGCCGCCCCGCACCACCAGCAAACGCTGGGCGCGCAGGCGCAGTGCTTCTTCGGGCGAACGCGCCTGCAACAGCACGAAGTCGGCGCGGCAACCAGGCTCCAGGCCGTAGCCTTCCAGCCCCAGGATGCGTGCGCCGTTCACGGTGACGGCGTCGAAGCACTGGCGCTGGCCTTGCAGCGAGGTCATCTGTGCTACGTGCAGGCCCATCGCCGCCACCTCCAGCATGCAGGCCGAGCCCAGCGCATACCAGGGGTCGAGCACGCAGTCGTGGCCGAAGCCGATGTTCACGCCGGCGGCCATCAGCTCGGGCACCCGCGTCATGCCGCGGCGCTTGGGGTAGCTGTCGTGCCGGCCCTGCAGCGTGATGTTGATCAGCGGGTTGGCCACCGCATGCACACCGGCCTCGGCAATCAACGGGATCAGTTTGCTGACGTAGTAGTTGTCCATCGAGTGCATGGACGTGAGGTGCGAGCCGGTGACCCGGCCGTGCAGGCCCAGCCGCTGGGTGTGCAAGGCCAGGGTCTCGATGTGGCGCGACTGCGGGTCGTCACTCTCGTCGCAGTGCATGTCCACCCGCAGGCCACGCTGGGCGGCCAGCTCACACAGGATGCGCACACTCTCGGCGCCCTGCTCGGCGGTGCGCTCAAAGTGGGGGATGCCACCCACCACATCCACCCCCAAATCCAGCGCGCGTTTCAAGTTGGTCAGCGCACCGGGCGCGCGCAACAAGCCGTCTTGCGGAAACGCCACCAGTTGCAAGTCCAGGTACGGCGCCACCTGGCGCTTGACCTCTAACAGCGCCCGCACCGCCAGCAGGCGCTCGTCGCACACATCCACATGGCTGCGGATGGCCAGCAGGCCGTGGGCCACCGCCCAGTCGCAGTACTGCAGCGCCCGTTCGATCAGCGCGTCTTGCGTCAGCAGCGGTTTCAGCTCACCCCACAGGGCGATGCCCTCCAGCAGGGTGCCGCTGGCATTGACACGTGGCAGGCCGTCACTCAGCGTGGCGTCCAGGTGAAAGTGGGCGTCGACAAACGGCGGGCTGAGCAGCCAGCCCTGGGCGTCGATCTCTTGCACGCCGGCAGGTGCCGGCTGGCCAGCAAACAGCTGCGGGCCGATGGCGGCAAAACGGCCTTGCTGCACCAGCAGGTCCATGCCGGTGCGGCCGTCGGGCAGGGTGGCGTTGCGGATCAGCATGGCGGCCTTTGGTGGGGTTGCACAGGTGGCGCAGCGCACGGCGCTGCAGGGACATTCGGCGAGGATGGCATCATCAAATCATGCGCAATTTGCAACTGAGCCCACAACAGCAACTTCAATACCAGGCCGACGGCTACCTGGTGCTGCCAGGCTTCAAAACCGCCGCACAGATCAACGCCCTGCGCCAGCGCGCGCTGCAGCTTGTGGACGCGTTTGATGCCGACACCCACCGCGCCATCTTCTCCACCACTGACCAGGCACGGCGCAGCGCCGGGGCTGATTTTTTGCAATCGGCCGCCGGCATCCAGTGCTTTTTTGAGGAAGAAGCCTTTGACGAGCTTGGCCAGTTGCGCCAGGCCAAGGCCTTGTCCATCAACAAGATCGGCCATGCCATGCATGACCTGGACCCGGTGTTTGCACAGTTCTCCCACGGCCAAGACCTGGCCGCACTGGCCGCCGACCTCGGGCTGGTGGACGCGCAACTGTGGCAGTCCATGTACATCTTCAAGCAGCCCGGCATTGGCGGTGAGGTCAAGTGGCACCAGGACGCCAGCTTTTTTGACACCACCCCTGGCAGCGTCACCGCCTTCTGGTTTGCGCTGGAGGACGCCACCCAGGCCAACGGCTGCCTGTGGGTGCAACCGGGCGGCCACGGCGGCCCGCTGCGTGAGCGCTTTGTGCGCTTTGTGGACGAACACGGTGTGGACACGGTGCGCATGGACGCACTGGATGCCACCCCCTGGCCCGACGCCAGCAACGCCGTGCCGGTGGAGGTGGCTGCCGGCACGCTGGTGTGCTTCCATGGCCGGTTGCCGCACTACAGCGCGCCCAACCGCTCAGCCCACAGCCGCCATGCCTACACCCTGCACGCCACCGACGGCCGGGCCCGCTACGCCGCGCACAACTGGCTGCAGCGGGACGCTGCGTTGCCGGTGCGTGGGTTTCTGGGCTGATGCGCTTGGCAAACCCGCGTGGCTGACAGCACAACACGCTGATGCGCCGCCGCACCGCAAGCGGGCTGCTGCTGATCGTCAGCATGCTGGCCGTGTTGTCGCAAATACGCTTGCTGCCCCAAGACCAAGGCGTGCTGCTGGAGCTGGCCGGCCAGCCGGTGGACGCGGCCGGCCGCCTGCTGGGCCTGTGGCAGCGCAGCACCCGGGCTTGCAACAGCGTGACCCGGCTAGCGCCCGGCACACCCCGCTGGCAAGAAGCACAACAGGTGCTGGCCGCCTACAGCCCACCCGCCTCAGCGGCGGCCTGGCCGGTGCAATTGCTGGCCTTGGGCAGCGGTGATGCGGAATGGCTGCTGGCCGAGGTGCAGTGGGACAGACCGGCCAATGCAGCTGCGACCACTGGCATCACTGACACCGCCGCCGCCGCCACCGCCCCCTTGGACCCGGCCATCGTGCCGCTGCAGCGCCAGGGCGGCCAACTGCAGGTGGTGGCCACCGGCGTGTGGAGCGGCGACACCGGCCCCTGGTTCGCGCCGGTGTTCATCCGCCGGGTGCTGGCGCAGCGCCTGCCCAAGCTGCCCAGCACACTGCACCAGTGCCTGGACCCGCAATTGGCGCCGTTCAAGCGCTGACGGTGGGTGCCAGGCCAACACCAACATTCAGCGCTGCTGCCACGCTGTCAAATCACCCGCCGTGCGACCACCCCCCGCAACCGCCCCCGCGGCCGCCCACGCCACCCTCCACCCCAACCCAACAACCCGCCGCCACCATGCCCACCCAAGCCCGCATCCCCGGCCGCCGTTTTTTGCAATCTCCCGGCCCCACGCCGGTGCCCGACGCGGTGCTGGCCGCCATGGCGCGCCAGCCCATGGACATGAGCGACCCCCGGCTGGACACCACCATCGCCGCCTGTGAGGTGGGCCTGCGCCGGCTGCTGCACAGCGCCGACGCCAGCGTGTTTTTCTACGCCACCAACGGCCACGGCGCCTGGGAGGTGGTGGTAGAAAACCTGCTGCCACCCGGCGGCGTGGTGTTGATCCCCGGCACCGGGCATTTCTCAGAGTCGTGGGCGGTGCAGACCGAGGCCCTGGGCCGCAGCGTGGTGCGCACGCCGTGGCGGCCGGGCTGGCCGATTGACGTGGCGGCCGTGGCCCAGGCGCTGCAGGCCGACAGCAGCCACCAGATCACCGCCGTGTTTGCGGTGCATACCGACACCGCCAGCGGCATCACCAGTGATTTGCCCGCGCTGCGCGCCGCCATCACCGCCGCCAACCACCCGGCGCTGCTGGTGGTGGACGCGGTGGCGTCGGCCGGCTGCACCCCGGTGTTGATGGACGACCTGCCGGCCAACGTGGTGCTGGGTGCATCCCAAAAAGGCCTGATGGTGCCGCCCGGCATCGGCTGGGTGGCGGTGGACGCGCAGGCTGCGGCGGTGGCCAACCGCAACCCCGCGCCGCGTTTTTATTGGGACTGGCGGCTGCGCGACAGCCCGCTGAGCTACCGCAAGTTTTGCGGCACACCACCCCAAACCCTGTTGGCCGGGCTGGAGGCTGCGTTTGAGCTGATCGCGCTGGAAGGCGCGGATGCCGTGTATGCCCGCCACCATCTGTTGGCCGGTGCGGTGCAGGCTTGTGTGGCCGGCTGGGCCGAGGCCGGTGTGCTGGGCTTTTTTGCACAAGATGCGGCCAGCCGGTCGGTCTCGGTCACCACCATCAGCGTGCCAGAAAGCCTGGACGTGGACGCCTTGCGGCTGGTGGCACGCGACCGTTTTGGGGTGGCCCTGGCCGGCGGCCTGGGGCCACTGGCCGGCAAAACCTTCCGCATCGGCCACCTGGGCGACAGCAACGCCGCCACCATCCTGGGCTGCCTGGGCGGGCTGGAGGCCGCACTGCAAGTGCAAGGGGTGCCCATCGGCCGTGAGGGGCTGCGCCGGGCGGTGGACTGGCTGGCAGCGGGCCGCTGACCGTGCATGCCGGCCCATGCCGGGCCTGAAATCAAGGCTTGCCGGGTCACCCACAAGCGATCCGGGTGGCTGCGGCCGGCGGTGCTGCGGCGCAGCACCAGGGCGCCCGGCCGACCGGCCACGTGAGGGCATCGCGGCGGAAGACCCCCACGAATGAAGGGCGCCGGCGCCGCTTTACCAATAGCTTTCAGGCGTCGCCTGTGTCACTTTCCACGGGTTAACCAGGCTCATTCCCAGGCAAAGCCGTTGCCGGGCGCGATGTCATGGCCCGGGGCGCTTGAGTAGCGCACTGGTGCAGCAGGCAGCGCACCCCCTTTTCGGGTTGGCATGGCAAGGCTTGGTGGCGGCCCCCAGGCGTCTACAGCGCCACCGATTTTTCAAGTCACCGTGCCCGGAGTTTTGCACCATGAACTGGATCCAACACCTTGCCGCCCGGCTGTCCCAATCGCAACGTGCCCGCAGTGCAATGCGGGTCAAGACCGAACCACGGCGCAAGGTGTTGTTCGAGGCGATGGAGCCGCGGGTGCTGCTGTCTGGCGTCACACCCGACGTGGTGATTGCCGCCGGCAATGTCACCGTCGATTTCGACACTTTGACCAACGACGACAACGCAGTGCTGCTGTCGATCAGCGGCACCGACCTGACGCTGTCGTCCAGCAACGGCAGCTTCCAGCCCGTCATCATCCCGGTGCCGTCGCCATCACCCACCGGCATGCTGACGCTGAACCTGGGCTTTGGCACCGACAGCCTGGCCGTGGCCGACCTGAGCGGCCTGGCCGCCTTCAAGCTGGTGGTCAACGACCCCGAGGACGTGACGCTGACCAGCCAGGTCAAGCTCAATGGCTCGCTGCTGGTCAATGCTGGCCGCAACATCGCAACCAACCACAACATCACGGCCGGTGGTGACATCACGCTCAGCGTGAACGCGGGTTTCCCGCTCACCTGGACGGCCGTCACGCCGGTGTACCAAAGCCTGCCGGCGGCTGGCGCCATCAGCATCGGCGCGGGCGCCGTGCTCAGCGGCGGCAACATCACCCTGCAGGTCGAGGCCAACAACGGCACGCAAGCTGATTTTGAGATCGACGAGATCGCGCTGCAGGGGTTCAACCCGGCCCAGCTGGCCAACATCTTTGTGCCCGCGCTGCCCGAGGGCATCACAGTCACGTTTGCCGACGCGGGCGGCGCCAACCTTGACACCATCACCCGCTCGTCCGGCAGCTGGCTGGACGATGGTTTTGCGGCCGGCCAATACATCGACGTGCAAGGCAGCACCAACAACAACGGCATTTTTGCGGTGGCCTCGGTCTCGGCCCTGGTCATGACGCTGACAGCCGGCAACAACCTGAGCAATGAGGCAGCGGCCACGCCGGTGCTGGAGGTGGTGAAGGTGGTCACGGGCAATCCGACCATCAACTTTGCTGACAACGGCCTGCTGGCCGACACCATCACCCGCAGCAGCGGCACCTGGGCGGCCGACGGCTTCAAGCAATTCCAGACCATCACCGTGCGTGGCACCCTGGACGGCCCGGACGACGGCACCGAGGGTGACAACGACGGCGAGTACCTGATCGCATCACTGTCGGGCAACACCATCACACTGCAGGCGGCCGACACCCTGAGCACCGAGACGGCGCCCGCCGGTGTGCGCATCACCGCGCAGGGCTCGCCCGGCGACATGCCGCTGGCGGTGATTGACCCCAATGTCAAACTCGATGGCCATGTGCCGCTGACCTTTGCCAATGCCGGCAGCGCCGACACCATCACCCGCACCAGCGGCAGCTGGCTGGCCGATGGTTTTGTGGCCGGGCAGGAGATTGTGGTGGTCGGCACGGCGCTGAACAACGGCGACTTCCGCATCGCGTCGCTCAGCGCCACGGTGATGACACTCAGCGCCGCTGCATCGCTGAGCAACGAAACCACCCGCCGCGCCGACATCACCAGCGTCAACTCGCTGAACGGCGGTGTGCAAGAGGGCGCAACCCAGCAAGACGCCACCACGGTCGAAGTCACCTTCTCCGGCAGCACCATCAGCCGGACCAGCGGCAGTTGGGCGGCAGGCTTTGCCGTGGGCGACGAACTGGCCGTGATCGGCTCGACCAGCAACGACGGCAGCTTCACCATCGTCGCGGTGGCCGGTGGCGTGATCACCCTGGATCTGGGCGCGGCGTCGTTTGTCAACGAGACCACAGCCGACGCCACCGTCTCCCACCTGAACGCGGTGACGCTGTCGTTTGCCGGCTCCACCATCACCCGCTCGTCCGGCACCTGGGCGGCCGACGGTTTTGCAGTAGGCCAGCAGGTGTCGGTTGAAGGCTCGCTGGGCAATGACGGTGGCTACCTTGTCACGGCCATCGGCGCCACAACGCTCACCGTCTCAGCGCCAGGCTTTGGCGGCTTCACGGCCGAAACCACACAAGCCGCCGACATCAGCTACATCGTGTCGATGGCCGACCCGCTGATCAGCTTTGATGCGGCCACTGGCACCATCAGCCGCAACACCGGCAGTTGGCTGGACGACGGGTTTGTGGCCGGGCGCAACATCAGCGTTGACCTGTCGCAAGAGAACAATGCGCTGTACCAGGTGGCCGCCATCTCGGCCGACGGCAAGACCCTGACGCTGAGCTTCACAGCCGGCTCGGGCCTGGCGCTGACCAATGAGCTGGCGCGTTTTGTCGAGATCAAGGGCATCGTGCCCAACAACATCGTCAACCCGAACAATCCCACCCAGTCACCCACCGCTGCCGATGTGTTTGGCAGCCTGGCCGGCGCGCTGCCCAGCAACATCCTGGGCAACTTCAGCGCGCTGACCAATGTGTTGAACAAATACTTTGCCCATGCGGTGCAAGGCTCGTCCACCGGCAGCATCACGCTGGCCGCCAATGCGCAGCTGATTGCCAGCGGTGATGTGTCGGTGCTGGCACATGCGGTGTCGGACGTGGTGGTCAAGGTCAAGGGACTGATTGTTGGTGTGGCTTACGCGCAGTCCATCGCACATGCCAGCGTGGACCTGCAAACCGGTGTCATCGTCAACGCCGCCGGCAATGTGGGCATTGCCAGTGATGTGGACAACACCATGACTGCAGCGGTCAAGGTCGTGTCCGGCATGCAACCCCTCATTGCCGCGAGATTCAAGCAATTGGTGCCGGGGCCGGCAATTGGTGTCAGTTATGGCGAGGCCGATTCACAGGCCACCACCACCATCGCTGGTGGGGCACAAGTGTTCGGCGACAACGTCACGGTCAGCGCCAATGACACCAACAACTTCATGGTGCAAACCAAGGCCAAGATCAAGGGCATCAAGGTGCCCAACCTCGGCAATGCGGTGGCGGTGTCGCTGAGCTTTGTGGAGTCGGACGCCGATGTGGAGGTCAACGGCGCAGTCACTGCACGCGATGGTGACGTGAAGATCGACGCCCGCTCGATAGCCCTGAACAACGATGTGTTTGCCGCCGCCAAGATCAAGCGCGCGGCGTTTGGTGGCATGGCCGGCAAGGCCGCCGGCATGGCCGGCGCCACCAGTGGTGGCCTGGCGCCGGCCAGCAGTTCGGGCGCCATCGGCATTGCCGGCGCGGTGTCGGTGGCGGTCAGCAGCAACGACGCCAACGCCACGGTCGGCAGCACGGCCACGCTGTTTGCCAACCGCGACCTGTGGGTCACCGCCTACGCGGAGGACAACTTCAAGGCCATCGCGATTGCCGGCGCGGCCCTGGCGTCCACCGTGTCGATTGCCGGCGGGGTTGCCGTCACCGACTACAGCAACACCGCCGACGCAGTGGTTGGCACCGGCGCCAGGCTCAACGCACGTGGCCTGATCACGGTGCGTGCCGACGCCATCATCCCCAACCAGGTCGAGATCGACGACAAGTTCCGCGAGCTGATCGCCTTCCGCCCCTTCCTGGCGCCGACACCCGCCATTGCCGTCAACCCGGCCATCAGCCCGACCGACCCGATCAACGGTGTCAGCACGGCGCTGAGCGACGGTGCCACCGCGCTGAGCAATGTGGCCACCTTCGGCACCGAGACCCTGGCCGAAAACGCCAAGCTGCTGGGCCTGATCAAGCCCTTCATCAAGCACAAGCTGATCGTGCCCAACCTGCTGGCCACCAGCTATACCGAGGCCTCGTCCGGCGCCAAGGACAAGGAGACCGGCGAGACCACCAAGGTCGCCATCAGCGGCAGTATCAACATCATCACGGTCAACAACACGGCCAAGGCCCACATTGGTGAGGGCGCACTGGTCAACCAGGACCCGCTGCTGGTGGCGCTGGCCACGCAGGCGGTGGCCGTGCTGGCCAAGGCCAGTGTCGAATCCATCCACATCGCGGGCATGGCCACACCGCTGTCGCTGATCAAGAGCGTGGCCGGCAAGCCCGGCGCGGCCGGCAACAAGGGCCAGAACGCAATCGGCGGCACCTACCTCGGCATCAACTACACCGGCACTGCCGAGGCCTGGATCGAGGACGGCGTACGGGTCAAGGCCGGCCTGGGCGGCGTGGCAGTGCGCGCCGACAACCATGACCTGCTGATCAGCGTGACACAGTCGGGCGGTGTGGCCGAGAAGGTCGGCATCACCGGCTCTTTCCTCAACAGCAACGCCCACCACACCACCCGGGCCTGGGTGGAAGACCATGCCGTGCTGGACAGCGGTGGCAACATCGACGTGATTGCCCATGCCGACATGCTGGCGGTTGAGGTGACCGGCGCGGTGGAGCAAGGTGGCAAGGTGGCCGCAGGCGCCGCGATTGCCTTGACCGATGTGGCCAACACCACCGAGGCCTTTATCGGCAACCGCCTGGCATCCAGCGTGGTGAGCGCCGGCAGCGTGGACGCCGATGGCCACATCACCGTGGCGGCCGATGTGGCTGAGCAGACCATCACCGTGGCCATTGCCGGTGCGTTTGTCGGCGGCTCGGCCAGTGGCCAGGGCCCCAGCAACGCGCAGGGCAACGGGCCGACCAACAAGACCGGCGGTGTGGGCATCTCTGGCGCGGTGGCCATCAACACCCTGGGCGACACCACCCGGGCGTTTGTCGCAGGCACCACCGTGTCCACACTGGACGGCACACCGGGCGACCTGCGCGTGAGCGCCGACACCAGCGCGTCCGGCGTGGCGGTAACGGGTGCGTTTGTGCTGTCCAAGAGCAAGTCAGGCAGCATCGGCATTGCCGGCGGGTTTGGCATGAACGACCTGACACGCAACACCGAGGCCTATGTGGATGCCACGGTCAGCGCCAACGATGTGGTGATCAGCGCCACCTCCAGCGACAGCCTGGTGGCGGTCACGGCGGGCGCGGCCTTGTCCAAGCTGCAGGGCACGGCCAACATCGCCGGCTCGGTGACTGTGGGCCTGGCCAAAGAGACCGCCCACGCCTGGATTGGCGACAACGCCACGGTCACTGCCAGCGGCGACGTGAGCGTGGACGCGCACACCACGGTCAACATCATCTCGGTGGCCGGCGCGGTGGCGCTGGGCGGCAAGGTGGGGGTTGGTGCGGCGCTGGACTTTGGTGTCATCACCACCGATGTGCAGGCATGGGTGGGCAGCAGCGTGGTGACTGCCGGTGACGACCTGGCGCTGCGTGCCAGCGCGCTTGAAAACGTGCTGTCCATCGCCGCCAGCCTGGTGGCCACCAACAACGTCGGCCTGTCCGGCGTGGTCAGCACCCAGACCCTGGACAATACCGTCAAGGCCGAACTGCGCAGTGGCGCCGATGTGCGCGCCGCAGGCGACGCGTTGATCGACGCCTTTGACGACACCCATGTGCTGGTGATTGGCGGCAGCGCGGCCTTTGGCAAAAAGGCCGGCATCGGCCTGGCTGGCGCCAACATCAATGTGCGGCGTGATGTGGAGGCCGAGGTCGAGGCCGGCGCGGAGATCGACGCCTACGCCATCGGCAGCTTTGGCATCGGCGCTGCGCTGCTGGCGCCGGACGGCGCCGCCGTGCAAGGCCTGCGCATCGGCGCACGCGCCTTCAACGACATCAAGACCGCCGCCGCTGCAGGCGCCGGTGGGCAGCAACTCGCCATCGCCGCATCGGCCGCCGTGACCACGCTGACCAGTGCGGTGGATGCTGGCATCGGCGCCAATGTCGAGGTCAACCAGGAGAGTGAGTTTGCGGCCGAGGCTGATCAGTCGGTGATCGTCAACGCCCGTGACGACATGCACATGCTGGGTGTGGCCGGTGGCTTGGCGATCGGCGGCAAGGTGGGCATCGGCGCGTCGGCCGATGTGGAACTGATTGACCGCCATGTCGGCGCTGCCATCGGCAGCGGTGCCAAGGTCAAGGCCAGGGACGACATCACGGTCAACGCGGTGGACACGCTGGACATCCTGTCGGTCACCGTCACCGCAGCCATTGCCTTCAGTGGCAGCGGTGTGGCGGTGGACGGGTCGGTGGGTGTGCTGGACATCGACAACGACACCCAGGCCACGATCGCTGCCAATGCCATCGTGGATGCGCTGGACGACGTGACCGTCAACGCCGACGCCGATTTTGGCGTGCTGATGATCGAGGCCGGTGTGGCCGGCGGCGCCGGCCTGGGCTTTGGCGGCTCGGTGGGTGTGCTGCTGCGCGACAACACGGTCAAGGCGACGGTGGGCAGCAGTGCCAGCGTCAAGGCCGACGGTGACCTGATCGTGCGCGCCGACAACCGCTCTGATGTCATCACCGTGGCCGGCAGCCTGGCCATTGGCGGCAGCCTGGGCGGCATCGGCATCGCCAGTGCCACGGTGGTGCAGAGCGAGACCGTTGAAGCCAGCGTGGGCAACAACGCGGTGCTCGAAGCCCTGGGCTTGGGCGCGGCCGCTGCAGTGGCCACGGCCAACGCCGATGTGCGAGCCACCGATTTGGCTTTCCACGGCCTGTCGGTCACCGCGACCAACCAGCAGGACGCCATCGTCATTGCCGCAGCAGGTGCCGGTGGTGGCAAGGTGGGCGTGGCAGCGTCAGCCGGCGTGGTGGTGATGACCGAGGTCACCAAGGCCACCCTGGGCACCGGCGTCAGCACCAATGGGCTGGACAACGGCGCTACCGGCC
Organism: Betaproteobacteria bacterium; assembly: GCA_043759535.1. Taxonomy (GTDB): domain Bacteria; phylum Pseudomonadota; class Gammaproteobacteria; order Burkholderiales; family Burkholderiaceae_C; genus Pseudaquabacterium. Next base: position 27,964 of record JAYVLI010000344.1, on the reverse strand, counting down.
AGGGCATCAATGTCTTTGCGGACAACGACAGCAATGTCATCGCGCTGGGTGCGGGCATTGCCGGTGGTGGCAAGGTCGGTGCTGGCGCCGGTGTGGGCGTGGTGGTGCTCAACAAGACCACCGAGGCCACACTGGGTGGCAGCGCGTTTGCGCAAGGCAATGTGCGGGTGCAGGCGCTGTCGGATGAGCAGTTGATCATCATTGGCGCCGCCTTGGGCGCGGGTGGTGCGGTGGGCATCGCCGGTGGTGCGGCGGTAAACACGGTGAACTTGACAACCCGTGCACAGATCAGCGCGGCGGCCAGCGTGGACGCCGATGGCAGCGTGGTGGTCGCCGCCGACGACCAGACCACGCTGGACGTGGTGGGCGGCAGCATTTCCGGTGCGGGCGGTGTCAGCCTGGGTGGTGGGGCGGCAGTGCCCATCGTCAGCAAGACCACCGAAGCGCTGGTGGGCGCCGGTGCGGCGGTGGATGCCCGTGGCCACACGGCCGTGGCCGCGTTGACCGGCGTGTTCACTGCAGCCAGTTATGTGGCCCAAAGCAACAGCGACGCGGAGGTTGCCGCGCCGGCCGGCATTGGCGCCAATACCGACCAGGACGACGCTGCGTTGACTGGTCAGCGCAGCGTGGGCAATGCCAGCAACACGGGCTTTCGCGGCCTGTCCGTCACGGCGACCAACCGCGACGATGTCGAGTCGGCGGGGGTCAGCGTGGGTGGCAGCGGCAGCGTGGCGATCCAGATCGCCGCCTCGGTCAACGTGATGAGCGTGACCACCCGCGCGCAGATTGGCGACAACGCGCAGATCAACCAGGACACCAACACCGGCGCGGATGTGTTGCAGACGGTGCAAGTGGCGGCGGCCAATGATTTTTACCACCTCGGCATTGCCGGGGCGGGTGGCATATCCGGCGCCGTGGCGGTGACGCCGGGTGCCGATGTGACCGTGATGGCGATGACCACCGAGGCCAAGATCGGCACATCGGCCGACGTGGACGCCAAGCGCGACATCGTCGTCAGCGCCAAGGCCGAGCAAGACGTGTTGTCGATTGCGGTGGCCATTGCCGGCAGCGGCACGGTGGGCGTGGCGGCGGGTGTTGCGGTGCTGGTGTTCAACAACACCACCACCGCGGCAATCGGCAGCGACGCCACGGCGGGTGCAGGTGGCAATGTGCTGGTGCAGGCCAGCGACGATACCGACCTCGACGTGATTGCCGGCGCGGTGGGCGTGGGCATCGGCGGTGGTGGCGCCGGTGCCGGTGTCGGTGTGGTGGTGATCAACAAGACCACCGACGCCCACATCAGCAGCAATGCCACGGTGGACGCTGGCGCCAACAGCGCGGCGGTGGCCGGTTTGCTCAACGGCGACCAGGCCGATGACGGCACGTTTGGCAGCGCGGCGATGAGCGGGGTGCTGGTGCAGGCGCAATCGTCGGAGAATTTGTTCGGTGTCTCGGCCAGCGCCGGTGTGGGTGGTTTTGTCGGCCTGGCCGGCGCGGTGACGGTGTCGGTGATCGACTCCAACACGCTGGCCTCGATCGGCGGCGGGGCGTCAGTCAACACAGCGACCAGTGGCGAGGACAGTGACCAGCGCATCAACGTGGCGGCGGCCAACACGGTGGACATGTTCATGGTGGACGGTGTCATCGCCGGCTCAGGCGGTGGCAGCCTGGCCGGTGGGGTGGATGTGGGCATCGTGCGCAACGACACCAGCGCCTTCATCGGCGACAGCAGCACGGCCGACCGGGGTGTCATCGACGCCCAGCTCGATGTGGGTGTGCATGCACTGGCGCAGCTGGATGTGCAGAGCGTCACGGTCAGTGCGGCGGTGGGCACTGTTGGTGTGGGCGGCGCGGTGGCGGTGTATTCACTGGGTGGCAACTTCAGCGGCAGCTACGCCTATGACCGCAACGGCGCAGACGCCGGCGGCAGCACCAGCGAGGATTCACTGACCGGCACCACCGGTTCGATGCAATCGGTGGTGGACGGCCAGACCAGCCCGACCGGCGCGGTCAGCGCGCTCAACGCCTACGGCGGGCAAAGTGCGTTCAGCGCCGCCGATGTCAGCAGCAACACGATTGACTTTGCCGCCAGCCCCGAGCTGCGCACCGGTGACGCGGTGGTCTACCGCAAGGGCACGGCCAGCGCCGCCATCGGCGGGCTGGTGGATGGCCGCACCTACTACGCCATCGTTGATGGCAGTGACGCCACCCTGGTCAAACTGGCGCCGACCAAGGCCGCTGCACTGGCCTACAGCACCAGCAACAACACCGCGCTGGTCATCAGCGCGGCCGGTGGCAGCGGCCACAGCCTGGCCACGGCGTCGGCCGATGCTGTCAAGGGCGGCACCAGCAGCGCGGCAGGCACGGTGACGACAAACTCGCCCAGCAACAAGGTCAGCACTGCGGTCAGCGCGCCGGCCAGTGCCGTCACGTCGGGCACCAGCGCCTTCATCGGCAGCAACAACACGGTCACCGCGCTGCGCAACATCGACCTCGACGCCCGTGTGGATTCGCAATTGAAGATCATCAGCGGCGGCCTGGGTGGTGGGGTCGGCGCCGGGGTGGGCGCATCCATCATCGTCGTCAATGCCGACCAGGATGTGAGCGCCGAAGTGCGCGCTGGCAGTGTGCTGTCGGCCGGCACGGCAGCCGGCCAGGGTGTCTTCATTGACGGCAAGCTCGACTTCGACATCGACGCCCTGGCTTTTGCCGGTGGCATCGGCGGCGTCATCGGCATTGCCGGCGGGGTGGTGGTGTTCAACGAGACCGGCAGCGTCTTTGCCGGCCTGGCTGATGCGGCCAGTGCGGCCGGCGGGGTGCAGATCACCCAGGCCGGCACGGTGGGCATCAAGGCCGTCAGCGATGTGACGGTGCGTGCGTCGGCGCTGGGTGTGGGGGCCAGCTTTTTTGCCGGCGCCGGTGCGTCGGTGGTGGTCATCACCGCCGATGGCAGCGCCACCGCGCAGTTGGGTGACTTTGCCAAGATCAGCACCACCGGCAGCGGCACCGTGGGCAGTGTTGCGGTGGAATCGGTGGCCAACGCCGATGTGGACAACTACCCCGGCTTTGAGCCGATGACGATTGCCATCGGTGCCGGTGGCATTGGCGGTGCTGCTGGCGGCGTGGCGGTGGTCACCATCAGTGCCGACTCAAAAGCCGTGATCGGCAACGATGTGGCCACCGACATCACCGGCGAACTGAAGGTGGCGGCCAACGGCCATGACGAGATCGACATCGAGGCCGATGGTGTTGGTGTCGGGCTGGGGGTGGGCATTGGGGTGGTCATCGTGCGTGCTGATATCAACGGCACAACCCGTGCGCAGGTGCAGTCACGCAATGCGGGCTCGACCGCGTCACTCAAGGCCGGCAGCATGCGGGTCACGGCCGATGCCGACAGCCGCGCCAAGACCCATGCGCTGGCCGCCTCGGGTGGCATCCTGGCATCGGGCTCGGGTGTGGACGCCCGGGTGGTGGTCACACCGGCGCTGGAGGCATCCATCGGCAGCGGTGTGGATGTGCAGCTGACCGGCAGCCTGGAGCTGCGCGCCACCCACACTGACAACTACGCCGAAGCGGTGGCTGAAGGCTATGGCGTGGCCGGTGGCTTGCAGATCGGTGTCTCCATCGCCAAGGCCACCGCGTCGCCGGTGGTTGATGTTGTGGTGGGCAGCGGTGCCAAGATCGTTGCTGGCGGTGCCGTCAACGCCAAGGCGCAGAGCTTTGCCGACCGTGCCGCCCATGCCAAGGCGGCGCCGTCAGGTGGTGGCTTGCTGGTGGGTGTCAACGGCGGTGACGCCAGTGCCACCGCATCCGCCCAGACCACCGCCACCTTTGCTGCCGGTGCCGATGTGCATGGCACCAGTGGCATCACACTGGAGGCTGACGCCAGCAACCTGTCGTTGGCCGAGGGCGAGAGCTTCTCATTTGGCTTGGTGGCCGGTGTCGGCACCATGAGCACCCATGCCTTTGCCAACGGGTCGACCAAGGCCACTATCGCCAATGCGACCGCCGCCAACCCCGCCAACATCACCGGCGGCACGGTCACCGTGCATGCCATTGCCGAGGACCAGGCGGCGGCCAAATCAAAAGCCGCGGCAGGCGGCATCGTCAGTGGCCGCGGCTCGTATGCCACGGCCGAGACGGTGCCCACCATCGAGGCCAGCATCGGCACGAACGTGATCGTCAACATCGCCTTGGGCATCGGCAATGCCGACCTGACGGTCAAGGCCGAGTACTTCCCAGAGGCCGATGCCACTGCCAAGGGTTATGGCGGCGGTGTCATCAGCGCCGGTGTGTCGGTGAGCGAAAGCAAGGTCGATCCTGACGTGGATGCCTTCATCGCCAGCGGCAGCAGCATCACCGCCGACGGCAATGTGGCGGTGCTGGCGCTGCGCCAGACGGCAACGGCCGCGCCCACCGATGCCGTCATCGCGGTCAACGGCAATGGCGACGGCGCTGATGCCAACCTGTTGCCCGACGACGGCGACACCATCACCTACGGCGACTTTGGCCTGGGCGCTGGTGACGTGGTGCAGTACGACAGCAGCGGCACAGCGATCGGTGGCCTGACTGACGGCCGCGAGTACTTTGTACTCAGTTCGACCCCGGGCAGCGTGGCCGGCCAGGTGCAATTGAAGCTCGGTGTCACCTTTGAGGGCACATCGCGCACCACAACCTCGGGTGGCAAGACCATCAGCTACGGCGTCAATGCCGATTTCGACACCATCGTGTTTGCTGGCGGCCACGGCCTGCTGACAGGCGATACGCTGGTCTATGACGGTTTTGAAGGGGCCAGCGGGGCCACGGCGCAGCAGTTCCGCAACGCGCCCGGCGGGTCCACCGGCGCGCTGGTGCTGGGCAACAAATATTTTGTGCGGGTCATCGACGCGCAGACCGTCAAGCTGTTCACCAGCAGCGCCGCCGCTGCGGCGGGCAGCGCCGGTAACTTTTCGCCCAAGACCCAGGTGGACACCACTGCATTGCCGGCCGCGCTGGGCGAGACCATCAACATCAGCGGCCACGGTCTTGCCACTGGTGACGCGGTGACCTACCGCAATGCGGTGACCCGCCAGTTTGCCGCGCCTTTTGTCGACATGCAGTTCACCGGTAGCGGGGCGCCGGCGGTGGATGGCAGCGGCAACTTCATCTACAACGACTCCGACACCATCTATTTCACGGCACCCCACGGTTTTGCGGCCGGTGAGGCGGTGCAGTACCGCGTCAGCGGTGGCGCGGCCATCGGCATTGAAGGGGGCGGTGCGCTGGTCAATGGCGGCATCTACTACGTCATCAGCACCGGTAATGCCAACACGCTGAAGCTGGCAACAACCCATGACCGGGCGGTGGGCAAGCCAGACACCGATCCGGGCGCCGGTGACAACTCCATCCCCATCACCGCCATCGACATCAACGAGGCGCCCGCCGACACGCAGACCCTGCACACGCTGTCCGACCCGACGCTGGGCGGGCTGGTGTCCGGCCGCACCTATTACGTCGATGTTGTCGATGCCGACCATTTCCGGCTCAAGCTGACACCAGCCGGGTCGCCCATCGACCTGAGCTACCTGCCTGAAACGGCCGCGCCCACACGCAACCAGTTCATTGGCCGTGAAGGGCTGGACCTGCTGGCCACCACCGGCACACAGCGCCTGCGGGTGAACATCACCGATGGCCTGACCACGCTGCCGTCCGGCACCCACAAGCTGCTGGGCGCGGGGGGCGTTTCGCTGGCCCAGGTCTCTCCGCCCTCGGGTGACGGGCGCTCGGCCGCGTCGGTGGATGCCTCATCGGGTGGCCTGGTGGATGTGGCGGACAACACCTCAACCGTCACCATCACGCAGACGGTGGATGCCAGCTCGGGCGCTGCCATCACCATCGGCGGCAACCTGACGCTGCGTGCCGAATCGATCAGCGACGCGTCCACCAACACCACCAACGGCAGTGGTGGGGTGGTGGCGGTCAAACATTCCGTGGCCACCATCAACGCCTCACAAAGCACGGCCACGGCATTGCTGAGTGGCACGGTGAGCACTGGCGGCAACATCACGGTGGAGGGCTACAACGCCTCGACCCAGGATGCTTATGCCCGCGCCAAGGGTGGTGGCCTGGTGGACATCGCCGAGGCCGATGCCACGGCGGACTTCACGCCGACCACACTGGCTGAAATCAGCGGCACGGCGCCTATCCTGGCCGGTGGCGCGCTGGCCATCCGCAGCACCTTGGGTGGCAACCTGAAGGCCGAGACCAGCGTGTCGGCGGCGGGGCTGGGGTCCAATGCCAATGGTGATTCCCACGCCTACATCAACAGCGGCTCCACCCGCAGCCACATTGCCAGCAACGCCAATGTGCAGGCGCGTACCGTGTCCGTGGTGGCCGATGGCAAGGACGTGGCGCTGCTGTCCAAATCCACCACCAACGCCGGTGGGCTGGGCGTGGACAACGATGCCACTGCCCGCGCCACGCTGAGCAACGACGCCCGGGTCGAGGTGGATGGCGGTGTGCGCCTGATCGGCACCCGCGGGGTGGACTTGCGCGGCGGTTATGCCGGCATCACCATCCAGTCCATCGCCAGTGCCGACTCTGACGCGTTTGCCGGCGACACCACCACCGTCTCCACCGCCACCGCCGAGACTGACGCCCATGTCGTCACGGTCGACGATGGCCGCATCACCGCCGGCCCGCGCATCCCGCTGACCGCTGCGCAAATTGCCGCCGGCACGCGGCCGCTGGAAACCGTGGCGGGTTACAGCTCCTTGTCGCTGCTGGCAGAGACTTTTGGTGTGCATGTCGCGCCCGATGCCGACGATGGCAGCCGCGACGGCGCGCTGTTTGATGGCGGCTCCACCAACGAGACACCGGTGGCCAACGGCAACGGCGCCGTGACCTGGGATGCCGACCTGGTGGTCTTGCCCGGGCCCAGCCCTGAGGTGACGATTGATTCGTCCGGTGGCATCACCGTGGTGCCCGCCGGTCTGGCGGTGACCAGCACTGCCACCGAAATCATCATCCCCGACATCGTCAATGCCAACGCCGGCCAGGTGCTGATGCGCTCGGACGTGATTGATGACGCGGTGGCCAGCGTGGGCAACAATTTTCAGTCGCTGTTCGACTTCCGCGAGACCTTTGACGGGGTGCGCATCAGCAATGCGTCGGCCAAGCACCTGATCATCGGCAACATCAGCCTGGCCACCACCGACCAACCGCTGGTAGACCTGATCGCCCCCACGGTGAGCCTGACCTTTGACCTCAAGCGCATGGCCGGGCCGTCCGATGTGCTGATCGAGAACCTGCACCCGACTGCTGCCACCGACATCGTGCTGACCGGCTTTATTGACAACCCGATTGGCCGCACCACCATCACCGCTGCACGGGGCGACATCGTCGCCTTCACCGACCGGGGCGAGACCGGCCGCACCCGCAGCGGGTACAGCACCGACCGCGGCACGCTGATCGAAACCCGCAGCCTGACCATGAGCGCCGTCAACGGCGTCATCGGCTACGACAAGGACGCCACCAACCTGGACGGCGACGACACCAGCGGCCGCAACCGCATCAGCGTTGACCTGGTGCAAGGCCCGCTGTTCACCTTTGACGCTGCACACCTGCTCGAAACCGGTGATGTGGTCACTTACAACGGTGGCAGCGCGCCGCTGGGTGGGCTGGCCAATGGCAACTACACGGTCATCCGCATCGACGACCTGCGCATCCGGCTGGCCACCAACGCCACCAATGCGTTCAACAGTGTGGCCATCGCGGTGGACCCGGCCAACATCAACACCGGTACGCACACTGTCCAGAAGGCCGGCGGGCCCCTGCTGACGGTGACCGACGGCACCACCTTGAGCGCCCGCTCTGGCGGTGACAGCTACCTCGACCTCAAAGGCCGCTTGCGTGACCCGGCTGCCCTGCTGGGCGCCACACTGCCGTCCACCGTGCAGGTCAACCCGCATGTTTTCACAGTCGAGCGGGTCGAGGCCGGCCTGCTGGGCAATGGCAGCGCCGACGTGCTGTTGCAGGCGGCTGTGCGCGAGACCGGTGTGGGCAGTGCCGGCAAGGTGCTGGTGCGCACACCCAACGATCCGTTCAGCGTCAACGACAGCCTGGACAACCTGTACGCGGTGCAGTTCCGCCCGGATGACCTGGTGTCCGCCGCAACCGCCTTTCAGGACGTGGCGTTTTTTGGCAACAACGGCAGCAACATCACCGCCACCTACCAGTTCAAGACCGGCAGCACCGCCGGTTTGACCGCCAACGGCACAGCAGCCACTGGCAACATCGTCGTCAACGCGGCCGACGCCGGGGACACGGCCACGCTGGTGAATGTGCTGGCCATCACGCAGATTCTGGGCACCGGCCACATCGACGTGTTGAGCAACGGTTTTGTCGACCTGACCGAGCAAGCAGGCGACCTGCGCCTGGGCAGCGTGACCTCACGCACGGACTTTGTGACGCTCAGCTCACCGGCCAGCATCATCGATGCCTTCAACGACACCGATGACGAAGGCGACAGTGCGGCCGATGTGACCGGCGTCAACATCACGCTGACGGCTGCCGCAGGCATCGGCAGTGTCAAGAACTTCATCGAGACCGATCTGGACGATGTGGTCAACGTGCGGCAGGCCAACAACTCGGTGCTGGCGGTGGCCCAGGCCGGTGTGTTGAAGGCCGACGCGCCACTCAGCATTTACATCGAAGAAACCACCGGCAACCTGCGGCTGCACCATGTGGCCTCCACAGGCGGTGACGTGACTCTGGTCGGGCGCGACGGCTCCATCGTTGATGGCCACAATGACCTGGACGCCAATGGTGTGGTCAACACCTTCACCGACCTGGACGGCCGCGTGCGCGACGCGGTCAACGTTTTTGCGTTCAACATCGACCTCGATGCCCGTGGCACCAGCGGCAGCATCGGCCTGGACGGGGACGACCTGGACATCGATGCCCGCAGCGGCGGCCGCTTGTTTGCGCAAGCCGCGCAAAACGTCTTCATCACCGAAATCAACGGCCAACTCGAGGTGCTGGCCGCCCGTGCGCTGGCTGGCCAGTTGCGCCTGACCGTGCCCGACACCAGCTTGGCCAATGCCGAGAACCTGGTGCTGATGGCGGGTGGGGGCACAGCCACCGCACGCATTTTTGAAAGCGCCGCCACGGCGGTGAGCCAAGGCGAGATCACCGCCTTCACCACCGCCGTGCTGTGGGTGGGCGACAAGGTCAGCAGCAGTGCCGGCAGCCGCACCGTCGCTGGTGGGCTGGCGGGCCACGGCGTCACGATCCGTGGCGATACGCGCCGCCTGCTCAAAACCAACAACGTCGATCCTGCCAATGCCGATGCCGGCCGTGGCACGCAGATGGACTTGCAGGGCACGGTTGGCAACATCAACGCGGCGCTGCTGCCGCTGGCCAGCTTCAATGCCAACGCCAAGACCTTCACCGAAATCTACGGCCATACCGACGTTGACTCCTTCACCTTCAACCAGACCGACCTGGACGCCAACACCACCGTCTTCGGCAGCCAGAACAACAGCAGTGCCGCACTGACCGACGATGGCGAAGACATCTTCACCGTCAACCAACTCGGCTCGATGCACATCGACCGCAACGGCATTGGCGACACGCTGACGCTGGACGGCCAGGCCGATGCCGACAACTACACCGTCAACACCACCGGCTCGCAAGGCGCGCAGCGCAACTACGTCATCAACGTGCTCGACACCGGCGCCAAGGACGACGGCGGCGACACGCTTGACGTGTTTGGCCGCGACAGCCTGTTGGCGGGCACGGTTGACGACATCTTTTTGCTGCGCCGCACCAGCTTCATCCCCAGTGAAGCAGCGGAGTCCCCGGCCTTTGTGGCGCTGCTGCACGGCACGCTGAGCCAGGTGCGCACGCCAGGCAATGCGCTGAGCGAAACCGATGCAAGCACCGCCAACGACCGGCCGACCGACCTGCAGCGCATCAACTACGACATCGACCTGAACGCGCGCCTGACAGTGCACGGCCAGGGCGGCGACGACCAGTTCTACGTTGACGACAACGCCGCCATCACCACGCTGGATGGCGGCGCCGGTGCCGACCGCTTCCAGATCGGCCAGCTCTACGGCATGTTGCGTGACGACACGGTGTTCAACAACATCGCCGTGGCCGACCGCTTCGAGACCATTGCCACAACACGCGGCCACCTGAGCCCCGGCGTCTCGATGCCGCTGGTGGCGCAAGGTGGCAGTGGCGACGACAGCTTTGTTGTCTACGGCAATCAGGCCGAGTTGCGCCTTGAAGGCGACGCTGGCAGCGACCAGTTCATCGTGCGTGCGTTTGCGCTGGCCCAGACCAACGCCGACGGCACGATCAAGATCGACCCGCTCACCAACGCAGCCATTCCGCTGCTGACGATTTCAACCGCAGCGCAAACGACGATCAAGCCCGGCGAGGGCAATGACACGGTGCAGTACAACGTCAACGCGCCGGTCTCCATCGACGGCGGCGCGGGCTTTGACAAGGTGGTGGTGCTGGGCACCGAGTTCCCCGACAACATCGTCGTCACCAAGGACGGCATCTTCGGCGCCGGCCTCAGCGTGCGCTACGACAACGTCGAAGTGGTCGAGGTGGACGGTCTGGAGGGGGACGACCAGATCTTTGTCGTCAGCACACCGTTTGGCGTGGCCACGCGGGTCATCGGCGGCCTGGGCAGCGACACCGTCAATGTGGCCGGCGACGTGACCGAAACCATCGTCAGCCGCGACCTGGAGGGCCGTGGCGGCGTCATCAACCACCAGGTGGTGTCGGCGGGCGACGCAGGCTATGACAAGCTGCTCGCCGCCGGCGTCAACGTCAACATCGCCAACCCGACACAGGGCGCGGTGATCATCACCGAGAGCGGCACCGGCACAGCGGTGGATGAAGCCGCTGCGGCCGTGAGCGGCTTTGACACCTACACCGTGCGCCTGGGCGTTGCGCCGGCCGCCGGCACCCGGGTTTATGTCACCGTGTCGGCCGCACGTTCCAACGACGAAGAAGATGTGGCCGATGGCGACAGCGTGTTGATCAGCACGTCCACCGCCGCCGCGCCCAACACCCCGCTGCTGCTGCGCGACGTGGACGGCAACGGGTCGCTGGACGGTTATTACCGCGAGATCTTTGTCAACGGCCAGCAGACCTTTGTCGGCAACCGCTCGGTTGTGCTGGTGTTCAACGCGAGCAATTACGCCACCGAGCGCCAGGTGTATCTGGTCGCCGCGCCCGACACGCTGGCCGAGGGTACACGTGTCGTGACCATCAGCCATGCGGTGGACGCGGTTGTGGTCAACGCGGCACTGGACGGCCCGGTCATCACCAACCCGACCGACTCCTACGTGGGCCTCACACCGCAGCAGAAGACACTCGCCATCTTCGACCAGGCAGCGGTGCGCAACGTTGAAGTCACGGTGCTCGACAAAGACGCACCGGGCATCGTGATCGAGCAAAGCAACGGCGGCACGCTGGTGCTGGAAGGCAACGCCACCACGGGGATCAGCGACAGCTACTCGATCCGCCTGGCCAAGGCGCCAACGTCGGACGTCACGATCGACATCGCCTACGACGCAGGCCAGCTGACGCTGGCCAATGCCCGCCTGAGCTTTGGCGCCGCCACGGCCGACGGCAAGGCGCACGCCTTCATCACCTTCACCGGCGGCGCGGGCGGCAACTGGAACCAGGCCGTGGCCATCGCCGTCTCTGCCACTGACGACTCGGCGCTGGGCATCGAACAGCGCCGCGAAGACGCGGGCGTCTCTGCCGTCCGCCACAGCGTCGTCAACGCCAGCAGCGCCAACGCATACGACAACCTGAGTGAGTTGCTGGGCGTCGAGGTTTACGACGACGACACCGCCGGCGTGCTGGTGCAGCAGACCGATGGCAAGACCTTCGTGACCAAGGACGGCTTGACCACAGACACCTACACGGTGCGCTTGACGATGGCACCGACGGCACCGGTGACGATCAACACCGTGACCGATGGCCAGACCACCACCTCACCCTCGCAGTTGACGTTTGGTGACGCCGCCCACCCGTGGTGGGTCGCGCAAACCGTCACCGTCACCGGTGTGCCGGGCTTCGTCGCGGCCGCTGGCACCGACAGTCTGAAGCCCTTTGCGGCCCAGCCGCACCTGCTGAGCCAGCTGTTCGGCCCGCTCGCGGTTGAAGGCGGCGTCAGCGGCGCCGACCGGTCGCTGACCGATGCGGTGGTGCTGCCCAAGGAGTGGAACGCTGCGTTGATCGCGATCGGGCTCCAGCCCGATGAGCGTGACCAGATCGACACGCTCAACATCTACGACGATTCGAGCAAGGCCAACAAGACCGGCACGCTCGACTCGGTGGCCTTCACCGGCTTTGGCATGGCCGAGACGCTCAATTTCGGTGCGGCCGGCGCCAACCCGTTTGGCGAGCCCAGCGTGTTCCCGGGTGGCATCAGCTTTGGCCAGATCCGGGTGGATGCGGCGGGCAACTTCATCACCAACGGCAGCAAGAGCAGCATCGAGATCCTCAACCTGATGATGGGCGAGGGCAACGACACGCTGGTGATCAACGGCACGCTGCTGGCCGCAACCGAAAACGCCAACGACCCGGCCACGGCGGGGGTAGCGCGCCACGGCACGCTGACGCTGGTGCAGGGCGGCGGCAACCTGCCCACCAACGCCGGCCCAGGCGTGATCGGCGGCGACCGCATCACCGTCAATGCCGGCGCCGGCCCGGGCTCACCGCTGGTGATTTTTGGCGACAGCTCGCAGGACGGGCTGTGGTATAGCGGCGTGCCAGAGCGCAGCGGGCCGACTGACACACAAGCCTGGCCCGACACGGCCGACTTTGGCGCGAAATTCTTTGCCCAACCCGGCGGCGCGGCCAGCGGCGATGCGACCTGGCGCTTCCCGCTTGCCAACCCGTTCGACTTTGCCGGCAACGACGTGATCGACGCCAGCGGCCTGCTGACGAGCGAGATGGTGCCGGCACCTGGCAGCACGGGCATCGCTGCGGCCGATGTCGGCGTGACGATCTACGGTGGTGCTGGCAACGACACCATCCGCGGCAGCCAGGCCAGCGACCAGCTTGCGGGCGGTTCGGGCAACGACACCATCAGCGGCGAGCAGGGCAACGACATCCTCTACGGCGACTCGGGCTTCAATATCGACCCGATCACCCGCACGCTGTTTGTGCCGACAAGCGATGTGCCGCTGGCACTGCGGGTGGCCGCCACGCCGCCGCGCGACACGCTGCTGGCCGGTATGGACACGATCAACGGCAACGACGGCGACGACATCATCTTTGGTGACCACGGCATCGTCTTGCAGGACGTGCCCGCCCTGCCCGGCAGCCTGAATGCGCAGTACCTGCGCTCGGTGGTCATCGGCCGCTTGGTTGAAGTGCTGCCGGCCACACTGCCGCGCAGCGCCACGCTGCTCAACACCCTGAGCGGCGCGGCCGACCGGCGCCTGTTGACGGTGCAGAACGTGTACGACATCCGCACCGACCAGCCGGCCAACGGCGCCGACGACCTGATCCACGGCGACGCCGGGCGCGACCGCATTTTTGGCGGCAACGGCAACAATGCCGATGGCGACGCCTTCATCGGCGACCGCATCTTTGGCGACGCTGGCGAAGACCTGATCTTTGGCGACCACGGCCACCTGGGCTACCGCGCCGACGATACCAACCTGGCCACGCTGGACGTGATCGAGAGCATCGACACCGGCGTTGGCGGCACCGACACCATCACCGACGACGCCAGCGACGACATCATCCTGGGCGGGTTCGGGGCCGACACGATCGACGCTGGCGCTGGCGCCAACGTGGTGTTTGGCGACCACGGCCGCATCCTCGGCATCGATGTCGGCTTCAACCAGCCGGTCGATTTCATCGGCACGGCGCCGTCGGCAACACGCGACAGGCACCCGCTGACGTTTGCGCTGGTCACCTCGCTGGTGCCCGGCACGGCCGGTGAAGACGGTGGCGCTGACACCATCACCACCGGCATCGGCCGCGACATGGTCTTTGGCGGCGCGGGGGGCGACACCATCGTCGCCAACTTCGGCGAGACCACGAGCGCGAGTGACGGCAACAACATCGTCTTTGGCGACTACGGGCTGGTGGACTACCTGTCCGAGGAACTGCTGGTCAGCACCACGCCGGGCAAGACGCTGGCGGCCTACATTGCGTCCGGCGGCATGGCCGGGACAACCGGTGCCACGCTCAACCCGGTGCGGCCAAACGACATCGACCGCGTCTGGTCCATCGCCTCGGCCACCGCGCTGGGCGGCGCCGACCGCATCACCACCGGTAACCGCAACGACATCGTGATCGGCGGTACCGGCAACGACGTGATCATGGGTGGCAACGGCAGCAACCTGCTGCTGGGCGACAACGCCAAGCTCACTGCGGCCGAGGAGTTTGACTACCCGGCCACCCTGTTCTCGGTGCATGAGTTCGCGGTGTGCTCAATCGAGACCATCGGCTTTGCAGACGCCGACAGCGGCGCCGACATCCTGACCGGCAGCAGCGGCAACGACGTGCTGTTTGGCGGCGGCGGCAGCGACACCCTCTACGCCGGCGCCGGCGACGACCTGGTGTTTGGCGACCAGGGCCGGATCGAGTGCAAAAACGGCGTCCCGTTCATCCCCGAGATCAGCCTGCGGCCGATCTGCTGGGACGACTTTCCGACCCAGGGATTTCTGTTGTTCGAGGCCACCAATGTCGGCACCAACACCGGGTCCGGTAACGACCTGATCTTCGGCGAGGACGGCAGCGACCTGATCATGGGCCAGCAAGGCCAGGACACGCTGTACGGCGGCAATGGTGACGACATCCTGATTGGCGGCAGCAATGTGGCGGGCGCGTTGGACAGCCACGACCGCATTGACGGCGGCGCCGGCCACGACGCGATTGCCGGCGACAACGCCGACATCTGCTTCCGGCCCGACGCGATCGACGTGCGCATGCGCGCGCTGGACGGCACGCTGATCTACGGCATCACACCCGGGACCAACGACGGGCTGCTGCTGATCGGCGTGGGCAATACCGCCAATGCCATCGACCCGCTGCACCCTGACGTCAACGCGATGCGCGACCCGCGCTACGCACTGCGCGCGGTTGATGCCAACGGCTTCGTGATCGACAAGAACAGCGGCCACGCCGAGTACCACATCAAGCTGCTGGACCACCACGACACAACACCGGCCGACCGCTACGGCAACGACTACATCGCCGGCGGCGCGGGCGAGGACGAGATCTTCGGCCAGCTCGGCAATGACGTGATCCAGGGCGACGGCACGATAGGCCTGGGCAGCACGCTGCCGGCGCGCACCAGCTACGCCGACAACCTGAACGCCGCCCAGCTGAGCCTGACGCGCACCGATGGCAGCACGGTGGTCATCACCGACTTCACCAGCTACGGCGCCAACCGCGGCACGGTGCCCACCAGCCAGGCCGGTTACGGCTTCACGATGAACCCGCAGGCCGACCTGACGGTAGCCGCCAGCTTTGAAGGCCGGTTCGACGGTGATGACTACATCGAAGGCAATGGCGGCAATGACGTGGTCTTTGGCAACCGCGGTCAGGACGACATCGTCGGCGGCAGCTCTGACCTGTTCGGCTTGGTGGTCGCCAAGGCCAGCGATGCGACCAAGGTTGACGAGACGCTTAGCGCCAAGTACCGGCCCGACGGCAGCGACCTGCTGTTCGGCGGTGCAGGCACCGACATCACGCGCAACGACATCGGCGAAGCCACGCGGGCCAGCTCCAGCACCGCTGTCGGCGCACCCACCAACGACCTGATCCTCAACACACGCGCTGGCCATGCCAAGGATGCCGACACCATCGTCGGCGACAACGGGCGCATCCTGCGCCTGGTGGGCGTGGGTGCGGCCACTGCCGTCGGCGGACCGCTGTCGACACAACGCGGCACCTACCTGACGGCGGCGGATGCCCAACCCAACGGTGTCTCCAGCTCGGGCGGTTTCTTGAACTACAACTGGGACGTGTACGGTGCCAACACCGACGACGGCCGCATTGGCCTGGGCCTTGCCGACAGCCGCGAGGGCGGCGGTTACGGCGACGACGGCCTTTCGCTGGTTGGCGTCAACCAGCGCTACGACGACTACGACCGCATCGTGGTGCGTGGCGTCTCGTTCCTTGACTACACCGAAGGCGGTGTTGATACCAACGCGGCGAAGGCCGCCACCGACCGCGGCGGCGCCGACGAGCTGCACGGCGAGTCGGGCGACGACACGCTGTACGCCCAGAAGGGCAACGACGTGCTGTTTGGCGAAGGCCAGGACGACGACCTGATCGGCGGCTACGGCAACGACTGGATCAGCGGCGGCACCGGCAATGACGGCGCGATCGGTGACGACGGCCGCGTCCTGACCAGCCGCAACGCCACCGTCTACGGCGAGGCGCTGCACGGCGTGGCCAAGCTCTTGCAGGACAACCTGGACACCAAGACCTTCAACGGCAACATGATGAACGAGGCGATCGCCACGCCGGGCACGATCCAGCAGGCCACCGTCAACGTGTACGACGAGATGAAGAAGGCGATCAACCTGACGCCGTTCAGCCAGGACCCGACCTTCAATGCGTTGGCCGACGAATTCACGTCGATCACCAAGAAGACGGTGGACGACCAGGGCAAGCCCGATGCCCACAATGCCGACGACATCATCTTTGGCGGCTTGGGGCACGACTGGCTGCACGGCGGCTCGGGCGACGATGCGATCTCGGGTGGCGAGGCCTTGGGTGTGCTGCGCGACGCTGCCGGCAACGTCTTGCGGGACACCAGCGGCAACCCGCTCGGCGGTGCCTGGACGCAGGTGTACAGCGCCAGCGGTGCGCTGAGCGGTGTGGCGCGCAGCGACTACGACCGCCCGTACAACCCGGTCGACGCCCTGCGCTACAACCCGCTCGATCCGCTCGGCTGGCACCGCGATGCAACACGCCGCTCGGGCGAATTTGCGCTCTACGACGAGTACGACCCGCTGCGCAAGATCACGCTCAATGGCAACGGCACGGCCAACACCACGGACCAAGGCGGGCTGGAGTGGTTCCTCAACTTCTCCAACAACGAAGGCACCTGGGTGCCGGGCGGCACGCTCAACACCAACGGCCAGCAGGCGACAAGTTACCTGGCGGCCTACAACGACGGCAATGACCGCATCTTTGGTGACACCGGCAATGACTGGCTGGTGGGCGGCACCGGCCGCGACGACATGTACGGCGGTTTTGGCAATGACCTGCTCAACGCCGACGACCTGCACACGACCAACCTGCTGCGCAACGACCAGCCCGACACCCAACCAACCTACGAGGACCGTGCTTACGGCGGCGCCGGCCGCGATGTGCTGATCGCCAATACCGGCGGTGACCGCCTGATCGACTGGGTGGGCGAGTTCAACAGCTACCTGGTGCCGTTTGCGCCCTTCGGCATGGCCACCGTGAGCCGCACCTTGCAGCCGCAGTTGGCCGAATTCCTGTACACGCTGTCGGCCAGTGACGGCGCCGACCCAACGCGCTGGGCCGATACCAATGCCGACCCGACGCAGCGTTTCCGCAATGGTGAACCCGAGGGTGAACTCGGCATCGTGCGGCAGAAGGACAACGCCTGGCAAAGCCAGACCGGCGCGCCGGCCGATCCGCAGGCCGGCAACATCCCCGGCGGCAAGCGCGATGTGCTGCGCACGGCCAACTTCAATGACGGCTCGCTGCAGGCACTGGCGCCCGACAGCGGCACCTGGCAGGTCAGCGGCGCAGCGCTGCAGGTGGAATCGACATCCAACAAGGCCGATGCGGTAGCGGTGTACCAGGTCGGCGATGCGCTGCCCGCCTACTACGAAGTGCTGGTCACGATCAAGGTGGTCAAGCCCACTGCGGGTTGGGACGCCAACAGCTATGTCATCTTTGACTACCAAAGCGCGACGAACTTCAAGTTCGCGGGTCTCAATGTCGCGACCAACAAGCTGGAGATGGGCCAGCGCACTGCAGCCGGCTGGCAGGTGCTGAAACAAGCGGCCGTCCCCGGTGGCATCAAGAGCGACACCTGGTACAACGTGACGCTGTCGGTCAACGGGCTCACGGCCACGCTGATCATCGACAACACCAGCTACTTCAGCCAGACCTTCACGCCGACCGTGATCGACGGCTGGAACTATGGCCTGAATTGGGGCTTGGTCGGCGTGGGCTCAAACAAGTCGCGCGGGGCGGTGGACAACATCGCCGTGCAAGTCGTGCCGCCATCGGCCACCATGACCCGGACGGACGACTTCACCACAGGCGCCGGCCCGATGGTCACCGCCGTGGCCGGTTCGGCCACCGGCAACTGGGCGGCAAGCGGCGGCCGCCTCGCCGGCAACCCGGCGGCCGGCAACGACACTGCGGTCCAGTTGCTGAACTTGTCGACCATCACCCGGATGTCGACGACATCGCTGCTGGAGCTGAATGCGACGTTCAAGACCGCAGGCCGCGCAGGCATCGTGTTCGACCGCTACAGCGGCACCGATTTCAAATTCGCCGCAGTCGATGTGGTGAGCAAGCAGCTGCTGATCGGCCACCGCAACAACGGCGACTGGGTCATCGACGCGGCTGTGGCCAACACCACACTCAATGCCAGCACCGACTACGTGCTGGGTGTCACGCTGCGCGGCGCAACCGCCAGCGCCACGCTCAGCATCGCCGGCCAGGCACCGGTGGTGGCGGCAGTGGGCTTTGTCTTCAACGGCGTTGCCGTGGACGGCCGCTTCGGGCTGTTTGCACGTGGCGCACCAGCCACGTTCGACAGCGTCACGGTCAAGACCAACGATGCGTCGGTGCCGGCTGCGCAAGTGCTGGCCAGTGCCGATGCCAACGGCCCGACCACCGGCAGCAGCGCCGGCACTGACGGTGCCACCAGCCCGGTCTCCACCGTACTGGCGACCGCGCAGACCACCGGCCCCGACGCCGCTGTGCTGCGCCAGTTGGCCGCCGAGGCGGTGCGGCGCTGGTCGCTGGTCGAAGACACATCGATCACCGCACGGCTGGGCCGCATCGAGGTGACGGTGGCCGACCTGCCCGGTGATGTCTTGGGCCAGTACCTGGACGGCCGCATCACGGTCGACATCGACGCCGCTGGCCGGGGCTGGTTTATTGACCCGACCCCTGCCGACGACAGCGAGTTCCGCGGCCGTGGCGCCTTGCTGCAGGCCACGGCTGGCGGTGCGGCGGCCGGGCGGGTGGACTTGCTGTCGGTGCTGTCGCACGAGATGGGCCATGCCATCGGCTTTGGCCACAGCGCGGGCGCTGTGATGGACGAGCAGCAAGTGCCAGGCCAACGCAGCACCGCTGAGCGCTGGCTGGCCGGCACCACGCCGGGCCCGCTGTGGGACGCGCCCACGCTGTTGCCAACAACAGCCGCAGCAGCGGGCAGCCCGCCGGTGGTGATCGACTGGGGCGGTCTGGTGGGCGGTACGGCAAGCGGTGTGACAAGCAGTCTGGCAAGCCAGCCCGGCGTGGCCCGGCCAGCAGCCAATGTTGATCCCGTGCGCAGCCCGGCATGGCAGCAGCGCTTTGTCAACCAGCTTGGCGCCACATCCGAGCGGCTCAACCCGAACGGGGGATTGAAGGTGCATCTGCCCATTGCGCCCCGCCTGACCGCGCTATAGCCTTGCCTGCAAATCCCCCCGCGAGAACCCGATGTCCAAGCAGTTGTTGATCTACCAATCGGCCGTTCCGGTGTCGGCCAGCCGCCACGGTGCGCTGTTTTTTGACGGTGCCGGCAGTTATGCCTTCAGCGCCGGCATCAACGCAGTGCCGCTGATGGCGGTGGAATTTCTCAGCGCGGCCACCGAGTACGCCATCGTCTTCACCGAAGCCGGTGACGCGGTGCTGCCGGTGGTGGTGCTGGGCATCCGTCCCGAGCAGAACCTGTACCTGTCAGCCCAGCAGCAGTGGCAGGCCAAATACGTGCCGGCTTTTGTGCGCCGCTACCCGTTTGTCTTTTCGTCCAGTGAAGACCGCAAGACGCTGACGCTGTGCATTGACGAAACCCACCCCGGCCTCAACGCCGAGGGCCGTGGCCAGCCGCTGTTTGACGCCGACCGCAAGCCATCGGCCTATGTCGGCCAGGTGCTGGCCTATCTGCAGCAGTACCAGGCCAGTTTTGAGCGCACACGCGCTTTTGGCCAGCGCCTGAAGCAGCTCAATCTGCTCGACCCGATGCAGGCCCAGGTGACCACCCCGGATGGCCAGACGCTGAAGCTGGGCGGCTTTTTGGCGGTGCAGCGGGACAAGCTGCGTGCGCTGGACGGTGACACCCTGGCCTTGTTGGCCAAGACCGACGAGCTGGAACTGCTCTACCTGCATCTGCATTCGATGCGCAATTTTGATGCCGTCAAGGACAGGCTGGTCAGCACCCTGGCCGCAGCCCAAGAGGCCCCCGGCGCAGCAGTTGCTGCGGCCAGCACAACGGCAGGCAGCGAGCCCGTGACCACCGGCTGACGGCCGACGGCCGGCGGCACAGCGGCACAGCGGCACAGCGGCACAGCAGCACAGCAGCACAGCAGCACAGCAGCACGACGACAAGCAGCAGCGACAGTTCACGGCCCTGCGCCAGGTTTTTGCGGATCCATGCTCGGCAATCCAGCCCCGGTTTATTCCCTCGCAGACGAGCACCGCAGCCGCGCTGAATCAGCGGCGTGGGCGCGTTTTGTCGCCGCCACCGACCGCGCCGAGTTCTGCGCCGGCTGGCTTGCGCTGCTGGCCTCACGCATTGACCACGCCCGCGCCGGGCTGCTGCTGGTAGCCGAGGCCGATGGCGCACCGTATGCGGTGGTTGCCGCCTGGCCCGACCCGCAGCGTGACCTGCAATACCTGGGCGCCGTGGCGCAGCGCACGCTGGGCGAGCGCAGCGGCGTGGTGACCGCGCCCGACGGGGGTGACGCCAGCGCTGAAGGCCCGGCCCATGTGGGTTACCCGGTGGAGGTGGGTGGGCGGCTGGTGGGCGCGGTGGTGCTGGACATCGGCGTCGGCGCCGTGGGTGGGCTGCAGGATGTGCTGCGCCAGGTGCATTGGGCCAGCGCCTGGTTGCTGGACCACTTTGGCCGCGAGCGCCTGGCCCAGCGTGAGGCCGAGCTGGCCCGGGTCTCGCTACTGGGTGACCTGATCGCCACCGCGCTGCAGCACAACCGGTTGCAGGCCTCGGCCGTGGCCGTGGCCAACGAGTTGGCCATGCGTCTGCAGTGCCAGCGGGTGGCCATCGGCTTTGAGGACGCCGGGCGGGTGCAGCCCTTCGCGCTGTCGCACACGGCCAGCTTTGATGCGCGGTCCGACCTGGTGCGCACGGTTGGCGATGCGATGGACGAAGTGCTGGACCTGGGTGTGGCGGTGGTGCTGCCGGCGCCGGCCGGTGACGAACTGGGCGCCATCGCCCATGCCGAGGCCGCGCGCCAGCTCAATGTGCAGGCCATGCTGTCGGTGCCGCTGCAGCACAAGGCGCAGACCCTGGGCGTGATCAGCTTCGAGCGCAATACTGGGCCGCCGTTCAATGAGGAAGAGCAGCGCATCGCCCGTGCATTGGGCGTGATGCTGGCGCCGGTGTGGGCGCTGCAGCGCGCCCAAGAGCGGCCGTGGTGGCAGCGCTGGCGTGATGGAGCCCGCTCAGCGCTGCAAGGCCTGCTGGGGCCGCAGCATCCTGGCCTCAAGCTGGCCGCGGTGCTGGCCGCCGTGCTGCTGCTGCTGGTGGCGCTGGTGCAGGCCGACCACCGGGTGGCGGCGCGCACGGTGATCGAGGGTTCGGTGCAGCTGGCCTCGGTGGCGCCGTTTGACGGCTTCATCGCCCAGGGCCTGGTGCGGGCTGGCGACACGGTGCATGCCGGGCAGGTGATGGCCAGGCTGGACGACCGTGACCTGCTGCTGGAACGCGCGCGCTGGACCGCTGAGCGTGAGCAGTTGCAGCGCAAGCTGCAGGTGGCCATGTCGCAGGCTGACCGTGGCGCGATGGGTGTGTTGGCCGCGCAGATCAGCCAGAGCGAGGCGCAACTGGCGCTGGCGCAAGAAAAACTCACCCGCGCCACGCTGCTGGCGCCGTTTGATGGCGTGGTGGTGTCGGGCGACCTGAGCCAGAGCATTGGCACGCCGGTGGAGCTGGGCAAGCTGCTGTTTGAAGTGGCGCCGCTGGCCGGTTACCGCGTGGTGCTGCAGGTCGATGACCGCGACATCGCCCGCCTGGCGCTGGGCCAGCACGGTGAGCTGGTGCTGTCCGGCCTGCCCGACCATGCGCTGCCCTTCACCGTCAGCGCGCTGACACCGGTGGCCAGCCAGGTGGACGGCCGCAATGTGTTCCGTGTCGAGGCCCAGGTTGACGGCCAGGTCAACCGGCTGCGCCCCGGCATGGAGGGCATTGGCAAGGTGGTGGTGGGCCAGCGCAGCCTGCTGTGGATCTGGACCCACAGCTTTTTTGACTGGCTGCGCCTGGCGTTCTGGAACTGGATGCCCTGAGCGGGCCGCCCACACGATGGCCGCCGCCGCCCCGCTGCAAAGCAGCCTGTGGTACCGCGTCTCCGGGCTGCGGCCACACCTGCTGGCGCGCGCCCGGCTGCACCGCCACCGTTACCGGGGTGAGCTGTGGTATTTGCTGCAAGACCCGGCCTCGGGCAAGGTACACCGCTTCACGCCGGCCGCCCGGCTGGTGCTGGCGGCGATGGACGGCCAACGCACCGTGGATGATTTGTGGCGGCTGGCGCAGCGCCAGCTGGGTGACGACGCCCCCACCCAGGACGAGCTGATCCAGCTGCTGGGCCAGTTGCACAACACCGACCTGCTGGCCACCGACGTGCCTCCCGACGCACTGGAGCTGTTTGACCGGGGTGCGCAGGCAGTGCGCGCACGCCACCGCCGCTCGTGGATGAACCCGATGGCGGTGCGCATCCCGCTGTGGGACCCGGGGCGTTTTCTCGACCGCCATGTGGCGCTGTGGCGGGCTTTGTGGGGCCCGGCCGGCGCGGTGTTGTGGCTGGCTGTGGTGCTGCCGGTGTTGGTGCTGCTGCCGCCGGCCTGGCCCGAGCTGACGCACAACCTGTCGGACCGGGTGCTGCAGGCCGACAACCTGCTGCTGCTGGCGCTGGTGTTTCCGGCCATCAAGGCGCTGCATGAGCTGGGCCATGCCACCGCCACCCGGGCCGGCGGTGGTGAGGTACACGACATGGGCGTGATGCTGCTGGTGTTGATGCCGGTGCCGTATGTGGATGCGTCGGCGGCCACCGTGCTGCGCTCACGCTGGTCGCGTGCGCTGGTCGGCGCGGCCGGCATGGTGGTGGAGCTGTTCATCGCCGCGCTGGCGTTTTACCTGTGGCGCAATGCCGAGCCCGGGTTGCTGCGGGCGCTGTGTTTCAACGTCATGCTGGTGGCCGGTGTGTCCACGCTGATCTTCAACGGCAACCCGCTGCTGCGCTACGACGCCTATTACATCCTGGCCGATGTCATCGAGCTGCCCAACCTGGCGCAGCGTGCCGCTCAATATTGGGGTTATCTGGCCGAGCGCTACCTGCTGCGTGGCCGTGATGCGCACTCGCCGGCACAGACCAACGGCGAACGGGCCTGGTTCTTTTTTTACGGCTTCGCGTCCACGCTGTACCGGCTGTCGGTCACGGTGGCGATCGCGCTGTTCATCGGCGGGCGCTTCTTCTTCATCGGCGTGGTGCTGGCGCTGTGGGCGGTGGCCATGATGGTGCTGGTGCCGCTGGGCCGGGTGGTCGGGCAGATCAACCGCCGCCCCGGCCTGCGTGAGCGCCGCACCCGCATCCTGGCCAGTGCTGGCGCCGTGCTGCTGGCGCTGGTGCTGGCAGCCGTGTTCTGGCCCGTGCCCTACCGCGTGCAGGCCGAGGGTGTGGTCTGGCTGCCCGAACAAGCCACCTTGCGCGCCGGTGTGCCCGGCTTCATCCACCGCCTGCTGGTGGCGCCCGGCGCACGGGTGGTGGCCGGCACGCCGGTGCTGCGCAGTATTGACCCAGCGCTGGACGCGCAACTGCGCCTGAGCGAGGCCCGGGTGGCCGAGCTGGAGGCGGTTTACGCCAACGAGTTTGTGGCTGACCGGGCCCGCGCCGAGATCGTGCAGCAGCAACTGCAACTGGAGCGTGACGCGCTGGCCCGCGTGCGGCTGCGTGCGGCCGCACTGGTGGTCACGGCACAAACCGCAGGCGTGTTCACCGTCGCCCGGCCCACTGACCTGCCGGGCCGCCATGCGCGCCAGGGCGAGGTGCTGGGCCATGTGCTGGAAGAAGGCGCCACGCTGGTGCGGGTGGTGGTGGAGCAGGCCGAGATCGACGGTGTGGCCGGCGCCGTCCAGCGCGTCGGCCTGCGCTTGTCCGACGATCTGGGCCAGGTCATCGTCGGCCGGGTGGTGCGCATCGTGCCGGCCGGCACCGACGAAGCACCCAGCCGCGCGCTGCTGGCCTCCAGCGGTGGCCGCCTGGCGCCCGACCCGCGTGACCCGCAAGGCCGCAAAACGCTGGGCCGGGTGTTTGAGATCGATGTCGAACCACTGGCGCCGCTGGGCCGGCCGGTGGCCTTTGGCCAACGTGTGTACGTGCGCTTCGAGCTGCAGGACACCCCGCTGGCCACCCAGCTCTGGCGCATGTTGCGGCGGCTGTTCCTCACCCACTTCGATGTCTAGCGCGGCACTGCTCCGGCTGGCCGCCGGTGACGTGGCACCGGGCCGGCCCTATGCCGAGCGCGGCGACGCCGAGCCGCCGTGGCACGACCGCATTGCGCTGGGCCTGTGGCATGGCGTGGTGCGGCCGCTGCTGCGCTTGCCCGGCCTGGAGCGCCGCCGCGCGCTGCGGCTGGTGGCCCGTGTGGACGCACTGGCCCAGGCCACCGCAGCACTGGACGATGCCCAACTGCGCGCGCTGGCGCAGCGCCTGCGGGTGGCGCTGCGCCGCGACGGCTTTGCGCCCGAGCCGGTGGCACAGCTGTTTGCCGTGGTGCGTGAGGCCGCTGGCCGGGTGCTGGGCAAGCGCCACTACAGCACCCAGCTGATGGCCGGTTGGTGGCTGCTGCAGGGCGCGCTGGTGGAGATGGCCACTGGCGAGGGCAAGACCTTCGCCGCCACGCTGCCGGCCATCGCCGCCGCGCTGGCCGGCCTGCCGGTGCATGTGATCACTGTCAACGATTACCTGGCTGAACGTGACGCCGCCACCATGGCGCCGCTGTACCGCTTCTTTGGCCTGGAGGTGCAAGCGGTGGTGCATGGCCTGACACCGGCGCAGCGCCGCGCCGCCTACGCCGCCCATGTCACTTATGCCAGCAACAAGGAGCTGGCTTTTGATTACCTGCGTGACCGCGCCGCGCTGGGCGACCGCGCCAGCCCGCTGCACCTGGCAGTGGAAGGCCTGCGCAGCGGCCGCCCGCGTGACACCGGCATCGTGCTGCGTGGGCTGGTGTTTGGCATTGTTGACGAGGCCGACAGCGTGTTCATCGACGAAGCCCGCACACCGCTGATCCTGTCCATGCGGCAGGACGGCAGCCTGCTGCGTGCGCCCTGCGATGCCGCGCTGCGCATTGCCGCCGCGCTGCAGCCCGGCCAGCACTACCTGCTGGAGCCGGCGCACCGCCGCGTCTTTTTGACCACCGCCGGGCGCGACGTGGTGGAGGACCATGGCCCACCGGATGGCCCACCGGATGACCCACCGGATGGCCAACCAGACGGCCCAGCGCCGCTGTTTGCGTCTCCACGCGAGGCCAATGAGATGGTGGAGCGGGCGCTGGCCGCACTGCACCTCTACGCCCGCGACCAGCATTACGTGGTGGTTGAAGGCAAGGTGCAGATCGTTGATGAGGCCACCGGCCGCGCCATGCCGGACCGGGCCTGGGAGCGTGGCCTGCACCAGATGATCGAGGCCAAGGAAGACCTCGAACTGACCGGCCTGCGTGGCACGCTGGCCCGCATCACCTACCAGCGGCTGTTCCGGCGTTACCTGCGGCTGGCCGGCATGAGCGGCACCGCCACCGAGGTGGCGGCCGAGATCGGCCGCACCTACGGCCTGCCGGTGGTGCGGGCGCCGCTGCACCGGCCGTCGCAACGCAGTTGGGGCGGTACGCGCTGTGTTGCCGACGCCACCAGCAAGTGGCAGGCGGTGGTGGATGCGGTGGCGCAGGCCGCCGTGCGGGATGGCCGGCCGGTGCTGGTGGGCACCCGCACCGTCAAGGCTTCTGAGGACCTTTCGGCCCTGCTCAGCGCGCGCCACATCGACCATGTGGTGCTCAACGCCAGGCAGGACGGTGACGAAGCGGCCACCATCGCCCGCGCCGGCCAGCCGGGCCGGGTGACGGTGGCCACCAACATGGCCGGCCGCGGCACCGACATCCTGCTGGGCGACGGCGTGGCCCAGCGGGGTGGCCTGCATGTGATCCTGACCGAGTACCACGAGTCGCGCCGCATCGACCGCCAGTTGGTGGGCCGCAGCGCACGCCAGGGCGACCCGGGCAGCGCCCAAGCCATCGTCGCGCTGGACGACGAGCTGTTTGTCACCCAGGCGCCGTGGCTGGTGCGCCGGCTGGGTGGCCAGGCTTGCCGCAACGGCGCCAGTGCTGCGCTGCTGCTGGCGTTGCTGCGACGCGCGGCGCAATCGGTGGCGGAGGCGCGCAACCGGCAGGTGCGCCACGCCAATTTGCGGCAAGACCGCCGTTTTGCACGATTACTGGCCTTTGCCGGCAGAGGGGAATGAACATGCCATCCACCACCACACGGCGCACGCCGGCCGCCCTGGCATGGGCCGCGCTGGCCTTGTCCACCCTGGCCGCCCTGCCACCGCCCGCACTGGCCGCAGCGGCGGGTTTTGACTGCCTGATCGAGCCGTCGCAAGTGGTGGAGTTGCGCGCACCGGTGGACGGCATCATCGGCAGCGTGCTGGTGCAGCGGGGGGATGTGCTGCGCAAGGGCCAACTGCTGGTTGAGCTGCAATCGGCCGCCGAGCGGCTGGCGGTGGAGTCGGCCCGTTACCGCTCGCAAATGGATGGCCAGACCACCACGGCACGCAACCGCATCGACTACGCCACCAAAAAACTCGCCCGCGTGACCAGCCTGCTGCAAGAGAACTACATCACCGCCCAGGCCCGCGACGAAGCCGAGGCCGAGCGCCTGCTGGCGCAGAGCGAGCTGCAGGTGGCGCTTGAAAACCGCGAACTGGCCAAGATCGACCACAAGCGTGCGCAAGAGCAACTGGCGCAGCGCACGCTGAGCAGCCCGTTCAACGGTGTGGTGGTGGACCGCCTGCTGAACCCGGGTGACCTGGCCGAATCGGGCAGTGGCCGCAAGGCCGTGCTCAAAGTGGCGCAGATCGACCCGATGAAGGTGGATGTGGTGCTGCCTGCAGCGCTGTTCGGGCAGATCAAGGTGGGCCAGCGCGCCAGCGTGGTGGCGCTGGTGGGTGGCACACGCTACCCGGCCAGTGTGCGCCTGGTCGACCGGTTGATCGACAGCGCCAGCGCCACTTTTGTGGCCCGGCTGGACCTGGCCAACCCGCAACTGCAGGTGCCCGGCGGCTCACGCTGCCATGCCACGTTTGACGGCCTGGCCGGGCCGGCCACCAGGCCCTGAGCGCGGGGTGGGTGGGCAAAACCTAGGGCTGCTGCCCAGGCGCGGACTTCTGGAACGGCGTGGCGGGTGATTTCCTGTTTGGCCTGGGGGTGGGTGACGGCACGCTGCAACGCCAGCCCGGGGGTGGCGGTGCAGAACAACACGGTGGTTTACCAGTTCGACAGCGACCCGGCGCTGGGCGCGGCTGAAAACCTGTTCAACCAGACCGTGCAGCGTGTCAACGCCGACCCGCAGGCCAGGCGCCGCAACGGCCCGGCCAACGTCACCCCCACCACCGGCAACCTGAAGATCCCGATGCTGACACTGCACACGCTGGGTGACCTGTTTGTGCCCTTTGTGATGGAGCAGGAGTACGCCCGCCGGGTGCAGGCCAAGGGTTAC
>JAYVLI010000343.1:0-6774 GCA_043759535.1 Betaproteobacteria bacterium | reverse complement strand
TACCGCATCACCGGCCTGTTGCTGGCCGGCAGCATCCCGGCCAGCCTGGCCACCGTGGCCCTGATGCACTTCACCGGCATCACCAAGGGCTGGGCCAGTGCGCTGACGTTCTCGCTGGGCATCATGCTGTTGCTCACCGCCGTGACCGTGGCCTACAAAAAAGCCTGGTACGCGCTGGGCCTGAGGCTGGAGCGCTGGTTGCCTGAGCGCCGCAAGGCCGCACTCACCGTGGCCTCGGGCGTGGTGCTGGGTGTGCTGGTGTCACTGTCGTCGATTGGCGCTGGTGCGGTGGGTGCCACCTTGATCTTGCTGCTGTATCCACGTTTGCCAGCCCACAAGCTGGTGGGCACCGACATTGCCCACGCTGTGCCACTCACACTGGTGGCCGGCATTGGCCATGCCACGCTGGGCCATGTCAACTGGGGCTTGCTGGCGGCCTTGCTGGTGGGCTCGTTGCCGGGCATCTGGCTGGGCGCACAACTGACAAAATCCATGCCCGAGCGGCTGGTGCGCGGGCTGTTGTGTGTATCGCTGGTGGCAGCCGGCCTCAAAGTCATCCACTGATTTTTCCCTTTGACGGCTGCAGCCCCACGCGGGCCAGCCCTTCACACCCCCCATCCACCATGTACGCCTACACCGATTTCGACCGCCAATTTGTGCATGCCCGGGCAGCGCAGTTCCGCGACCAGTTGCAACGCCACCTGGCCGGTGATTTGCCCGACGATGATTTCAAAGCTCTGCGCCTGCAAAACGGCTGGTATGTGCAGCGCCACGCGCCGATGCTGCGGGTGGCTGTGCCCTACGGCGAGTTGAACAGCACCCAACTGCACACCCTGGCGCAAATTGCCCGCGAATACGACCGCGACTACGGCCACTTCACCACCCGGCAAAACCTGCAATACAACTGGATTCCGCTGGACAAAGCGGCCGATGTGATGGACCGCCTGGCCACCGTGGACATGCACGGCATCCAGACCAGTGGCAACTGCATCCGCAACATCACCAGCGACGCACTGGCCGGTGTGGCCGCCGACGAGCTGATTGACCCGCGCCCCTACTGCGAGGTGATGCGCCAGTGGAGCACGCTGCACCCCGAGTTCGCGTTTTTGCCACGCAAGTTCAAGATTGCGGTGACCGGTGCGCTGGAAGACCGTGCCGCCATCGGCTGGCATGACGTGGGCCTGTGGCTGCGCAAAAACGAGGCCGGTGCGATCGGCTTTCAAGTGCAGGTGGGTGGTGGCATGGGCCGCACACCCATCATCGGCACGGTGATCCGGCCGTTTTTGCCCTGGGCGCAAATCCTGTGTTACCTGGAGGCCATCGTGCGGGTCTACAACCGCTATGGCCGGCGTGACAACGCCTACAAGGCGCGCATCAAGATCCTGGTCAAGGCCGAGGGCCAGAAATACTTTGACGCGGTGGAAACCGAGTTCGCGCGCATCCTGCAAGACGATGTGGGCGCTGGCCTGCAGTTGATCCCGCAGGCCGAGTTTGACCGCATTGCGGCCTGTTTTGTGCGGCCGGCCGGGGTGGTGGCCACGGTGGAGCCTAGCGCCACTGCAGCAGACCACACCCTGCCCTACAGCCGCTGGTTGCAGCGCAATGTGCATGCCCACCAGGTGGCCGGTTATCGGGCGGTCACGCTGTCGCTCAAGCGCGCTGCCCTGCCACCGGGTGACGCCACCGCCGACCAGATGGACACGGCAGCAGCGCTGGCCAGCACCTTCAGCCACGGTGAGTTGCGTGTCACCCACGACCAGAACCTGCTGCTGCCGTGGGTGAAAACGGCTGACCTGCCAGCCCTGTTTGAGGCTGCCCGCGCAGCGGGCTTTGCCACCCCCAACATCGGCCTGCTGACCGACATGATCAACTGCCCGGGCGGTGATTTTTGCGCCCTGGCCAATGCCCGCTCCATCCCCGTGGCCGCTGCCATCACCGAGCGTTTTGAGGACCTGGACGAGCTGTTTGACATCGGCGACATCGACCTGCACATCAGCGGCTGCATCAACAGTTGTGGCCACCACCACAGCGGCCATATCGGCATCCTGGGCGTGGACAAAGATGGGGCTGAGTGGTACCAGGTGTCGCTGGGTGGTTCAGACGGCAGCACCATCAGCGGTGACGCCATCGCCGGCAAGGTGATCGGCCCGTCGTTTGCTGCTGAAGAAGTGCCCGACGTGATCGAGGCGGTGATCAGCACCTACCGCGCCAATCGGCAAGCCGGTGAGCGCTTCATACACACCGTGGGCCGCATCGGCATCGCACCGTTCAAGGCCGCCGCTGATGCGGAGCGCCACCTCACCGCTGCCCGCTGAATCCAGCCGCCATTCACCGGCCGTCATTCACAAGCAGCCAGCCGCCCTATTTTTTGCCGCACCAAGCCATGAAATTCATCCGATCCCCGCAAGACCCTTGGCAAACCGCCGGGGGTGAAGACGGCCCCCAGCCGCACCCACCCGCCCGCCCGCACAGCCTGTTGACGCTGGAGCAGTGGCACGCCGTGCGCGAGACCTGGCCCGCCGGCCTGGCCGTGGGCGTGACGGTGCCCAACAGCACCGACATTGAGGTGTTGGCACCCGACCTGGCGCGCATCAGCCTGGTGGTGCTGCAGTTCCCAAAATGGGTGGACGGCCGCGCCTACAGCCAGGCCCGCCTGCTGCGCAGCCGCTACCGCTACGCCGGCGAGTTGCGCGCCACCGGAGATGTGCTGGTGGACATGGTGCCACTGCTGGCCCGCACCGGCTTTGATGCCGCCCAGCTGCGCCGCGACCAGAACCTGGACGCCGCCCAGCGTGCCTTGGGCTTTTTTGTGGGCCATTACCAGGGTGATGTGCCGCAGCCCAAACCGGCGTTTGCGCGCGATGTGGCGCGTGAGCTGGCGGATGCCAAGCCCGCCGCCGACCTGTATGCCGGCCAGGGGATTTGAATGAGCGCGATTGATCTGTACGCCCGCCAGACTGACGGATTCGATGCCCGGGTGGCCCATGCCGTGGCGCTGCTGCAAACCGCTGCCGTGGCCCACCCAGCCACCATCGTGCAGGCCACCAGCCTGGGCGCCGAAGACATGGTGGTGACCGACTTGATTGCCCGCCACGCCCTGCCCATCCCCATCGCCACGCTGGAGACCGGCGCGCTGCATGCCGAAACCGTGGCCCTGATCGGCACCATCACCAGCCACTACCGTCTACCGGTGGAGGCCTACCGGCCGCAGGCGGACGCGGTGATGCACTTCGTCAAGACCAACGGCGCTGAGGCCATGTACCGCAGCCTGGACTTGCGCAAAGCCTGCTGCGGCATCCGCAAGATGGAGCCACTGGGCCGCATGTTGGCCGCACGCACCGCCTGGGTGACAGGCCTGCGCCGCGAGCAAAGCAATGCCCGTGGTGAGGTGCCGTTTGAGGACAAGGACGACGCCGGCCGCGCCAAGCTCAACCCGCTGGCCGACTGGAGCTGGGCCGATGTGTGGCACTACATCCAACTGCACAAGGTGCCCTACAACCCGCTGCATGACCAGTTCATGCCCAGCATCGGCTGCGCGCCCTGCACCCGCGCCATTGCGGTGGGCGAGGACTTCCGCGCCGGCCGCTGGTGGTGGGAGGACGAAGCGCTGAAGGAATGCGGCTTGCATGTCTCGCATGACGGGTCAGCCGAGGACGATCCGGTCGTCTCCGCCTTGCCCATGCCCCCTGTTTCATCCCTCGGAGACCGCGCATGAACGCGCCCACCAATCTCGACACCCTGCTGCCCGAGCTGGACCAAAGCCACCTGGACTGGCTGGAAGAAGAAGCCATCTTCATCCTGCGTGAAGTGGCGGCCAGCTTTGAGCGGCCGGCGCTGCTGTTCTCGGGCGGCAAGGATTCCTGTGTTGTGCTGCGTCTGGCCGAAAAGGCGTTCAAGACCCGTATCAGCGGCAATACTTTCAAAGGCAAGCTGCCCTTCCCGCTGCTGCATGTGGACACCGGCCACAACTTCCCCGAGGTCATCACCTTCCGCGATCAGCGGGTGGCCGAGATGGGTGAGCGCCTGGTGGTGGGCCATCTGGAAGACAGCATGAAACGGGGTACCGTGCGGCTGGCGCATCCGCTGGAGTCCCGCAACGGCCACCAGACGGTGACGCTGCTGGAAGCGATTGAAGAACACCGCTTTGACTGCCTGATTGGCGGCGCCCGGCGTGATGAAGAAAAAGCCCGCGCCAAAGAGCGCATCTTCAGCCACCGCGACAGCTTTGGCCAGTGGCAGCCCAAGGCCCAGCGCCCCGAGCTGTGGACGTTGTTCAACACCCGGCTGCAGCCTGGCGAGCACTTCCGCGTGTTCCCCATCAGCAACTGGACCGAGCTGGACGTGTGGCAGTACATTGAGCGTGAAAAAATCGCGCTGCCATCGCTCTACTACTCGCACAAACGCGATGTGGTGGAGCGCCGTGGCCTGCTGGTGCCGGTGACCGAACTGACCCCGGTGCGCGAAGGCGAAACGGTAGAGAGCCGTGACGTGCGTTTTCGCACCGTGGGCGACATCACCTGCACCTGCCCAGTGGACAGCCTGGCCGCAACGCCCGGCGAAATCGTGATCGAAACCCTGGCCGCCTTGTTCAGCGAGCGTGGGGCCACCCGCATGGACGACAAAACCTCAGACGCTTCGATGGAAAAGCGCAAGAAAGACGGCTATTTTTAGAACCCCTTCCACGTCATTCCCGCGAAGGCGCAAATCCACTTTCATCCACGTCATTCCCGCGCAGGCGGGAATCCAGAAATGTCTATTTCAACAACACCGCCCACAAACTGGATTCCCGCCTGCGCGGGAATGACGGATATATAGAAAATGCTTAGTCGAATTGACACCATGACCAACTCTAATTTATTAATCGACACCAACACCGCTTTGAAGTTCATCACGTGTGGCTCTGTCGATGATGGCAAAAGCACCCTGATTGGCCGCCTGCTGGTGGACAGCAAGGCCGTGCTGCAAGACCACCTTGCGGGCGTGCAGCGCCAAGGCGAAACCGATCTGGCGCTGCTGACCGATGGGTTGAGCGCCGAGCGCGAGCAAGGCATCACCATCGACGTGGCCTACCGCTACTTCAACACCGAGCGCCGCAAGTTCATCATTGGTGACACCCCCGGCCATGAGCAGTACACCCGCAACATGGTCACCGCCGCCAGCAGCGCCGATGCCGCCGTGGTGCTGGTGGACGCCACCAAGCTGGGCTGGGCGCAGGAAGCCGACATCCTGCAGCCGCCCGCCGACAAAGCCCATGGCCTGCTGCCGCCCGCAGGCCGTGGTCACGGTCTGCTTGAGCAGACTCGTCGCCACTCGCTGCTGCTCAAACTGCTGCGCGTGCCCTCGGTGATCTTCGCCGTCAACAAGCTGGACGCGGTTATAGATCCGACGCTGACCTTCCAAAAAATCAGTGCCGCCCTGACCCTGTTTGCCCAGGAAGCGGGCCTGGCCGTCACGGCCACCGTGCCTGTCTCTGCGCTCAAAGGCTGGAACGTGGTGGACGCGGCGGCCACCCCCGGCTGGTGCGACTACCAAGGCCCAACCCTGCTGGCATTGCTGGAAACGCTGCCAGTCACCCCCAGCGACCAGGCACTGCCTTTTGCTTTCCCGGTTCAGTGGGTGGAAAAGTTTTCTGGTTCTGCCGGCACCTCTCAAGGTCGTCGCGTGTTCTGGGGCCGTTTGGCCACCGGCGCGATTGAACCGGGCCAGTCAGTCACGATCTTCCCCAGCGGCCAAAAAGCCACCGTGGCCCAGGTGCTGGACCATGTGCGTCGCCCCGGTGCGGTGCAGGCCGGTCACAGTGCGGGCATTGTGCTGGACCGCGAGGTGGATGTCTCGCGCGGCGACTGGCTGCTGGCCGATGAACCGGCTGAGCAAGGCGGCTCCGCCCAACGCGACCTCCAAGCCACGGTCGCCTGGATGGACGACACACCCCTGGTGCCAGGCCGCGTCTATTGGGCGCTGCACGGCCACCGCTGGGTCAAGGCCAAAGTCAAACGCATCGTGCACAGCCTCAATATCCACACCCTGGAGGAAGAGGCTGCGCTGGAGCTGGCCCCCAATGCCATCGGCCACATCGAGCTGACGTTGACGGAAGGCGTGCCGACTCGGCCTTTTAATCAATCCCGCCTATTGGGCTCGATGATTTTGGTTGATGCCGCCAGTCACAAGACCGCCGGTGCCCTGTTGTTGAATTGAAATAAAATCGGGGGCTAATACCCTCTCAGCCTAGAAGTAAAACATGACCCACGTCGTCACCGAATCCTGCATCCGCTGCAAATACACCGATTGCGTCGATGTGTGCCCCGTCGATTGTTTTCGCGCAGGCCCTAACTTTTTGACCATTGACCCGGACGAATGCATCGACTGCGCGGTGTGCATCCCCGAGTGCCCGGTGAACGCCATTTACGCCGAAGAAGACGTGCCTGCGGACCAGCAGCACATGACCCCGCTCAACGCGGAGTTGGCCCGCTTGCCCGGCTGGAAGAGCATCACCAAACGCACCGCACCCCTGCCTGACGCAGACGAGTGGAAAGACAAAACCGGCAAACTGCCCGAATTGCTGCGCTGAATGACGGCGCGCCCCCTCCTATGGAATCAAAAATCAATCAAGAAGTGATCCACACTGCCATGGCCCATGAAGGCCCGATCGAAACCGATGCCGTCATCGTGGGCGCTGGCCCCGTGGGCTTGTTCCAGGTGTTCGAGCTGGGCCTGCTGGAGATCAAGGCCCACGTCATCGACTCACTGGCCTACCCCGGTGGCCAGCCGGTGGAG
>JAYVLI010000342.1:0-11335 GCA_043759535.1 Betaproteobacteria bacterium | reverse complement strand
AGGCCACCGCAGCGGTGGATCAGGCGGTCAGCCAGCGTCGATTTGCCATGGTCGATGTGGGCAATGATCGAGAAATTTCGGATGTGTTGCATGGGTTGGGTCGGGGGCCGCAAGCGGTGGAGCCGGCAGCGTTGGCATCACGCCCAAGCCGCGCAAATTGAGCGGGCTGGGTGGCCTGGAGCGGCCGGCCATCCGCCCGTATTGAACCGGGGAGATGGGCAAATGGGCCACAAAAAAAAGGCACGTCCAAGAGGAGACGCGCCTTCCAACAAATGTTTGGCAACTGCTTGTTGGGCCTCTATTGTAGCCAAAACCGCCTGCCTGGAAGCCACCGATGGGTGTGTGGGGGGTGTTGCGGGGGGCACACAGCCGACATTTATTCACAAGTTATGCACAGGCCGGTGCGCGCTTTCGAGACTGTCGGCACAGCACAACAGCGCTGCAGAATCTCTGCCAATTTGGCGCTCAAACCATGCAATTTTCGCCGGATTTTAACCAAGCACAGATGCAATCCCCGGCTGGGCGCCCAGCGTGCAAATGCCCACCCACTTGGCGCCAGTGCCATCACCCGGCCCAATTGCCACGATGTGGAAAGACCCAGCAGCCCACTCGGCTGCTAGCGCGCTGCAGCGGGTGGGTTTGCTTCAGCGCCCAGGCTTGATGACCAAGTAATTGACCCACTCACCACGCCGCACCATCACGCTGACCGCACGTGATTTTTCAGCTTTGGTGGCCACCGTCATGAATTGTTTGGCGTCCAGGATTTCCACATTGTCGAGCTGCAGGATCACGTCCCCCTCTCGCAGCCCGGCGCGGGCACCGGCGCCGTCCACCGCGCCCACCTTGACACCACCGCGCAGCTTGAGCTCTTTCTTGGCGGCGTCACTCAGGTCGGTGACCGTCAAGCCCAGCGCGCTTTTGCTGCCCGGTGCGACACCTTGCTCAGCCTGGGCCACTTTGGTGGGTGCATCGGGCTCAAATTCAACCACCGTGACACTGACGTCCCGCAGGCTGCCGCGGCGGAAGATCTGCAACACGGTTTTGCTGCCGGGTTTGGTGGCGCCCACCAGGCGTGGCAAGTCCACCGATTTTTCAATCACCTTGCCGTCCACCTTGGTGATGATGTCGCCGGCCTCGATACCGGCTTTGTCGGCCGGGCCACCCGACTCAGCACCACGCACCAGCGCACCAGCAGCTTTGCCCAGGCCGATGGACTCAGCCACCTCTTTGGTGACCGGCGCAATGCTGACGCCGATGCGGCCGCGGACGACCCGGCCGGTGGTGCGCAATTGCTCGGCCACCCGGCTGGCCTCGTCGATGGGAATGGCAAACGAGATGCCCATGAAGCCACCTGAGCGGCTGTAAATCTGCGAATTGATGCCCACCACCTCGCCGCGCATGTTGATCAGCGGGCCGCCTGAGTTGCCGGGGTTGATGGCCACATCGGTCTGGATGAAGGGCAGGTAATCACCCGTGTCACGGCCTTTGGCGCTGACGATGCCGGCGGTGACGCTGTTCTCCAGGCCGAACGGCGAGCCGATGGCGATCACCCATTCCCCCACCTTGAGCACCGACACGTCACCCAGCTTGACCGCTGGCAGGCCGGTGGCGTCGATCTTGACCACCGCCACATCGGTGCGCTTGTCCAGGCCCACCACTTTGGCCTTGAACTCGCGTTTGTCGGTCAGGGTGACCAGCAACTCATCGGCGCCGTCCACCACGTGGGCGTTGGTCATCACATAGCCGTCGGCGCTGAGGATGAAGCCCGAGCCCACGCCGCGCTGCTGTGGCTCTTCGTCCGCCCCACCCCCTCGGGGGGCGCCGCGCCCGCCGGGCAGGGGAATGCCAAAACGCTTGAAAAACTCTTCCATGTTGGGGTCAATGCCACCACCGCCTTGGGCCCCGGCGCTGCGGTTGCTGCGCTCTTGGGTGCGGATGTTGACCACCGACGGGCCCACCCGCTCGACCAGCTCGGTGAAGTCGGGCAACTGGCCCGGGGCGGCGTGGGCTTGCGGCACCAGGACGCCCGTCCATACGCCCACCAAGCACGCGGTCAGTGCCGCGTGCAGAGCCAGGCGGCGCGGCTTGCGCAACGGTGCAGCCCAATCAGAAATCATATGAGACATCAACGCGGCGCTCCTCGGGTTTGGTGGGGGTTGTACGGTGGGATCGAAGTGGCAGATGCAGCAGACAGCGACTCAGCGCTTGCGCTCAAACATGGCATCAAACTGCTGGGCGGTGGCCATGGGCACCTCACCCACCACCGTCAGCCACCAGTCACCGTGGCGGTTGGTGAGGGTGTGGGTGGCGCCCATGCTGGTGCCCAGGGCCTGTTTGTGGCGGCTGGCATCGAACGGCTCGATGAACACCGAGACATGGGTCAGGCCATCCGAGAACACCGACTGCAGCACCTGCAGCGGTGCGTCGGGCTCGGCCAGCGCGTCCAGCGGCCGCTTGGTGCAACTGATCAGCTGGAAGCCCGGCACCGGCCGCGTCAGGGCCCAGCCTTCGGCGTCCATCTGCGCCCGGGCCACTTGCGGCCGCGCAACGCGGTAACCGGCCAGCTTGCGCATGGGGCCCAGCACGCTGTCGGGTGAGGGTTTGCCGCCGATGGCGATGTCGGTAAAGAAGGACGATTCCAGCACCTCACCTGCAGCGCCCAGCACATCGTTGCGCAGCAGCAGACCGGTGTCCCGGTCAGCCCACAGGCGCTGGGCAAAGCGCAGCTTGTCGCGCGGCTTGAGCAGCAGCACCTCGGCTTCATGGCCGGCAACACGGTCTTTGTTGAGCACTTGCAGCTCGTAGCTGTCGAGTGCGCGCTGCGGCGCAGCCACCGGCAGGGCCGGAAACTCGGCCACCGGGTCACGCTGCTCCAGCCTGGCCAGACGGGTGCTGGGCCACAGCGTCAGCATCTGGTCGTTGTGGCGGTATTGCAAACGGGCCTGGCCGTCCAGCAACTCAATGCGCTCGTAGCGCTGGCGGCCATCACAGATATGCACCACCTTGGCACTGGACAGTGCCCCACCCGCGCTGAACAGCAAAGTGCCTTGGTAACTGCGGCTGGCTGCGGCTTGCTGGATACGGCTCAGCCAGGCATTGGCATCTGCCGCTGCAAGCGTTTGGGCAAGCGGCGCAGCCGCCGGTGCCGCAGGTGGTGCTGCAGATTGCGCCAGCGCCAGCGCAGACACCGCCATCAGCAACATACCGGCGCAGGCGTTGCGCCCGGCACAGCGCAGCGCGAGGCTGGCCCGCAGGATCAGCGCACTCACTTGGGTTCGAAGACGATTTGCACCCGGTGCTCGGCAGCACCCGCCGCAACCACACCACTGGCCAGGCTGCGGTGGGCCTCAAGGTAGCGGTCCAGCCGCGGGTCACGCACCACATCCCCGCGCACAGGCGCCGCACGCACAGCCGTGTTGGCGGGCCCGGACTGGGCCAGTTGCGCACCGGCCGCTGGATCAGTTGGCGCCACCCGGGTGAGCACCACCACCGACGCCACCGCCACAAAACCGGCAGCCACCGCCACGGGTGCAGCCGTCCAGCCGCGCCAGCGTGGTGCGGTGGCGATTTTTATGGGGGATTGCAGCAAGGGCGCTGGCCACAACGGTGCTGACAAAAACGGCACCGGTTCATGCGCCAACTTGCCACGCAGCGCTTGCAAAAACGCTTCGTCGCAAGTGGGTGCGGTGGCCAGTTCATCGGACCGAAGCACATCGCCGATCAGGTGGTAGGTGTGCCAAGCCTGACGCACGTCGGCCTCTTGTTGCCACGTGACAAGGGCTGCCGGTAACGCAGCCGGTGCAGCCTGGCCGTCCATCAAACACGACAGCGCACTGCGTGTGGTGTCTTGGGGCACTGCAGAGTTCAATTGAGGTGTCATACCGATGCTCATGCCATTTCAACCGATGCCATTCCAACCAATCATGCCAACAGGGGGTCTACCAGCGCTCGCCATCCCGGGTGTCCAACAAGGGCCGCAAGCGCAAGGCAATGGCCTCACGCGCGCGGAAGATGCGGGACCGCACCGTGCCGATGGGGCAATTCATCATGTCGGCGATCTCCTCGTAACTCAGCCCTTCAATCTCGCGCAGTGTGATGGCTTGGCGCAGGTCAGGCGACAAAGCCTCGATGGCGGCATTGACGGTTTGCGCAATTTCCTTGCTGGCCAGCAAGGATTCGGGCGTTGCGCCGTCGGTTAGTTCACGCGCACCCCGGTAAGTTTCATCGTCGTCGTCATTTGCGCCAGCCAGTGTGGATTCCGACACCAGCGGGTCACGCTTCAGATCCACCAGCGCCTTCTTCGCGGTGTTCACAGCGATGCGGTACAGCCAGGTGTAGAACGCACTGTCGCCCCGAAACTGCGGCATGGCCCGGTAGGCGCGGATGAAGCTCTCCTGCGCAATGTCCTGCACCAGATCAACATCCCGCACCATGCGGCCGATCAGCCGCTCGATGCGGCGCTGGTATTTGATGACCAGCATCTCAAACGCACGGGAGTCCCCACGCTTGGCGCGCTCCACCAGTTGCAGGTCCACATCGTCGGTGGTCATGGCGTGGTGGCCTGGCCGGCATGGCAACGCAGCGCCAGTTGCAAACCATGCCAGTGCGTCCCCACGCAGGCCGCACGCACCGCCTGCCAGCGCCAGTGGCCAGTTTGGGTTTGCAGATGCAACAACTGCCAGGCGCCCAGGTCCAGCGCCAGCACCACGGCACGCAGCGGTGCGCTGCTGCCTGTGTTGCGGCTGCTGCCGGCCGGCGGTGTAACCAAGCACCAGCACTGGCCGGTCCAGTCCAGTGACAGGGCGCCGCCGGGCAAGGCACCGCGCGCCAGCCGCCAGCCCAACGCGCCAGCCGCCAGCGCAGCCACCACAGCGCCTAGCGCCACCTGCAGCGGCGTGCGTACACCGGCATGCGCCAGCGCCCACACCACCACGGCCGCAGCAGCCAGGCCGTGCAGGGCGGCGATCAGCACACGCTCGGGCCGGCTGTCATCCAGCAGTGCCCGCACTGCCGGTGCCGCACGCATGCCCGTCCCTGCTCAGGCTCACACCCGGCGCAACACCAGCGTGCCGTTGGTGCCGCCGAAGCCGAAGTTGTTCTTGACGGCCACATCGATCTTCATCTGGCGTGCGGTGTTGGCGCAGTAGTCCAGATCACAGGCCGGGTCGGGGTTGTCCAGGTTGATGGTGGGCGGCGAAACCTGGTGGTACAGCGCCAGCGTGGTGAACACCGACTCAATGCCCCCCGCGCCACCCAGCAAATGCCCGGTCATGGACTTGGTGGAGTTGACCACCAGCTTGTCGGCATGGTCACCAAAGGCCAATTTGATGGCGTTGGTCTCATTCAAGTCACCCAGTGGGGTGGAGGTGCCGTGTGCGTTGAGATATTGCACCTCGGATGCATTGACGCCGGCATCCCGCAGCGCCGCCTTCATCGACCGTTTTGGGCCGTCCACATTGGGTGCTGTCATGTGGAAGGCATCAGCGCCCATGCCAAACCCTGCCAACTCGGCGTAGATGCGGGCGCCGCGTTGTTTGGCGTGTTCGTACGCTTCAAGCACCAGCACACCAGCGCCCTCACCCAGCACAAAACCGTCGCGGTCCCGGTCCCAGGGGCGGGATGCGGCTTGCGGATCGTCATTGCGGGTGGACAGCGCCCGGGCAGCGGCAAAACCACCGATGCCCAGTGGCGAGACTGTGCTCTCGGCACCGCCGGCCACCATCACATCCACATCACCGTGCTCGATCAAACGCCCAGCCATGCCGATGGCATGCAGGCCGGTGGTGCAAGCGGTGACGATGGCCAGGTTGGGGCCGGTGAAGCCATACTTGATCGAGATGTGGCCGGAGATCATGTTGATGATCGAGGCCGGCACGAAGAACGGCGAGATGCGCCGCGCACCACGCGCCGCGTACTCGATCTGGGTGGCTTCGATCAGCGGCAAGCCGCCGATGCCCGAGCCCACCAGGCAGCCGATGCGCTCGGCTTGTTCTTCGGTCAGCGCGTCGCCGGTGGGCAGGCCGGCGTCCTGCACCGCCTGCATGGCCGCAGCCAGGCCAAAATGGATAAAGGCATCCATGTGGCGGGCTTCTTTGCCGGGGATGTAATCCTCGATGTTGAAGCCCTTGACCTCACCGGCAAACCGGCACGCCAGGCCTGACGCATCAAAACGGGTGACGTTGGCGATGCCGGAGCGGCCCGCCACAAGATTGGCCCAGCCCTCGGCCACGGTATTGCCCACCGGGCTGATGAGCCCGAGGCCGGTGATGACGACGCGACGACGGGTCATTTCAGAAAGGACTCAAGCTTTCTGATGATTCTGCGCGTAGTCGATCGCCAACTGCACGGTGGTGATCTTCTCGGCTTCTTCATCGGGGATCTCGATGCCGAACTCATCTTCGAGGGCCATCACCAGTTCCACCGTGTCGAGTGAATCGGCACCGAGGTCAGCCACAAAGGCCTTCTCGTTGGTGACGTCGCCCTCAGGCACACCCAGTTGCTCGGCAATGATTTTCTTGACCCGTGATTCGATATCGCTCATGACTCCTCCAGGAGTAAAAATGCTCAAACAGCCCAAGATTCTACCGGTGGCCGTGCACAGCTTCACGCTGGCACCGCCGCCGTGCCGGTCGGGCCCCTGACCGGCAAACCGCAGCAGGCTGCAGCACCGCTTGGCGCTGCAGCCTGATTCCAGATCAGCTCATGTACATGCCACCGTTGACATGCAGCTCGGTGCCGGTGATGTAGCCGGCCAGCGGCGACGCGAGAAAGGCCACCGCGTGGGCAATCTCGTCAGGTGTGCCCAGCCGGCCCAGCGGCACCTGGCCCAGCAGCGCGGCCCTTTGGGCCTCGGGCAGCTCGGCCGTCATGTCGGTGGCAATAAAGCCCGGCGCAATGCAGTTGACGGTGATGTTGCGGCTGCCCAGCTCACGCGCCAGCGCGCGGGTCATGCCCGCCACACCGGCCTTGGCCGCCGCGTAGTTGGCCTGGCCGGCATTGCCGCTGGCGCCCACCACCGAGGTGATGTTGATGATGCGGCCAAAGCGCTGTTTCATCATGGTGCGCATCACGGCGCGGCTGCAGCGGAACACGGCCTTCAAGTTGGTGTCCAGCACGGCGTCCCAATCGGCATCTTTCATGCGCATGGCCAGGGTGTCGCGGGTGATGCCGGCGTTGTTGACCAGCACCTGCAGACCACCGTGGGCTTTGACGATGGCGTCGATGGCGGCGTCCACCGCAGCCACGTCGGTCACGTCCAGCCGCAGGCCGTGGCCACCGTGCGGTGCCAGGGTTTCGTTGATGGCCGACGCGCCTGCATCGCTGGTGGCCGTGCCGATGACGGTGAAGCCTTGGGCGGCCAACGCCAGCGCAATGGCCCGGCCGATGCCACGCGTGGCACCTGTCACGAGGGCGACCTGGCGGTTGGCCGTGGTGGCAGTGGTCTCGCTCATGCCAGCATCTCCTGCACATGCTTCAGCGAGACCGGGTCAAACAGCGCGCCGCTGATGGCATCGGCATCAATGCGCTTGACCATACCCGCCAGCACCTTGCCGGGGCCACATTCAACAATGTGGCTGGCGCCACGTGCGCGCAGCGCTTGCACCACTTCCACCCAGCGCACCGGGCCGGAGGCCTGGCGGTACAGCGCATCGCGGATGGACGCTGCATCCACTGGCGCCGCCACGTCGATGTTGTTGAGCACCGGGATCTGCGGCGCGGCCAGCGTGAGCGTGTCCAACCGCTCACGCAGCACCTCGGCGGCCGGCTGCATCAGCGCACAGTGGAAAGGCGCCGACACCGCCAGCGGCAAGGTGCGCTTGGCGCCCATGGCCTTGAGCAGCTCACAGGCCTTGTCCACACCGGCCTTGCTGCCGGAGATCACGGTCTGCTTGGGATCATTGAAGTTGGCGGCCGACACCACCTCACCGGTGACTGCCGCCGCCTGGGCGCAGCCGCTCACCACCGCTGCGGCGTCCAGCCCCAGGATGGCGGCCATCGCACCCACACCCACCGGCACGGCCTGCTGCATGGCCTGGGCGCGCAGACGCACCAGCGGCAGTGCGTCGGTCAAACTGAGGCAACCAGCGGCCACCAGCGCGCTGTATTCACCCAGTGAATGGCCGGCCAGCGCCAGCGGCGTCGCACCACCCTCGGCCAGCCAGGCGCGCCAGCAGGCGATGGCCGCAGTCAACATCACCGGCTGGGTGTTGGTGGTCAGGTCGAGCTGATCTTTGGAGCCGCCCGAGATCAGCGCGGTGAGGTCCTCACCCAAAGCGGCCGAGGCCTCTTGCAGGGTGCTGCGCACCGCCGGGTGGTCGCCCCAGGCGTCGAGCATGCCCACCGCCTGCGAGCCCTGGCCAGGGAAAACAAAGGCAAACGAAATCATGGTGTGGACGCTGCAGGAGCGAAGCGCTGAGAAAGGTGAGGGG
Source organism: Betaproteobacteria bacterium (assembly GCA_043759535.1). Classification (GTDB taxonomy): domain Bacteria; phylum Pseudomonadota; class Gammaproteobacteria; order Burkholderiales; family Burkholderiaceae_C; genus Pseudaquabacterium. The sequence continues at coordinate 2,906 of JAYVLI010000342.1, read as the reverse complement.
AGCGACACTGCGCGGCGTGGGTGGCTTGGGTCACAAACAGCCGCTCAATAGTCCAGCAGCACCGCGCCCCAGGTGAAGCCGCCGCCCACGCCCTCCAGCATCAAGGTGTGGCCACGCTGGATGCGGCCTGAGCGCACCGCCACATCCAGCGCCAGCGGGATGGACGCAGCCGACGTGTTGCCATGCTCGGCCACCGTGACCACCACTTTGTCCATCGGCAAATGCAGCCGCTTGGCGGTGCTTTGCATGATGCGGATGTTGGCCTGGTGCGGGATCAGCCAGTCAATGTCGGCATCGGTCCGGCCGGCCTTGGCCAGCGCGGCCCGCGCGGCCGCCTCCAGCACGCCCACCGCCAGCTTGAACACCGCCTGGCCGTCCATTTTGAGCAGCGGGTCACCCAGCACCTCGCCACCCGACACCGTGCCTGGCACACACAGGATGCCGACATGGCGGCCATCGGCGTGCAGGTCGGTGGCCAGCAGGCCGGGCGTGTCGCTGGCCTCGAGCACCACGGCGCCCGCGCCATCGCCAAACAGCACGCAGGTGCCGCGGTCGGTAAAATCCAGGAGGCGCGAAAACACCTCGGCGCCGATCACCAGCGCGCGCCGCGCCGTGCCGGTGCGGATCATCGCGTCGGCCACCGTCAGCGCATAGACAAAACCCGAACACACCGCCTGTACATCAAAGGCCGGACAGCCAACGATGCCGAGCTTGTTCTGCAAGATGCACGCGGTGGACGGAAACACCATGTCCGGCGTCGACGTGGCCACGATGATCAGGTCGATATCGGACGGCAGGCAACCCGCGGCCTCCATGGCGTGGCGGGCTGCGCCTGCCGCCAGGTCGCTGGTGGTGGTGGCGGTATCGACAAAATAGCGCGCCCGGATGCCGGTGCGCTCGACGATCCACTCGTCCGACGTTTCGACGCCCTTGGCACCCAGTTCGGCCGCCAACTCGGCGTTGCTGACCCGCCGGGCCGGCAACATGCTGCCGGTGCCGGCAATGCGGGTGTAGGGCGGCAAACCGGCTGGAGGGGTCACAGGGCTGGGATTCATGCGGCTTTGGCTGGCGGCGTTGCGGCAAAACCCCCTGCGCCTGCCGGGATGACGTCGGCAACGCGGGCGGCGCCGGGCTCTGCAGCACCGGGCAGGACAGCAAACGTATTGCGTATGCGGTCGTGCACCCGGTCGAGCAGTCGATTTCGCGCCGCATCATAAGCCCGCGCCAAGGCCCGTTCGAAGGCAAACGCGTCCGAGCCGCCGTGCGCCTTGAACACCAGCCCCCGCAGGCCCAGCAGCGCGCCGCCGCTGTAGCGCCGGTGATCGACCCGCGCCTTGAAGCGGTTGAGCACAGGCATCGCCACCAGCGCGGCGAGCTTGGCCAGCGGCGAGCGGGTGAACTCCTCCTTGATGAACTGGCCCATCATGCCGGCCAGGCCCTCAGAGGTCTTGAGCAGCACGTTGCCGACAAAACCATCACACACCACCAGATCGGTGGTGCCTTTGAAGATGTCGTTGCCTTCGACGTTGCCGTGGAAGTTGATCTGGCCCGCGGCATCGGCAGCGCGAAACAGCTCGCCGGCACGCTTGATGACCTCGCTGCCCTTGATCGTCTCCTCGCCGATGTTGAGCAGGCCCACGGTGGGCTGCTCGTTGGCGTCGAGGGCGCTGACCAACGCACTGCCCATCACCGCAAACTGCAGCAGGTGCTCGGCACTGCAATCGACGTTCGCGCCCAGATCGAGCACCTTGGTGAAGCCGCCGCGCATATTGGGCAGCAGCGCGGCAATGGCCGGCCGGTCGATGCCGTCGAAGGTCTTTAGCACATAGCGTGCCACAGCCATCAAGGCGCCAGTGTTACCGGCCGAGACGCAGACGTCGGCCGCTGCCGGCGGCGCCGCGCTATCGGCCACCGAACCCGGCTTGAGCTGCGCTATCGCCACCCGCATTGACGAATCACGCTTGCGCCGCAGGGCCACCTCAACCGCGTCGTCCATCGCCACGACCTCAGTGGCTACCACCAGCGTGCAGCGCGCCCAGCCCTGCGCCGGCTGCAGTGCCTGGGCCGTGCCCACGAGCACCAGATCAGCCTGCGGATGCGCATCAAGAAACTGGCGGCAGGCCGGCAAGGTGACCGACGGACCGTGGTCACCGCCCATGCAATCTACCGCGACACGAACACGTGTCAAAGGTTGCAGGACAGAGGGAGGAGACGACTGGAAAGGCACTTGGAACCTGCGCTGGCGACCCGTGAGGCCGGGAGCTGAAACGATGGGACAAACCGACAAACCCAACCGCCTACCCGATAAAACCCGGCCTACGGTAGGTGAACCCGGCGCAGCGCACAAGCGGGGCAGCCCTGCCCGCACCGCACCGCCGCAGCCTGGCCCAGAAACGTCGAAACCCGGCTCAGCCAACAGCGGAACCGGGTCACAGCGTTGACTTGCCGTCGGCAGACGCACTGGGCAAGCGCCGGGCATTGCCCACCAAGCCCGTTACCGGCAGTCGCCAAAACGGCAACCCAACCGGCCAGGGCTTGCAGCGGGATCAGGCGTCGGCTTTGGTCTTGAGGACCTTGCGGCCGCGGTAAAAGCCGGTCGGGCTGATGTGGTGGCGCAGGTGCACCTCGCCAGTGGTGGGCTCGATCGCAGTGCCCGGCGTGACCAGGGCATTGTGCGAACGGTGCATGCCACGCTTGGAAGGTGACTTCTTGTTTTGTTGAACGGCCATGGTGGATCTCCTGATCAGACTGGGACGCCCGATGCATCGGACATCCGGCAAATAGTGTTGCGAATACTGTCGTGGTCACTGCCCGGGCCAAAGACCTGACGCTGGCCCGCACATGCGTGCAGGCGTTTTGACCACAAGGAAAAGCCTATGAGTGTAGCATCCGATTGCAAGACAGCC
>JAYVLI010000341.1:0-3303 GCA_043759535.1 Betaproteobacteria bacterium | reverse complement strand
TTTGCCCACATCCACAAATGCGTCCTCGCACGGCGTGGGCCTCAGCAACCTGGATTACGCCCCGCTGTGCGAGATCATGGGCCGCTCGTTTTTGGCGCCCGAAGTCTTCAACTGCTCGGCGCCTGGCACCGGCAACATGGAGGTGCTGGCGCGTTACGGCACAGTGGCCTAGCAGGCGCAGTGGTTGACGCCTTTGTTGGCGGGTGAAATCCGGTCCTGCTTTGCCATGACCGAGCCCAAAGTGGCGTCCAGCGACGCCACCAACATCGCGTCGTCCATCGTGCGGGACGGTGACGACTACGTCATCAACGGCCTCAAGTGGTACACCACCAATGCCACTGACCCGCGCTGCAAGGTGGCTATCTTCATGGGCAAGACCAACCCGGACGCCGCAGACCGGCATCTGCAGCAATCGATGATTTTGGTGGCCATGGACACGCCCGGTGTCACGGTGGTGCGGCCGCTGCCGGTGTTTGGTTTTTACGGCATGCCCGACCGGGCGTCCCAGGTGCGGTTCGATGACGTTTGGGTACCCGCCAGCAACATGCTGCTGGGCGAGGGCCGGGGTTTTGAGATCGTCCAGGGCCGGCTGGGGCCGGGCCGCATCCACCACTGCATGCGGCTGGTGGGCCTGGCCGAACGCTCACTGGAGCGCATGTGCCGCCGCACGCTCAGCCGGGTGGCATTTGGCAAAAAAGTGGCCGAGCAGGGGGTGACGCTGGAGCGCATTGCCCAGTCCCGCATCCTGATCGAGCCGGCGCGGCTGCTGACCCTGAATGCCGCGCACCACATGGACACGGTGGGCAACAAGGTGGCCAAACCGAGATCGCGATGATCAAGGTGGCCGTGCCCAACATGGCCGCCCAGGTGATTGACTGGGCCATCCAGGCCCACGGCGGTGGTGGCACCAGCAACGACTTTGGCCTGGCCCATGCCGACGCCATGGCCCGCGTGCTGCGCCTGGCGGACGGGCCGGACGAGGTGCACCGCAACCAGATCGGCACGCTGGAGCTGCGCAAGTACGCGTAGCGGGGCTGTTGTTGCGCTGACAAGACTGCGGGCCTGTGCCCGCTTTTTTCATGGTTTTGGGGTTTGATGCGCCCGGTGAGACTGCCGGGCCTGGCTGCAGCGTGGGGCAGTGCATGGGTGGCGTGCCGGCGGAATTTGCCGGTGTGCGTTGATCGGCATTAGTCACCGTGGCCTAGAAATTTGCGGCCTGCCAGCAAGCAGCAGGCCACAAGAGTCTGCAAAATAGCACGATCGTTCGTTTCTATTTGGCCACCACGTGTCTGTCAGTCCTCTGCCCCTCAGCCCCTTGTCCGCCATCCCCAAACGCCCGCCCGCGCCCGTCAGCAGCCGCGCGCTGCACAAAGGCCAACAAACCCGTGCCGCCATCCTGGAGGCCGCGCTGGGCCAGGCCTCGCACATGGGGCTGGAGGGCTTGTCCATCGGCGCGCTGGCCGAGCTGACGCAGATGAGCAAGTCGGGCGTGTTTGCCCACTTTGGCTCCCGCGAGGAACTGCAGATTGCGGTGATCCGCGAATACCACGCCCGCTTTGAGGAAGAGGTGTTTTTCCCGGCGGTGCAAGAGGCGCGTGGCCTGCCCCGGCTGCGTGCGCTGTTTGACCGCTGGGTGCGCCGGGTGTCGGTGGAGCTGGACTCGGGCTGCATCTACATCAGCGGCGCGGTGGAGTTTGATGACCGGCCCGGCCCGGTGCGCGACGCGCTGGCGTCCATGGTGCGGGCCTGGCAGGCCGCGCTGGAGCGGGCCATTGCGCTGGCCGTGCAGATGGGCCAGTTGCGCACCGATACCGATGCCTTGCAGATGCTGTTTGAAATCCACGGCCTGATCCTGGCGCTGCACCACGACGCCCGCTTTTTGCGCCTGCCTGGCGCCGAGCAGCGCGCCCGCCTTGGCTTTGACCGCATCGTGCAGTTTTATCTGGTGGACGGTGATGGCGCTGCGGCGCCGACAGCGGTCGCCTGAGCTTCCTCCCTCCTTTTTTTTGACCTTCGCTTCAGGAGCAACCATGCCCCAATACAACCCGCCCATCCGCGACATGCAATTCCTGCTGCACGAGGTGTTTGACGTGGTCACCACGCTGCAAACCCTGCCGCCCCATGCCGAGGTGGACGCTGACACCCTGAACGCGGTGTTGGAAGAGGGCGGCAAGTTCGCCTCACAAGTCACCGCGCCGCTCAACCTGAGTGGTGACGCGGAAGGCTGCACGCTGGACAAGACCACCCATGCCGTGACCGCACCCAAGGGCTTCAAGCAAGCGTATGCCCAGTATGTGGAGGGCGGCTGGCCGGCGCTCAGCTGCGACCCGGCCTACGGCGGCCAGGGCCTGCCGCTGGTGTTGAACCAGTGTTTTTACGAGATGCTCAACTCGGCCAACCAGGCCTGGACCATGTACCCCGGCCTGTCGCACGGGGCTTATGAATGCCTGCACGCGCACGGCACAGACGCGCAGAAGTCAACCTACCTGCCCAAGATGGTCAGCGGCGAGTGGACGGGCTCCATGTGCCTGACGGAACCGCATTGCGGCACCGACCTGGGCCTGCTGACTACCCGCGCCTCACCACAGGCTGACGGCAGCTACAAGCTCACCGGAACCAAAATCTTCATCAGCGCGGGTGAGCATGACCTGGCCTCCAACATCGTGCACTTGGTGCTGGCGCGTTTGCCTGATGCGCCGCCCGGTAACAAGGGCATCAGCCTGTTTGCTGTGCCCAAGTTCAATGTCAATGCCGATGGCACCTTGGGCAGCCGCAACGGCATTTACTGTGCGGGCCTGGAACACAAGATGGGCATCCACGCCAACTCCACTTGCCAAATGGTGCTGGAAGAGGCTGTGGGCACGCTGGTGGGTCAACCTAACAAAGGCTTGCCCGCCATGTTCGTGATGATGAATGCCGCCCGGCTCGGGGTGGGCAACCAGTCGCTTGGTCTGACCGAAGTCGCCTATCAAAACGCACTGGCGTATGCCAAAGATCGCTTGCAGATGCGCTCGCTTTCAGGCGTCAAAGCCAAAGACAAACCAGCAGACCCCATCATCGTGCACCCTGATGTGCGCAAAATGCTGTTGACCGCCAAAGCCTATGCCGAAGGCGGCCGCGCGCTGGCCTGCTACTGCGCCCTGTTGCTGGACAAAGAGTTAAGCCACCCGGATGAAAAAGTACGCAGTGACAGTGCCGAGATGCTGGCGCTTCTGACTCCCATCGTCAAAGCCTTTTTGACCGACAACGGCTACCAAGCCACCACGATGTGCCAGCAGGTGTTTGGGGGCCACGGCTACATCA
>JAYVLI010000340.1:0-3415 GCA_043759535.1 Betaproteobacteria bacterium | reverse complement strand
GCCAGCCACCGCACCTTTCCCGGCAACCGGCCCAGCACCACGCTGCTGCTGGACGCGCTGACCCCACGCGCGCTGGGCGCGCTGATCGCGCTGTACGAGCACCGGGTGTTCACCAGCGGCGCGGTGTGGGGCATCAACAGTTTTGACCAGTGGGGCGTGGAGCTGGGCAAAGCCCTGGCCAGTGACTTGCTGCCACGCCTCAGCAACCCGGCCGGCGCGGGCGACACCAGCGGGCTGGACGCGTCCACCGCTGGCCTGCTGGCGCGGCTGCGCCCGGCTTGATGCGCTTGAGCCAGCCAAACAACATGCATTTCGTCTTTGACTTTGGCCGGGTGCTGTTTGACTGGCAACCCGATGTGCTGCTGCAGCGCCTGCTGCCCCAACGCGCCCATGACGCGGCCAGCACCGCGCACTGGGTGGCGCAGGTGTTCCAGTCCTACCAGGGCGATTGGGGCGACTTTGACCGCGGCACCGTCAGCCCGGCCGACCTGGTGCCGCGCATCGCCGCACGCACAGGCCTGGCGCCGGCCGAGGTGCAATGGGTGGTGGACGCGGTGCCGCTGAGCCTGCAGCCTATCCCCGCCAGCGTGGGCCTGCTGCAGCGTTTGCGGCGGCCGGGGCGGCCGATGTTTTATCTGTCCAACATGCCGGCGCCCTATGCCGACCATCTGGAGCAGCAGCATGCGTTTGTGCGCCAGTTTGATGCGGGGGTGTTCTCGGGCCGGGTGCAACTGATCAAGCCCGAGCCGGCGATTTTTGCGCTGGCCGCGCAGCGCTTTGGCGTGCCGGCCGCTGAGCTGCTGTTTCTGGACGATCACGGCCCGAATGTGGCCGCAGCGCAGGCAGCGGGCTGGCAGGCGCTGCAGTTTCATGATGCGGCGCAGGCCGAGCGCGACATCCGCGCCGCAGGCTGGTGGCCGGCCGGCGCTTGACCCCAGGCACGCGGCATCGGGGTTGATCCCAGGGGCCTGGCAGCCCTGCCGGTGGCACGGAACTGGCTAGCAGCGGTGACAATAAGCTGACCATTTGGTTAGGTTTTTGCACCACACCCTGAGCCCATGAACGCACCTGAACGGCTGGCCATGCCTGCCGCAACGCCTGCCGCTCCGCCTGTCGCACCGTCAGCCCCACAAGCTGCCGTGCAAGTGCGCGGCGCCAGCGTGGTCTACCCGTCGGCCCAGGCCAACGACCCGCCGGTGCAGGCGCTGTCCGGCATTGATCTCACCATCCAGCAAGGTGAGTTTGTGTCGCTCATTGGCCCGTCCGGCTGCGGCAAAACCACTTTGCTGCGGGTCATTGCTGATCTGGAGCCGATCACCGCTGGTACTGTGCTGGTGAATGGCCAAACGCCCCAACAGGCGCGGTTGGCGCGGGCTTACGGTTATGTGTTCCAGGCGCCGGCGCTGTTCCCGTGGCGCACGGTGCTGGGCAATGTGATGCTGCCGCTGCAAATCATGGGCCACAGCAAGGCGGACGCGCAGCAGGTGGCGCTGCAGCAGCTGGCGCGGGTGGGGCTGGCGGGCTTTGAGCGCAAATACCCGTGGCAGTTGTCGGGTGGCATGCAGCAGCGGGTGTCCATCGCCCGAGCCCTGGGGTTTGAACCCAAGATCTTGATGATGGACGAGCCGTTTGGCGCGCTGGATGAGATCACCCGAGACGGCCTGAATGAGCAACTGCAGCAGCTGTGGCAGCGTGAGCGGCGCACGGTGGTGTTTGTCACCCACTCCATCGCTGAAGCCGTCTATTTGTCCACCCGCATCGTGGTGATGAGCCCTCGGCCGGGCCGCATCCTGCAGGTGATCACGTCCACCCTGCCGGATGCCCGCCACCTGGGGCTGCGTGACACGCCCGAGTTCATGGCGCTGGCGCACCAGGTGCGGGAGGGGCTGGCGGATGGGCACGGGAGCGCGCATGCGCACTGACATGCCCACTGAGTTGCCCGCTCAGCGCCGCTGTGACGCGGCTTGCCCAGCATGACACGCAGCCCCACCACCTGGCGCCAACAAGCCCTGCCGGTGGCCACTGTGTTGCTGGCCGTGCTGCTGCTGTGGTACGCCGGCGCAGTGGGCCTGAATGCGGCAGGCGCCATCGAGCGGGTGCTGGCGCCCAAGGGCGCCTACAGCCGCACTGACCTGATCAGCACCACCCTCAACATGCAGCGCCCGGTGCTGCCCGCACCCCACCAGGTGGTGGCTGATTTGTATGCCAGCCTGGCCGACTGGCCGCTGGATTCACCCCGCAACCTGCTGTACCACGCGGCTGTCACCGCCCAGTCCACACTGGTGGGCTTTGTGCTGGGCACGCTGCTGGGCATGGTGTTGGCCGGTGCAATCGTCCACTCCCGCACGCTGGACCGGGCACTGCTGCCGTGGATCGTGGCCAGCCAGACCGTGCCGGTGCTGGCCATTGCGCCCATTGTGTTGGTGATCCTGGGCAGCCTGGGTTTCTCGGGCATCGCACCCAAGGCCACCATCGCGATGTACCTGTGCTTCTTTCCGGTCACGGTGGCCATGGTGCAAGGCCTGCGTGCCCCGCAGCGCATCGAAACCGAATTACTGCACACCTACGCCGCCAGCCGCTGGCAGGCCTTCTGGCTGCTGCGGCTGCCATCGGCGCTGCCGTTTTTGTTCCCCGCGCTGCGGGTGGCGGTGGCCGCCGGCCTGGTGGGCGCCATGGTGGCTGAGCTGCCCACCGGCGCCCAGGCCGGGCTGGGTGCGCGCCTGCTCACTGGCAGTTATTACGGCAATACCGTGGGCATCTGGTCGGCGCTGGTGTTGTCAGCGCTGTTGGGCCTGGGCCTGACGGCGGCGGTGGCGGGTGTGGAGCGGCTGGTGCTGCGCAGCCGGAGGGCGGCATGAGTGGCGCCAGGATGGGCACTACCAAGCGGGCGCCGCTGGCGCCACGCTGGCTGCTGTGGCTGATCGCCCTCACCGCACTGGAGGCCGCCGCGCTGCTGCATGCCGTGCCCACCCCAGGCACTGACGGACCGGTCTCCACCCAACTGCTGCTGTGGGCCGCCGCCGTGTTGGGCTTTGCAGGCTTTGGTGTGCAGCGTGTGGCGGCACTCAACAGCCACCCCATGTTCGGCCCGCTGTCTGCCGCGCTGTTTGGCTGTTGGGTGCTGTACTTCTGGCAACTGGGCGTCACCTTGTTTGACGTGCCCCGCGTGCTGCTGCCCGCACCCAGCCTGATCGGCCAGATGCTGGTGGAGCGCTGGGACACCCTTGCGGCTGACTTTGTGCAGACCGTGGGCAAGGCCGTGCTGATCGGCTGGGCCGTGGGCTCATTGCTCGGCTTTGCCGTTGGTGTGGCGATTGACCGCGCACCGTTTTTGCAGCGTGGCCTGCTGCCACTGGCCAACCTGACCAGCACCGTGCCGCTGGTGGCGGTGGCGCCCATCATGGTGATGTGGTTT
>JAYVLI010000339.1:0-2642 GCA_043759535.1 Betaproteobacteria bacterium | reverse complement strand
GACGGTGGAACGGCCACGGCGACTGTTGTGCTGACGGTTGTTGCGGTGAACGATGCACCCACATCCACCGCGCTGTCCAACCAAAGCAATACCGTCGGCACATCGGTGTCGATCAACGAAGCGGCGCACTTCACCGATGTGGACGGCGACACACTCACCTTCACCGTGGCCAACCCGGCGCCGGTGGCGGTGGCGGATGTGGGCGCAGGTGTTGAAGACACCACCATCACCGGCAATGTGTTGGGCAATGACAGTGATGTTGACGGCGATGCACTGACCGTCAGCACCACGCCTGTGGTGGCGCCAAGTCACGGCACGCTGGTGTTGAATGCCGACGGCAGTTACGTCTACACCCCAGCCGCCAACTACAACGGCAGCGACAGCTTCACCTACCAAGCCATCGACGCGGACGGTGGCACATCCACCGCCACCGTGTTGTTGACGGTGGTTGCGGCCAATGACGCCCCTACGGCCAGTGCGGCAGCCAACCGCAGTGACACGGTGGGCAACACGGTGGCGGTCAGCGTGGCGGGCGGGTTTGCTGATGTGGATGGGGACACGTTGGTCTTCAGTGCCACCGGCCTGCCGCCTGGTTTGACGCTGGATGCCAGCACCGGCTTGATCTCGGGCATCTTGCAGGCCGCAGGCACCTACGCCGTCACCTTGACCGCCACCGACAGCCACGGTGGGCAAGCCCAGCAAACCCTGTTCTGGCTGGCCAGCGCGGTGCCCAACAGCGGGCCGGCCACGGCCACCGCCTTGGTGGCGGGCACAGCGGCAGACGGCACGCCGGTGATGATCAACACTGCGCCCGGTTTTGTGGATGCCGACGGTGATGTGCTGACCTACAGCGCCAGCGGCTTGCCACCTGGCCTGGTGATGGACCCGGCCAGCGGTGTGATCTCGGGCCGCCTGGCGGGCCAGGCCTCAACGGCTGTGGCCGGTGGTGTTTACAACGTGCTGGTCACGGCCAACGACGGCCAGGGTGGCAGCGCAACGCAGGCCTTCAGCTTCACGGTCACCAACCCGGCGCCGCTGCTGGCGGCCAGCACAGTCAGCTTGCGCGCTGACAGCAGCGCCACCGGTGACTTGCTGGCCACGGCCAGTGACCCGGACGGTGACCGCCTGGCGGTGGCCACCACACCGGTGCAAGCCCCCGCCCACGGCCGCCTGGTCATCAACGCGGACGGCAGTTTTATCTACACCCCGGACGCCGGTTATTCGGGCACGGATGCTTTTGTCTACCGCGTCAGTGACGCGGACGGCGCGGTGGTGGACGCCCAGGTCACGCTGACGATTTTGGCGGCGCCGGTGGCCGCCACACCGGTGGTGGCCGCTGCAGCCACCCCGGTGGCCAGCAGCCCCGCCGCAGTGACCACACCGACCCCCACACCAACCCCCACACCAACCCCCAGCGACATCACCGCCGCCGCAGTTGACCCCCAGTTGTTGGGCGTCGCTGAGCCGGACAAGCGCGCCGTGTCCAGCCTGCAAGTGGTGCAAGAGGCCAAGGCCGGGACGATCATCCTGGATGCCGTCAACGGCGTGAAACGGCTGGATGCACTGGGTGACCTGGGCAATGACCAACCTTTGAGCGCGGCCATTGGCGCGCTGGCTGGCCGGGCTGAGCTGGCCACGGCCAGCTTGCCGATGTCGCAGGTGGTGGGTGACCTGAACAGCGGCTTCAAGGCGCCGCTGCGGGTGGACGACCTGGCCAGCGGTGGCAACAGCAGCAATGGGCAATCCCCGGCCCTGTTGCGCCCTGGCGCCGGTGGTGCCGTTGCACCGGCCGCTGCCACCGGCCTGTCGCCCGACGAGTTGCTGGCCGCACCACAAGCTGTGGCCAGCGCAGCTGGCTTGGGTGGCGTGGCAGCGCTGCCGCAGACCGTGGCTGACGCCACAGCAGCGCGGCAGGCTGCAATCACAGGCTTCAGTGACGGGCCTGAGCGTCCGATAAGCCTCACAGAGCAGTTGCGAGCGGCCAGCTTGCGCAGTGATCGGGGTATCGATCTGTTGGCCAGCGCCTTGTTGTAGGGAAAACAGAGTGCCGTCAAACCCATGGATCACCACCCCCGCCCGTCCGTCTCCCGACGCGCCGCCCCGCTGCAGGTGGCGCTGAGCCGGCTGCTGTCGTCCGGCCATGCTGTTGGCTGCGTTGTTGGCCGCGTTGTTGGCCATGTCATTGGCCGTGTTGTTGAACGTTTGGTCGGCGGCGTGGTCGTCTGCACGGTTGGTTGTCTCGTCGGCAGCCTGGCAGGCTGCGCTGTGGCACCCAAGCCCATTGATGCTGACGCCGCCGCCCCTGTGGCGCGTGACCGGCTCAAGACCCTGATTGCCGCCGAAGAGCCGGTGGCCGGCCCCATCTCGCTGTATGAGGCCATGGCGCGGGCCCTCAAATACAACCTCGACCAGCGCATTGAGCTGATGGCCGGTGCCTTGCGCCTGCGCCAGCTGGACCTGGCGCAGTACGACATGCTGCCGGCCCTGGTGGCGTCCAGCGGTTACACCGCCCGCAGCAATGACGCAGCATCGCGCAGCAAATCGCTGCAGAGTGGCAAGGAGTCTCTGGAGCCGTCGGTGTCCAGTGCGCGCACCAGCTTCAGCGCTGACCTGGGTGCCAGCTGGGACGTGCTGGACTTTGG
>JAYVLI010000338.1:0-3191 GCA_043759535.1 Betaproteobacteria bacterium | reverse complement strand
GCCAAGAAGCTGGGCATTCCGCTGATCGGCGTGGTCGATTCCAACCATTCGCCCGAAGGCATCGACTATGTGATTCCTGGCAACGACGACTCGTCCAAGGCCGTCACCCTGTATGCCCGCGGCATTGCAGATGCGGTCATCGAGGGCCGCTCCAGTGCAGGCAATGACATCGTGAAGGCTGTGGCCGAAGCCAACTCCGACGAATTCGTCGAAGTCGAAGAGGGCGCCTCCGCCTGATTCGCGCTCGAGCGAGCCTGAAGAAGGGGCTTCGTTGCCCCTTTTTTTTAATTTGATCGCGGCGCCCGATGCGGGCAGCCACAACTGACAAACGAACGGAGAACACAGATGGCAACAATCACCGCAAGCATGGTCGGCGAGCTGCGCGCGAAGACCGACGCGCCGATGATGGAGTGCAAGAAGGCCCTGACCGAGGCCGACGGCGACATGGTGCGCGCCGAGGAGATCCTGCGTGTCAAGCTGGGCAACAAGGCCGGCAAGGCCGCCTCGCGCATCACCGCCGAGGGAGTGGTCGCCATTTCGGCCGCTGGCAGCACCGGCGCCATGATCGAGATCAACTGCGAGACCGATTTCGTCTCTAAGAACGATTCTTTCCTGGCCTTCACCCAGAACCTGGCCAATCTGGTGGCCAGCAGCAACCCGGCTGACGTGGCTGCGCTGAGCGCACTGCCGCTGCAGCAAGAGAGCTTTGGCCCGACGGTGGAAGACGTGCGCAAAGGCCTGATCGGCAAGATCGGCGAGAACGTGGCCATCCGCCGCTTCAAGCGTTTTGCCGGTGCCAACAAGTTGGCCACCTATCTGCACGGCACCCGCATCGGCGTGGTGGTTGAGTTCACCGGTGAAGGTGATGTGGCCAACACCGCCGGCAAAGACGTGGCCATGCATGTGGCCGCCATGAAGCCGGTGTCCGTCTCTGCTGCCGACGTGCCAGCCGAGCTGGTCGACAAAGAGCGCCGCATTGCCGCAGAAAAAGCCGCTGAAGACGCCACAGCGGCGGTCGCTGCGGGCAAGACAGTGCAATCGCCCGAAATCGTCGCCAAGCGGGTCGAAGGCTCGGTGCAAAAGTACCTGAAAGAGGTCTCGCTGTTCAACCAGACTTTTGTCAAGAACGACAAACAGACGGTGGAACAGATGCTCAAGGCCGCCAACACGCAGGTCGCCGGCTTCACCATGTATGTGGTGGGTGAAGGCATAGAGAAAAAGGTGGACGACTTTGCCGCTGAAGTGGCTGCACAAGTGGCTGCTGCCAAAGGCGGCTGAGCCCGGCAGACACCCTGCTGGCGCCGCTTAAACTTCACCACCCATCAGGAGCCCCCCGCATGCCCGCTTACAAGCGCATCCTTCTCAAGTTGTCCGGCGAGGCCTTGATGGGCGACGATGCCTACGGCATCAACCGCGCCACCATCGTGCGCATGGTCAAAGAGGTGCAGGAGGTCACGGCGCTGGGCTGCGAGGTGGCGGTGGTCATCGGCGGCGGCAACATCTTCCGCGGTGTGGCCGGTGGTGCCGTGGGCATGGACCGCGCCACCGCCGACTACATGGGCATGCTGGCCACCGTGATGAACGCGCTGGCGCTGGCCGACACCATGCGGCTGGAGGGCCTCACCGCCCGGGTGATGTCGGCCATCGCCATCGAGCAGGTGGTCGAGAGTTATGTGCGGCCCAAGGCGCTGCAGTACCTCGAAGAAGGCAAGATCGTGATCTTTGCCGGTGGCACCGGCAACCCGTTTTTCACCACCGACACGGCCGCTGCGCTGCGCGGTGCCGAGATCGGTGCGGAGATCGTGCTCAAGGCCACCAAGGTGGACGGTGTGTACACCGCTGACCCCAAAAAAGACCCGACAGCCACGCGCTACACCAACGTGAGCTTCGATGAAGCCATCTCCAAAAATCTGCAGGTGCTGGACGCCACCGCCTTTGCGCTGTGCCGTGACCAGAAGCTGCCCATCAAGGTGTTCTCGATCTTTAAACCCGGCGCGCTCAAGCGTGTGGTGATGGGTGAAGACGAGGGCACGCTTGTTCATGTCTGACAGCCTCCGCACTTTGTTTGTTATTCGCCTGACCCGTCGAGAAGCACCATGACCATTGCCGAGATCAAGAGCACCGCCGAAGCCAAGATGTTCAAGTCCATCGAGGCCTTTAAGAGCGAGATCCAGAAAATCCGCACCGGCCGTGCCCACCCGGGCATCCTGGACCAGGTGCAGGTGGAGTATTACGGCGCGCTGGTGCCCGTCAGCCAGGTGGCCAACGTGGCCTTGCAGGATGCCCGCACCATCACCGTCCAGCCCTGGGAAAAGAGCATGGCCGCCAAGATTGAACGCGCCATCCGCGACAGTGACCTGGGTCTCAACCCGGCCTCGCAGGGTGACCTGATCCGCGTGCCCATGCCAGCGCTGACCGAAGAGCGCCGCCGCGACATGACCAAGATCGTGCGCCACACCGCCGAGGACAGCAAAGTGGCGGTTCGCAACCTGCGCCGCGAGGCCAATGAGGCGCTGAAAAAGCTGCTCAAGGACAAAGCTGTGTCCGAAGACGATGAGCGCCGCACCCAAGATGAAGTGCAGAAGCTGACCGACCGGGTGATCGTCGAGCTGGACGCCCTGGTCAAGGCCAAAGAAGCCGAAATCATGGCGGTCTAAACGCGTGTTGACCTTGCGCCCATCCGCCTTGTGACTGCCAGCCACCTGCCGCCCACGCACGATCTGTCGGTGCCACGCCATGTGGCCATCGTGATGGACGGCAATGGCCGCTGGGCTAAAAAACGCTACCTGCCACGCTTTTTCGGCCACAAGGCTGGGGTGGACGCGCTGGTGCGTGTCATCAACGCCAGCGCCGACCGAGGGGTTGAATTTCTCACCGTGTTTGCCTTCTCGTCCGAGAACTGGAAGCGGCCCGAGGACGAGGTCTCCGGCTTGATGGGCCTGGTGCTGGTGGCGGTGACCAAATACCTGGGCAAGCTGGCGCGGGATGGTGTGCGCATCGTCATCGTGGGCGACCGCAACGCGGTGTCTGACCGGCTGCGTGCGGCCTGGCTGGAGGCGGAAGAGGCCACCCGCCACAACACCCGCATCACCTTGTCAGTCGCCTTCAACTACGGCGGCCGTTGGGATGTGGTGCAGGCCTGCCGGCAAGCTGTGGCCGCCGGCCTGCAGCCCGAGCAGATCACCGAGGCC
>JAYVLI010000337.1:0-12606 GCA_043759535.1 Betaproteobacteria bacterium | reverse complement strand
CAGTGTGTGCTGATCATTGACGAGGCGCAAAACCTGTCGCCCCGGGTGCTGGAGCAACTGCGCCTGCTGACCAACCTGGAGACCAACGAGCGCAAGCTGTTGCAGATCATCCTGATTGGCCAGCCCGAGCTGCGCGCCTTGCTGGCCGAGCCGGGCATGGAGCAACTGGCGCAGCGCGTGATTGCGCGCTACCACCTGGGCGCACTCACCGCGCCCGAGACCGCTGCGTATGTGGCGCACCGCCTGGCGGTGGCCGGCCGGCAAGGCGCGGTGCCGTTTGATGCGGCCGCGCTGCGCCGCCTGCATGGCTTGAGCGGTGGTGTGCCACGCCGCATCAACCTGTTGGCCGACCGCGCCTTGCTGGGCGCGTATGCCCAGGGCAAAGCCCAAGTCGGCCACAAACTGATGGACCAGGCGGCACTGGAGGTGTTTGACAGCGCCGCCCCAGCGCGCGGCAGCGGCTGGTGGGCGGGCCGACGGTTGGGGCTGTGGGCGGTGGTGGCCACCGGGCTGGTGGGCGCGATGATGGTGGGCGCTGGGCTTTGGCGGGCGGCCAGCGGCACGGCGGCGGGGGTGGTGGCGCCTGTGCCGGGTGGGTCTGTGTCGGCGGCGTCCTCACCACCTGCCCGGCCTGCGGTGGTGCCGGCCAACCCGCCCGCATCCACCGCATCGGCTGTATCGGCTGTATCGGCATCCCCCAGCGCATCGGCCGCGCTCACCAAGCCTGCGCTGGGCATGGCGGCAGTGCCTTTGGTGGCAGCGCCCCCCATGCCAGCCGCAGCGGACGCGCCATCACTGGCCGACCCTGCCCAGGTGCTGCGTGCCGGCGCCAGCGGGCCTGCGGTGGACAACCTGGCCCGCCGCCTGGCGGGTTGGCGTGACCAGCCCGCGCCCGCCGCCGGCCAGGTGCTGCAGGGCGCGCTGCTGGCGCAATTGCTGGCGTTCCAGCGCGCCCACCGCCTGCAGGCCGACGGGATAGCTGGGCCCAGCACCCTGACCCAACTCAACCGGGTGCAGGTGGCGGCCACAGCGCCGCTGCGCACCGCCGCGCCGGAGCGCTAAACCATGTCCCTGATTCTTGAGGCCTTGCGCCGCGCCGATGCCGAACGCCAGCGTGGTGCCGTGCCCGGCTTGCATGCCCAGACCGGCATGGCCCTGCCGCCACACGGCGGCAGCGGCCCGCAGGTGGCATCTGGCCAGCGCTGGTTGCTGCTGGGTGCTGTGGGCGCGGTGCTGCTGGGGGGACTGGGCGCACTGGCCTGGGTGCGGCTGAGCACACCGGCGCCGCTGCCGGTGGCCGCCACACTGCCGCCTGTTGCGGCCGTTGCGGCTGTTGCTGTGCCTGCCGCTGTACCCCTTGCCGTTACCGCTGCGCCCGTTGCCGCAGCGCCCGCACCACCGCTGCCCACTGTGCTGGCCGCAGCACCTGCCGACGCGCTGCCACAGCCTGCGGCGCTGCCCATGCCGCGCCCGGTGCCCATATCGCCGCTGGCCGCCCTAGCGCTGCCCCGCGCAGCCGCGCCGCAACGGGCCGCCACTGCCACACCGCCGCGCCTGCCCACCCTGGCCGAGCTGCCCGACGCGCTGCGCCGCGAGCTGCCCGCCATGACCCTGGGCGGCAGCATGTATGCCGAGCAGCCGGCCCTGCGCATGGTCATCATCAATGGCCAGGTGGTGCATGAGGGCGACCGCCTGGCGCCCGAGCTGCTGGTGCAGCAGATCCGCCAGAAGTCGGTGGTGCTCAACTGGCGCGGCCAGGCCTTTGAGCTGGGCCTTTGACCAGGCCATCTGGCCCCGGCTTTGGCCATTTAGACGCACCTGCCAACCCGGGGGTAAAGCCCGACAGGCGGGCTGCGGGCATGGCTAAGAATCGGCGCACGCGCTGCCTGCAGCGCTGCGTCCGCACTGCACACGCACTGCACACACACTGCACCAGCGCTGCAGCAAAACCACACACCAACACCGCTTGAGGAGACTCCATGCATTACTTCGTCACCGGCGCCACCGGGTTCATCGGCAAACGCCTGGTCAAGGCCTTGCTGGCCCGGCGCGGCAGCAAAGTCTCGGTCTTGGTGCGGCCAGGCAGCGAGGGCAAGCTGGCCGATCTGTACACCGACTGGGGTGTGTCCAAGAGCCGGGTCATGCCGGTCAGTGGTGACCTGACCGCCAAAAAACTGGGTGTTTCGGCCGATGATTTGAAAGCCCTGAAAGGCCAGATCGACGCCGTCTACCACCTGGCCGCCGTGTACGACCTGGGCGCCGATGAAGACAGCCAGGTGCGTGTCAACATCGACGGCACCCGCAACATGGTGGCGTTTGCAGATGCAGTCCATGCTGCGCATGTCCACCACGTGTCGTCCATCGCCGCCGCCGGGCTGTATGAAGGTGTGTTTCGCGAGGACATGTTTGACGAAGCCGACGGGCTGGACCACCCCTATTTCATGACCAAGCACGAGAGCGAGAAGATCGTGCGCCAGGAGTGCAAGGTGCCGTGGACGGTGTACCGCCCGGCACTGGTGGTGGGGGATTCATCCACCGGCGAGATGGACAAGATCGACGGCCCGTATTACTTCTTCAAACTCATCCAGCGCATGCGGCAGTTGCTGCCGCCGTGGATGCCGTCCATCGGCCTGGAGGGTGGCCGCATCAACATCGTGCCGGTGGATTTTGTGGTCAAGGCACTCGACCACATCTCCCACGCCAAAGAGGGTTTGAACGGCAAATGCTTTCACCTGGTCGACCCCGAAGGCTACCGCGTGGGCGACGTGCTGGACGTGTTTGCCAAGGCCGCGCATGCGCCCAAGATGAATGTGTTCATCAATGCCGCGCTGATGGGGTTCATCCCAAAAAGCGTCAAAAAAGGCCTGATGGCACTGGCACCGGTGCGCCGTGTTTACAACGCGGTGATGACCGACCTGGGTGTGCCCGAGGACATGTTCACCTTCATCAACTACCCCACCCGGTTTGATTGCCGCGAGACCACCGCCGCGCTCAAGGGCAGCGGCATCAGTTGCCCCAACTTGAACGATTACGCCTGGCGGCTGTGGGACTACTGGGAGCGCCACCTCGACCCCGACCTGTTCATCGACCGCAGCTTGAGGGGTGCAGTGGGCGGCAAGGTGGTGCTGGTGACCGGTGGCTCATCCGGCATTGGCCTGGCCGCCGCCTGCAAGTTTGCCGAGGCCGGCGCCATCACCATCATCTGCGCCCGCGGTGAAGACAAGCTGAAATTGGCAGTGGATGAGATCAACGCCCACGTGACCAACAAGGGTGGCAAGGCCGCTCAAGTGTTCAGTTATTCAGTGGACATTGCTGACGAAGCCGGCTGCGCTGAATTTGTCAAACTGCTGGAAGACAAACACGGCGGGGTGGACTTTCTGATCAACAACGCCGGCCGGTCCATCCGCCGTGCCATCGAGAACAGCTACGACCGCTTCCATGACTTTGAGCGGACCATGAGCCTGAACTACTTTGGCTGCCTGCGCATCACCATGGGCTTGCTGCCGGGCATGGTCAAGAAGCGGCGTGGCCATGTCGTCAACATCAGCTCGATCGGGGTGTTGACCAACGCCCCGCGCTTCAGCGCCTACGTGGCCAGCAAGGCCGCGCTGGACGCGTGGACCCGCTGTGCCAGCAGTGAATACGCCGACCAAGGCATCAGCTTCACCACCATCAACATGCCGCTGGTGCGCACGCCCATGATTGCGCCCACCCAAATCTACAAAAACGTGCCCACGCTGGCGCCTGAAGAAGCGGCCGACATGATTGCCCAGGCCTGCGTCTACAAGCCGGTGCGTATCGCCACCCGGCTGGGCATCAGCGGCCAGGTGCTGCATGCACTGGCACCGCGGGTGGCGCAGATTGTGATGAACACCAGCTTCAGGATGTTTCCGGACAGTGACGCGGCCAAGGGCGCCAAGCTGGGCAAGGACGGTAAGCCTGAGAAGGCCAGGCTGTCACCCGAGGCGGCGGCCATGCAGCAAATGATGCGGGGCATTCACTTTTGAGTGCCGCGCAGCCGACGCTGCCCAATCAAACGCTTGCGGCCTGCCGGGCGATGGGGGCTGCGCCGTATACCGTGCCGTTGTGCCAACTGTCGACATAGTCCTGGATGGACAGCGTCCAGCCATTTGCCATGTTGGCGTCGAAGTATTCGAACAGGATGCCGTCTGGCGCCGACATCGACAGCAGCACGGTGGCGCCCGACGCGCCGCCGTGCTCATCATGTGGGTGCGCATCGGCCGGCGCCAGCGCGTAGTCGCCGGTCTTGCGGTGTACCGACCGGGTTGCGCCGTCGGGCAGCATCTCCGTCAGAAACTGCTCACCAGCCAGCACCAGCGTGGTGGTCGCAGCCACATGCCGATGGCGCCGGCAATGCCCGCCCGGGCCGTAGCGCAGCAGCATGTCCAGCCTGCCGGTCGGTAGGTCGTAACCGAGCAGGCTGTACTCAAAATCGACGTGGAACGCGGTGCAGGCCGGGTCAGTCACGCGCCGCCATTCAACACGTTGCAGATCAAAACTGGTGGAGATCACTGGCACGGCACATCCTTGCAGTTGGGACCACAGATCATGCCACCGGCCCGGCCCGCCGCTGCTCCCGCAGCATGAACAGGTACAGCGACTCCACCTTCTCCCGCGCCCACGGTGTTTTGCGCAAAAACTTGAGGCTGGACGCCACGCTGGGGTCCACCGCAAAACAGCGCACCGGCACCTGCTCGGCCAGGCCGGCCCAGCCGAAGTAGTCCACCAGCGCGCTGACGATGGTTTCCAGCGTCAGGCCGTGCAGCGGGTTTTTGGGCTGGGCTGGGGCGCTGTCCGTCACGTCTGTCATGTCAAGTCGGGGCCTGTCAGAAATCAGCCACCTTCAACACCAGCTTGCCAAAGTTCTCGCCCGAGAACAGCTTGTTCAGCGTGTCGGGGAAGGCCGCCACGCCACCGTCCACCACATCCTCCAGGCTTTTCATCTGGCCGCTTTGCAGCAGTGCGGCCATCTCGGCAATCGCCACCGGGTAGCGCTTGGCGTAGTCAAACACCACGATGCCTTCCATGCGCGCGCGGTTGACCAGCAGCGACAGGTAGTTTTTGGGGCCGGCCACTGGCGTGGTGTTGTTGTACTGGCTGATGGCGCCGCAGATGATGATGCGCGCACCCCGGTTGATGCGGGTCAGCACGGTGTCCAGAATCTCGCCACCCACGTTGTCAAAGTAGATGTCCACGCCTTGGGGGCAGTGTTGTTTCAGGCCCTCGCGCACGCTGCCGCTTTTGTAGTCGATGCAGGCGTCAAAACCCAGGGTCTGGACCACCCAGTCGCACTTGGCCGCGCCGCCGGCAATGCCCACCACCCGGCAGCCGCGCACCTTGGCCATCTGGCCCACGGTCTGGCCCACGGCGCCGGCGGCACCCGACACCACCACGGTTTCACCGGCCTTGGGCTGGCCCACGTCCATCAGCCCAAAGTAGCCGGTCATGCCGGGCATGCCCAGCACATTCAGCCACTGGGTCACGCTGCCTTGGGCCAGGTCGATCTTGGCCAGCCCGCTGCGGGCCACCTGGTCGGCCGGCACCGCAAAGTACTCCTGCACACCCGGGGTGCAGCTCACCACATCGCCCACCGCAAAACCGGCGTGGCCGGACGCGATGACTTTGCCGATGCCACCGGCACGCATCACCTCACCAATGCCCACCGGCGGGATGTAGCTTTTGCCGTCATTCATCCAGCCGCGCATGGCGGGGTCCAGCGACAGCGCCAGCACTTGCACCAGCACACCACCGGCGGGTGCGGCCACCGGCTCGCCGGTGAATTGCCAATTGGCGGCGGTGGCCATGCCGACCGGGCGGGCAGCCAGGCGCACTTGGTGGTTTTTGAGTGAGGTCAGTGCAGTGGTCATGGGGGTCTCCGGATGGCTGGGCGGCGGATGCTAGGGGTGGGGATCGGCTGGTGGCGTCGCCTGGGCGACCGGCCGGCGGGTGTATCAGTGCGCGCTGGAGCCGGGGCAGCGGGTCACTTCCACCGTCACCTGGCGCAGCGCCTGGATGGGCGCCAGCCGCGCGCGGTAGGCGGCCGGGCTGGCCGGGTGGTCGGCCACCACGCTGAGCACGGCAGTCCAGGCCTGCGGGCCCACTTGCCAGACATGCAGGTCGGCCAGCTTGGCATCACCGTCAGCCTCGATGGCTGCGGCCACAGCCTGGCGCAGTGGGGCGTCGGCGGTGGCATCCACCAACGCGCGGGAGGTGCTGCGCAGCAGGCCCCAGCTCCACTGGCCGATCACTGCTGCGCCCACCAGTGCCACGGCTGGGTCCAGCCAGCGCCAGCCGAACCACAAGCCACCGGCCAGCGCGGCAATGGCCAACACCGAGGTGAAGGCATCGGCCAGCACGTGGATGTAGGCGGCACGGAAGTTGTGGTCGGCGTGGTGGGCCTTGGCCTGGGGTGGGGAGGCTGGCTTGGCATGCTGGTGGCTGTGCCCGTCGCCGTCGCCGTGGGCATGTGGTTGGCCGTGGCCGTGGTGATCGTGCGCGTGACCGTGGCCAGTTGCTGCGGCCGGCCGGTGGTCATGGCCCGCGTGCCCATGCCCTGCGTGGCCATGCCCATGCCCGTGCCCACCGTGGCTGTGCCCGTGCAAATCCCCACCACCCGCCCGCGCCAGCAACCACACGCTGGCCAGGTTGACCAGCAGGCCCAGCACGGCCACCAGCATGGCGTCAGCAAAGTTGATCGGATCCGGCTTGAAGAGGCTTTTCACCGCCTCGATGGCCAGGCCCACGGCCACGGCGGCCAGCAGCAGCGCGCTGGTGTAGGCGCTCAGCACCTCAATCTTCCAGCCGCCAAAGGCAAAACCTTCATGGTCGCGGGCCCGGCGCGACCAGCGCATGGCCAGCACCGCACCACCCAGCGCAGCGGCATGGGTGCCCATGTGCCAGCCGTCGGCGGTCAGGGCCAGTGAACCGGTCCACCAGCCGGCCACCAGCTCGGCCAGCATGGTCACCAGGGTCACGGCGGTCACGGTCAACAGGGCGCGGCTGCGGGCGGCTTCTCCGGTGTCACCAAACACATGGCTGTGGCGGAACGGGGCCAGGTCGTGCTGGTGCGGATGTGGGTGCGGATGCGGATGCGGATGCGGATGCGGATGCGGATGCGGATGCGGGTGCGTATTGGGGTTCGGCTGCGGCGGCATGGGTGCGGTGGTGGGCGTGCTCATCGGGCGATGCTACGCCGCCACCCCAGGCCCCGGCTGCGCTGTGGTGGCCTGGCCGCTGTTCCTACAATCACGTTGGTTGCTGCAACGCAGCAAATACTCCAACCAAGGACTGTCATGGCCAGCGCCCCCACCACCGAACCCGACCTGACCCACATCGCCGCCCGCGACAAGGCCGAGATCCTGGCCCAGGCGCTGCCCTACATCCGCAAGTTCCACGGCAAAACGCTGGTCATCAAATACGGCGGCAACGCCATGACCGACCCGGCATTGCAGCAAGACTTTGCCGAGGACATCGTGCTGCTCAAGCTGGTGGGCATGAACCCGATCGTGGTGCATGGCGGCGGGCCGCAAATTGATGACGCGCTGGCCAAGATCGGCAAAAAAGGCACTTTCATCCAGGGCATGCGTGTCACCGACGAGGAGACGATGGAGGTGGTGGAGTGGGTGCTGGGCGGCGAGGTGCAGCAAGACATCGTCGGCCTGATCAACGCCGCCGGTGGCAAGGCAGTGGGCCTGACCGGGCGGGATGGCGCGATGATCCGCGCCCGCAAACTCAAGATGCTGGACCGCGACGACCCCAGCAAAGAGCTGGATGTGGGCCAGGTGGGTGAGATCGTGTCGATTGACCCCAGCGTGGTCAAAGCGCTGCAGGACGACGCTTTCATCCCGGTCATCAGCCCGATCGGCTTTGGTGCAGACAACGAGAGCTACAACATCAACGCCGACGTGGTGGCGGCCAAGCTGGCCACCGTGCTCAAGGCCGAGAAGCTGTTGATGTTGACCAACATCAGCGGCGTGCTGGACAAACAAGGCCAGTTGCTGACCGACCTGACCGCCCGCCGCATTGATGAGCTGTTTGCCGACGGCACCATCAGCGGCGGCATGCTGCCCAAGATTGCCGGCGCGCTGGACGCGGCCAAGAGTGGTGTCAATGCGGTCCACATCATCGACGGCCGGGTGCCGCATGCGCTGCTGCTGGAGATCCTGACCGACCAGGCCTACGGCACCATGATCCGGTCCCACTGACAGCGCCGCCATGGCGCTGCGCATCGGCAAAACCAGCATCGGCAAAAACACCGTCTGGCTGTTTGACCTGGACAACACCCTGCATGACGCCAGCGCGTCGGTGTTTGGCGCGCTGAAAGCTTCGATGGGGGCCTACACCGCGCGCACCTTGCAACTGCCTTTGCAGGAGGCCCAGCAGATCAACGACCACTATTGGCTGCGTTACGGCGCCACGCTGCTGGGGCTGATGCGCCACCACGGTGTGCAGCCGGCGCATTTTTTGCACGATACCCACCATCTGCCAGGGCTGGAAGCAGATTTGAGCCGCCACCGTGCCGATCTGGCCGCGCTGGAACGCCTGCCAGGGCGCAAATTTATCCTGACCAACGCGCCACGCGCCTACGCACTGCGGGTGTTGGGTGCGCTGGGCATGCTGCGCTTGTTTGACGGGGTCATCGCCATCGACGACATGACCATGTTTGGCCACCTGCGGCCCAAGCCCGACGCCCGCATGCTGCGCAGTATGGCGGTGCGGCTGCGGGTGCCGGCCAGCCGCTGCGTGCTGGTGGAGGACACGCTGGTGCATCAAAAATCAGCCCGCCAAGTGGGCATGGGCACGGTGTGGATGCAGCGCTTTGCGCGCCGCCGCCAGCATGACGGGCCCAGCACCGAGCGTTGGTCGCGACAGCCGGCGTATGTGGACAGGCGGGTGCGGGCCTTGCGGGCGTTGTTGGGCTGATTTGGCCCGCTGCGCTGGGTGACTCGCCAGCCGACTTGCCGCCTGACTTGCCACCCGATGTGTCGCCCTGTCGTGCTGTCAAAACCCTGTGCAAGAATCGTTGCGGTGTGCTGCAACCCCGCTTCCCGCCCGCAACCCTGCCCCTGCCACCGCCGCGATGCCTGAATTGCCCGAGCCATCCGGCGCTGTGATCTACCACCCGTTTGCGGCACTTGGGCTGCCGCCAGTGGCGGTGGCGCTTGCCCCGCTGGTGGCGCCCGAGCAGCCTGCCGCACAACGCAAACGGCCACGCCCGGGTGAGCGCCGGCTGCAAATCCTGCAGACCCTGGCCGCCATGCTGCAAGAGCCTGGGGCCGACCGCATCACCACCGCTGCACTGGCGGCCCGGCTGGCGGTGAGTGAGGCCGCGCTGTACCGCCATTTCGCCAGCAAGGCGCAGATGTTTGAGGCCCTGATCGACTTCATCGAATCCAGTGTCTTCAGCCTCATCAACCAGATCACCGAGCGGGACGACAGCGGCGCCGCGCAGGCCCAGCGCATCGTGCTGGTGCTGCTGCAGTTTGGCGAAAAGAACCCCGGCATGGTGCGGGTGATGGTGGGCGACGCGCTGGTGTTTGAGCATGAACGCCTGATGCAGCGCATGAGCCAGTTTTTTGACCGGGTGGAGGGCCAGTTGCGGCAATGTTTGCGTGTGGCTGGGGATGCTGCTGGCGACACGACCCCCACTGCCCACGCTCAAGTCCTGGCCTCCGGCCTGACCGCGCTGGTGGCGGGCCGGCTGCAGCGCTTTGCACGCTCGGGCTTCCGCCGCAGCCCCACCGAACACCTGGACAGCCTGCTGGCGCATTGGTTGCCGTGAGCGGCATGGCCGCCGAATTGACGGCTGCATTGCCGGCAGTCACGCCGGCTGTGACGCCGGCCCTCATGCCCGGCGCGGTGTGGTGCAGCCCCGCCGGCACAGGCGCCGGTCGCCTGCTGCTGCTGCCGCACAAAGCCGCGTTTGACCCCGACCTGGGCCTGCTGCTGGTGGCCGATGCGCACATCGGCAAAGCGGTGTCGTTCCGCCGCCTGGGCGTGCCGGTGCCGGCCGGCAGCACCAGCACCGCGCTGGCCCAACTGGACGCCCTGCTGGCCGCCACCGGCGCCAGCGGCATCGTGTTTTTGGGCGATTTTTTGCACTCGGTGCGGGCCCATGCCGCCGGCACCATGGCCAGTGTGGCCGCCTGGCGCGCCCGCCATGCCACGCTCAACCTGACGCTGGTGCGTGGCAACCATGACCAACATGCCGGTGACCCACCCGCAGCACTGGGCATGCGTGTGCTGGACGGCCCACTGGCCATCGGCCCGTGGGCGCTGGCCCACCACCCCGACCCGGTGGCCGGTTGTTACACCCTGGCCGGCCATGTCCACCCCGGCGTGGCCGTGGGTGGGCGCGGTGGGCGTGGCCTGCCGGGCGCCAGAGGCCACGACCGGCTGCGCCTGCCCTGTTTCCACTTTGGCCCGCACGTGGGTGTGCTGCCCGCGTTTGGCCCCTTCACCGGCCTGCACCTGCTGGCACGCAGCCCCGCCGACCAGGTGTTTGCCGTGGCGGCGGGGGACACGTCTGACGGCGCCCAGTCCCCCGGCCTGGTATTGCGTGTCTGAATAGCTGAATGGCTGAATGGCTGAACCCACCAGCGGGTACAACCGCATGAAGGTAACGACAAGACCACGTTAAGCTTTGCGCATGACCACCCCCATGCGCCTGCTGCTGGCTGAAGACGATGCGATGCTGTCTGACGCCTTGCTCACCCAGCTTGGCCAGGCCGGTTTTGGGGTGGAACACGCACCCAACGGCGCGGTGGCCGAGTACCTGCTGCTGCGCCAGGATTTTGATGCTGCCGTGCTGGACATCGGCCTGCCCATGGTCGATGGCCTGACCGTGCTGAAGCGGGTGCGGGCGGCCAAACCGGCGCTGCCGGTGCTGGTGCTCACCGCGCTGGACGGGTTGGACGACAGGGTGGCCGGGCTCAATGCCGGCGCCGATGACTACCTCACCAAGCCGTTTGACTTCCCCGAGCTGGAGGCCAGGCTGCGCGCCTTGTTGCGGCGCAGCCGGTCGCTGGTCACGCCAAGCAGTGCGGCCACCAGCACCGCCACACGCACCGCGCCCGAAATGGGCCGTCTGATGTTTGACCGCGACACCCGCCGCGCCAGCGTGGACGGTGTGCTGCTGGAGCTGTCACCCCGCGAATGGACGCTGTTGGACCTGCTGCTGACCCAGCGTGACCGGGTGGTGCAAAAAGACCAGATCACCCAGGCCTGGCATGCTGAAAAACCCACTGACCGTGCTGCTGCAGCCGCTGCCGACCCAGGCTCTGACGCACCCGCCGACCCCCCCGCAGCCCCCGGCATGATCGAGGTCTACATCCACCGCCTGCGGCGCAAGCTGGAGGGGTCCGGCCTGTCCATCCGCACCGTGCGTGGCCTGGGTTATTTGCTGGAGCAAGCTGGCCCGGCCAGCAGGTGAGCAGCATGCGCGTGGCGGGCTGGCTCAGCCGCAAGCTCAGCCGCTGGGCCGGCACCGGCTCATTGCACCGCCAGTTGTTGTTGTGGCTGCTGCTGCCGCAACTGGTGTTGTGGCTGGCGGCCGCGTTTGTCACCTACAACGTGGCCGCGCGGTATGCCGGCCGGGGCATTGATGCCAGCCTGCTGCAGGCCACCAGGTCACTGGCGCGCCAGGTCAAACCCATCGGCAACGGCCTGTTCATTGACCTGCCACGCGCAGCGCAAGACATCATCGAGGCTGACCCCGACGACCGGGTGTATTACATGGTCAGCACCCCGCCAGGCCAGTTCATCCTGGGCAACCGGCAGTTGCCGCTGCCACCCGATCTGGACCATCCGCGCCTGGGTGAGCCGTACTTTTACGATGGCAAGCTGGATGCGGTGCGCATCCGCCTGGCCGCGCTGTTTGTGCCCATCGGCGAGGAGGGCAGCCGCCAAGTGATGTTGGTGCAGATTGCCCGCAGCCAGGCCAGCCGGGATGAGCTGGCCCAGGCGATCTTGGTGGACGCGGTGCTGCCGCTGTCCGGCCTGATCGTGCTGATGACGATGATCGTCTGGGCCGGCATCCGCGCCGGCCTGGCGCCGCTGGCCAGGCTGCGTGCGCTGGTGCAAGACCGTGGCCCGGGTGACCTGGCGCCGCTGGCCCTGCAGGCCGCGCCGCAAGAGGTGCGGGCACTGGCCGGCGCGCTCAACCAGTTGCTGGCTGCAGTGCAAGAGAGTCTGGCTGCGCAGCGCCGTTTCATCAGCCATGCCGCCCACCAGCTGCGCACACCGCTGGCCGGCCTCAAAAGCCAGACCGAGCTGGCCAGCGCCGCCAACACCGACCCCGCCATGGCCCAGCGCCTGACCCGGGTGCATGACAGCGCGGTGCGCAGCGCCCACCTCGTCAACCAGTTGCTGGCCCTGACCCGGGCCGAGCCCGAAGCCGCCGCACTGCTGCCCCGCACTGTGTTTGACCTGCGCAGCCTGGTGGCAGATCTGGTGGCCGAGACCGTGCCGCGGGCGCTGCAGGCCGGGGTGGATTTGGGGCTGGAAGAGGCGCCTGAGAACAGCACCAACCACAGCACCAACCCCAGCGCCGACCCCGCACTGCTGCGCCTGCGTGGCGCACCGGTG
>JAYVLI010000336.1:0-10089 GCA_043759535.1 Betaproteobacteria bacterium | reverse complement strand
CATGGGCTTGCATCCGGGCCATGGCCTGTGGCTCTACCGAATGGCGGTGCTTGGCGCCGCCGCGCTGCAGGAAGGAGTCGACCAGCATCGGGATGTCGTCCGCCCGATCACGCAGCGACAGCAAGTGGATCGGGAAGGCGCTGAGGCGGTAGTACAGGTCTTGCTGGAAGCGGCCGTCTGCCACCCCCTGCAGCAGGGGCTAGTGGGTGGCCGCCAGCAGTCGGAAGTTGGAAGTCGGCCTGCTGGGTCTGGATGGCACCGACGCGGCGGAAGCTTGCCCGACTCGATCAAGCGCAGCAGCTTGACCTGCAAAGACAGCGGCATGTCGCCCATTTCGTCCAGGAATAGCATGCCACCCTTGGCCGTTTCCACCAGGCCAGGCCTGCGCGCGTTGGTTCCGGTGAAGGCATCCTTCTCGTAGCATGACCGGCCGTGTTGCCTCACGAAGGAATGTTACCCACCGATTATTGTCGTTCCGGGTCCCTTTCCAAGTCTTCAACAGTCGAAGGCTGCGGGCATGTGGTCGAAGGCGGCGGCGGTGGGCCTGGTGACCACCAAGTTTGGCGAGATGAAGCGCAAGGACGCCCTCAAGAGCCGCATTGACGAGGCGTCAAAGTACGCGCCGATGGACCAGCTTGCCTTGAGCCCGCAAAGCGGCTTCAGCAGCACGGTGCATGGCAACACCATCGCCGTGCAGGCCCAGCGCGACAAGCTGCGGCTGGTGGTGGCGACAGCGCAAGAGGTGTGGGGCTGAGTGCGCTGGGCCGGCTTGGTGGCCGGCCAAGCGGCTGAACCGCTGTGCTCAGCCCGCAGTTGCCAAGTGGTACAGCTGGGTTGACCGCGCACCCGAGCGGCAAAACGCCAGCACCGGGTGCGGCAGGTCTTGCAGCAATTGGGCAAACGCAGCCGCTTCTTCTGGTGACTGGTAACCGCCCGCCACTGGCAGATGGCGGTATTGCAGCCCGGCGGCCTCGGCGGCGGCCTGCACGGCGGCGCTGGTGGGCTGATCAGGCCCGTGCTCAAAATCCGGCCGGTTATTGACCACACTCTTGAAGCCCAGCGCGGCCAGCTCGGCCATGTGCGCCGGTGCCAGCTGTGGGGCCACACACACGGTGTCGGCGATGGGGCGGATGGGCAGCGAGGTGTTCATGGGCGTGAGCTTACTGGCTGGCTCTATTTGCTCAACGCAGCTTTGACTGCCGCTGAAACCGTGCCCATCTCAGCCTTACCGGCCAGTTGGGTTTTGACCGCCGCCATCACCTTGCCCATGTCGGTCTGGCCCACCGCACGGCCCAGTTCAGTGGCCAGGCTGGCCACGATGCCAGCCACCGCAGCCGTCACTTCGTCGGCTGACAGCCGCACCGGCAAGTAGGCCTGCAGCACCAGCAGCTCGGCGCTTTCTTTCTCCACCAAATCGGCCCGCTCAGCGGTCTGGAAGGCGGCAATCGAATCCTTGCGCTGCTTGATCGATTTATCGACGATGGCCACCACAGCGGCGTCGTCCAGTAGGGTGCGCTCATCCACCTCGCGTTGCTTGATGGCCGCCAACAGCATGCGGATGGTGGACAGCCGGGCGGCGTCTTTGGCGCGCATGGCGGCCTTCATGTCCTCGGTGATCTGGTCTTTCAGGCTCATGGTCTGGCTCCGGGCAGGGTGGGGTGGGACATCGGAAAAAAGACGGCGCGCCATGCAAAACGCCCGTTGCGGCAAGCCGCACGGGCGTTTTTTGGCAAGTTGCCCGCAGCAGTTAGCCGCGCGGGCGTTTTTGGCAGTGGCAAAAAGCTTAGAACAGCTTTTTCGGCAACTGCATGCTGCGTACACGCTTGTAATGGCGTTTGACCGCCGCAGCCTTCTTGCGCTTGCGCTCGGAAGTGGGCTTTTCGTAAAACTCGCGGGCCCGCAAGTCGGTGAGCAAGCCCAGCTTTTCGATCGTGCGCTTGAAGCGGCGCAGAGCGACATCGAAAGGCTCATTTTCCTTGACGCGAATGGTGGTCATTGAACTCCAGAATCCTAAAAGGTGTGCGCTCGGTGTTCTGTCGCAGCCGACCGTTGTGGCGCTTTTTTGCAGCGCTTTGGCGGTTTGGTGCAGGGTCGATTTCGGTTGCCCGGTATTCGACGCTG
Source organism: Betaproteobacteria bacterium (assembly GCA_043759535.1). GTDB lineage: Bacteria > Pseudomonadota > Gammaproteobacteria > Burkholderiales > Burkholderiaceae_C > Pseudaquabacterium. The sequence goes on along the minus strand of JAYVLI010000336.1, from coordinate 7,968 downwards.
CAGGCTGGGAACTCGACGCGCGGTTTACCAGCAAAGCGGGGATTCTAGCCCGAAATTGCAGCTATTGGCCAGCAGGATGGCTTGAACTTGCGGGTTTGCCGTGCTTGCATGGCGGCAAGCGGGGCGTTTCAGTCGGCCGGTGCGGCACGGACCGCCGCCAGTCGTTGCTCGGCATGGAAGCGGCTGCGCACCAGCGACGGCTCTTGCGCCAGCCGTGCCACCACCTCGTCGGCAATCTGCTCGGCGGTTTCTTGCCGGGGCTGGCAGCGGGTGGCCCAGGGCCTGCCCGGGTGCAGCACATCCCAGCGCGGCGCCAGGCCGTTGTAGCGGCCTTTGCCGGGGTCGTGGTTGCCAAAGCCGTCGATGGTCAGGTTCCACAACGGTGAAAACTTGCTGATCAGCAGTGATTCACCCAGTGGGATCCAGATGTCGTCCACCGTCAAAAAGCGGCAGACAAAATCTTGCACGTCCAGGTTGGCGCAGGCGTCAATGCTGTCGGCATGCTCTTTGAGGCGCCGGTGCAGTGCGCGGGTGGCAGCACCCGCTGCCAGGCCGGTGGCGCCTTTGCGGCCGCCCTCAGGAATGGCTTTGCCCACGTAAATGGGCGCCAGTGGGTCGTCGCCCTGGTTGAGCAGGGCCAGCCGCTCGTAAGGCGGGTAAGCACCGTGGTAGTACAGCGCGTAGATGCCGGCGCCGTCAAACTGCTTTAAGCCATGCAGCTTTCGTGGTTTGCGACCCAGCAGCGCATCGGCCACGCTGGCGCCCAGGTTGCGTGTGTCCAGCGGGTTGTAGGGCAGGTTGTCGCTCACCGGCTGGGTTCCGCCCGCGGCGGTGCGTGTGCGCTGAGGCGCCGCAGGTCGGCCAGCACCAGGTGCTCGGCCACGCTGGCGGCCACCACCTGGGCCAGCCGCACCGGCACCGCGTTGCCCAGTTGGCGCATGGCCTCGCCCCAGGCGCCGTGCAGCTCATAGCCGTCCGGGAATGTCTGCAGCCGGGCCGATTCACGTACGCTGAAGTAGCGCACGCTGCCGTCGGTGCGCACCAGCATGTTTTCACCGCCGGGCACACCGTGGCCGCCGGCTTTCAGGGTTTTGGCGGGCAAGTCCAGCGGGCTGCCGGTGTGGCCGGGGTAAACCTTGGCGCCGGCCTGCAACCGGTGGTTCAGCACCCGGCTGCCACCGGCGCCGGGCTCGGGCAGGCCGGCCAGCACATCCCGCACGGTTTGCCACGGCGCCAGGGTGGGCAGCAGGCCCAGGCCACGCAGGCGGGCAATCAGCGTGTGCAGGTTGGCCGGTGGCGCAGGCCGCTGGGCGCTGGCCACGGCGTGGTGGTCCCAGTAATCACCGCTGACCCACTGCGCATGCAGCAAGGCACTGAGCGAATGGGTTTCGGACGGAAACGACCAGCGGGCGTCGATGTCGGACCGGAAGCCGACGATGAACACCCGTTCACGCTTTTGCGGCACGCCGTGGTTGGCGGCGTTCACCAGTGTGACCACCAGCCGGTAGCGCAGGCCGTTGCCACTCAGCCGGCCTGAGGTCTTGAACTGTTGCAGGCGGTGGTGGTGGTCGGTCCAGCTGTCGTCGGGCCGGCGCTGCAGTTCAGGAAACGACAACTGGTCCTGGATGTACTCAAAATAATTGGCAAAGCTGGCGCGGGTCAGGCCTTTGACGTTTTCAACGATGAAAGCGCGTGGCCGCAGCCGGCGGATCACGTCCACCGTGGCCGGGAACATGTCGCGCCCGTCCAGATTGGCACGGTGTTTGCCGCCCATCGAAAACGGCTGGCACGGTGGGCCGCCGGCCACCAGATCGATGGGCTGGCCCAACGCAGCCGTATCAAGGTCACGCAGCCAGTGCCGCACATCCCCCTCGTACAACGGCCAACCGGCCACCAGCGGATGGCCACGCAACTGGTTTTGGCGGATGGTGTCGCAAGCCCATTTGTCCCACTCCACCACCGCCCGGCTTTGAAACCCAGCCATGGCCACGCCCAGCGCCAGGCCGCCTGCGCCGGCAAAGAGTTCAATGGATTGCAGCGGCAGGGGGGTGGACATCGGCGGTGGATGAAGAGGCCAGGTGCTGGGGCAAGATGCTGGGGCCGACCAGCCATGCGCCTGGGGCCGTGACGGTGACAGCTCAAGCAGCGCCGAAGTTTACGGTTCCGACCTGGTCACGGGCCGCCGCGTTGGCCTCCGCACAGGCCAAGGCACACGCCGCCGCACTGGCCCAGGCCCACTGGAAGTTGTAGCCGCCCAGCCAGCCGGTCACGTCCACCACCTCGCCGATGAAATACAGGCCGGGCTGGCGTTTGCTGGCCATGCTGCGACTGTCCAGCTCCCGGGTGTCCACACCACCGGCGGTGACCTCGGCCTTGCGGTAGCCCTCGGTGCCATTGGGGGTGATGGTCCAGCGCGACAGCGATTCGGCCAGGCGCAGCACATCCTTGTCACGCAGTTCGGGCAGGGGTTTGGCTGGGTCCAGGCCCTGGGAGGCCAACCACGCGTCCGCCAGGCGCTGCGGCAGCAGGCCGGCCAGTGTGTTGCCAAGTTGGCGTTTTGACTGCTGCTTGGCATCCCGCAGCCACTGCACCGTGTCTTGGCCGGGCAGCAGGTTGATGGTCAGCGGCTGGCCGGGGCGCCAGTAGCTGGAGATTTGCAGCACGGCCGGGCCGCTCAAGCCCCGGTGGGTGAAGAGCAGGTCTTCGCGGAACTGGCCGCGCTGCTTTTTGTTGCTGGCGTCTGTCGTGATGTCTACCACCAACGACGCACCGGCCAGCGGCACCAGCGGTGCCCAGGCGGCGGCATCAAAGGTCAGCGGCACCAGGGCGGGGCGCGGCTCGATCAGCTTGTGGCCAAACTGGCGCGCGATCCGGTACCCAAAATCACTGGCGCCAATCTTGGGGATGGCCAGGCCGCCAGTGGCCACCACCAGTTGGGCGCAGCACACGGTGCCGTGTGTGGTGTCCAGCTCAAAGCCGTGGTCCAGCGCCCGCACGGCCGCCACCGTGCAAGGCTGCCAGCGCTGCACCTGGCCGGCGGCGCATTCGTCCAGCAGCAGTTGGATGATTTGCTCGGCCGAGCCGTCGCAAAAAAGCTGGCCTTTGTGTTTTTCGTGGAAGGCAATGCGGTGGCGCTGCACCAGGCTGATGAAATCAGCAGGGCTGTAACGCGCCAGTGCCGAGCGGCAAAAGTCGGGGTTGGCCGACAAGAACTGCGCCGGTGTGGTGCCCCGGTTGGTGAAGTTGCAACGGCCACCACCCGAGATGCGGATTTTCTCGGCCACCTTGGTGGCATGGTCGATCAGCAGCACCCGCAGGCCACGCTGGCCAGCGATGCCGGCGCAAAACAGGCCTGCCGCACCGGCGCCCAGCACGATCAGGTCAACGTGGTGGGGCGCTGGGCTGGGCATGGGCCGGGATTATCCCGGGCAGGAGTGAAGCCAACCCGCCGTGCGGCGCCGCGCCAACCCGCTCAGGCGCGTTTTTCGTGCGGCGTGGTGTCCAGCCGCTGCAGGGCACGGATCAGCAGATCCACCTGTTTGTCCAGCGGCGCCGGGCCGGGTTTTTCACCCGCCACCACGCCCTGGATGTAGACCGCCACGGTGGCGGCGTCAATCTGCCGCGGCAGCAAGGGCAGGGCGGTGAGCACACCTTCTTGCAGCGGGCACGACAGGTCGGCCTGCCACTGGCCGCGCAGCCACACATCCAGCTTGGGGCAGCGCCGGGGGTCGGCCACGGCTTCACCTTCGGTGCCGCGCAACAGCATCATGTCGGCGCGGGTGCGCTCGGCAAAGTCGGTCATCAACTGGCCAAATTCGGGGTGGGTGTGGCTGGCCAGGCGCAGGGCCGGTGCGCCCAGCACCGGGTGCAACAACTTGGCCATGGTGTGGCCGGAGTTGCGCAGGCCCACCACCCAGCGCACATCCAGCAGGCGCTGCAGGGCGGGGCTCAAGGTCTCGGTGGTGATGAAGGCCGGCTCATGGCGTTTCCAGCGTTCATGCACACCGGCTGCGCCGTCAGCCGGCGGCAGGCCCAGGGCATGGAAGATCTCGGCACTGGTGATGCGTGCCGGGTCATGCAGGGGGCCATGCACCAGCACCCGGGCGCCTTCTTGCGCCAGCCGCATGGCCAGCAGCGGGGTCAGGTTGGGCAGGCGGCGGGCGCCGTTGTAGCTGGGGATCACGATGACCGGCCGGTCGCTGTCCACCACCAGGCAGCGTGCCTGCACCGCCTGGGCAAAGCCCAGCAGCTCGTCCACCGTCTCGCCTTTGATGCGCATGGACAGCGCAAAGCCACCCACCTCCAGGTCGGTGACGCGGCCGTCCAGCACCTGCTCCATCAGGTCACGCGATTGGTCGATGTCAAGTGACCGGGCGCCTTGGCTGCCGCGGCCGATCTCTTTGAGGTAATGCGCAATGCCCATCACGGAGCCCTGGGTGGAAGTGGTGCAGTGGTCAAAACGTGGCGGGGTGTTTGTGGTGTGTTGGCAGACCAAGCTGTCTGCAGGATCGCAAGTTTCGGGCCGCCGCCCCAGCGTGTTATCCCGCCTGCCGTTGGCCAACCCACCCGGGGCCTGCCGCGCTGCTGGCTCAAGCCGCCACGGCGCTGGCCTGCACCAGGCGTTTCAGCTCGGTCACGCACGAGCCGCACTGGGTGCCGCATTTCAGCTGGCCTTGCAGCGTGGCCAGGCGCTGCGCTGCTGTGCCGCTGCAGGTTTGCAGCACGCCATGAATAGCCGGCTCGCTGACATTGAGGCAGGTACACACCTGTTTGCCCGGTGGCGCCAGGTTGACGGGTGGGGTGGCGCGTGGGCTGAGCAACTGGCGGCCAAAATCCTGCGCCGGCAGTTCCTGCTGCAGCAGGGCCTTGACCCAGGCCTCGGCGCTGGTGTCGCCGGCCAGCAAAAACGCCTCCAGGGTGGCCTGGCTACCCTGGCGCTGCAGGCGCATGGCGCGGTGCTGGGTGTGGCGGCGGTCGTCGTAGCGCAGCACCTCACGCCGCTCAGGCCCTAAGCCAAAAATGCGCTCGATCGCTTGCAGCAGCGCCGGGGTGGGCGCTACATCGGCCGCTGCACGGAACAGCACACCGTGGCGCACATGGCCAAACGGCACACACAGCGCAAAGCTGAAATCGGCCATCAGCGGCTGCAGCGCGTTGCGGGCGGCCAGGGCCTGCGCTTCGTCAAACCAGGCCACGGCCAGCAAGCGCCAGGGCAGCTCGGCGCGCAGCACCTTGACGGCGGTGTGCTTGAGCTCAGGTTGTTTGGACAGCGGGCAAAACGCCGGGTTGGTGATGGCGTTGATGCCGGTCTCGGCCTGGCCGGCTTCACCCCGGCCGCCCAGCATTTCATCCCCCCAGTGCATGGCCACATGGGCCTGGGTGGTGGCCACGCTGGCATCGGCCCGCGCTGGCAGGGTGACGCTGCCACGGCGGGAGGTGACCACCGCCAGGTCACCATCGGCCAGGCCCAGCCTGGCCATGTCCTGCGGGTGCAGGTCCACCGTGGGCTCAGGCTGGTGGCCAAACAGCCGGCCCAGGGTGCCGGTGCGGCTCATGCCGTGCCACTGGTCACGCAGCCGGCCGGTGGTCAGGCTGACCGGGAAGCGCGCATCCCGTGGCTCGGCCAGCGGCACAAAAGCGGTGTCGAAAAAGCGCGCACGGCCGTCAGCGGTGGCGAACTGGCCGTCTTCATACAGCCTGGCCTTGCCCGTGGTCTGGCCAGCGGGCAGTGGCCACTGCTGGGCGCCAGCGTCCAGCAGGGGGTAGCTGAGGCCGGTGATGTCCAGGTCACGGCCCCGGGTGGATTCGCGGTGCTCCAGCCACACTTGCTCGGGGTTGTCATACGGGAACAGCGTGGCCAGGCCCGGCCGCAGGCGCTGCTCAAGCCGCTGGGCTACCGCCACGGCGATGGACCAGTCATGGCGGGTTTCGCCCGGTGCTGCCACCGCCGGCCGCACCCGGCTGATGCGGCGCTCACTGTTGGTGACGGTGCCATCTTTTTCACCCCAGGTGGTGGCCGGCAGCAGCCAGTGGGCGTAGCGGGCGGTGGCGGTGTTGGCAAAAGCTTCTTGCACCACCACCAACTCGGCACGCTCCAAGGCGCGGCGCACGGTGGCCTGGTCGGGCAGGGATTGCGCCGGGTTGGTGCAGGCAATCCACAGTGCTTTGATCTCACCATCGGCTGCGGCCTGGAACATCTCCACCGCGGTTTTGCCGGGCTTGGACGGCACATCAGCCAAACCCCAAAGTTGAGCGACCTCGGCCCGGTGTTCGGCATTGGCCAAATCCCGGTGGGCTGACAACAAATTGGCCAGGCCACCCACCTCACGCCCACCCATGGCGTTGGGTTGGCCGGTGAGTGAAAACGGCCCGGCGCCGGGCTTGCCAATCTGGCCAGTGGCCAGATGCAGGTTGATCAACGCGGCATTCTTGGCGGTGCCGCTGCTGCTTTGGTTGAGGCCTTGGCAGTACAGGCTGAGCGTCGGGCCCCTGGCGCCGGCGGCGCCATCTACGCTCCTGGCGCCGCCAGCCCCATCCGCATTGGCAAACCAGCGTGCGGCTTGCAGGATGTCGGCCTCACGCAGGCCGGTGAGGCGGGCCGTGTCCTTGGGGGTGAAGTCACGCACCCTGGCCTTGAGGGCGTCAAACCCGCTGGTGTGGGCGGCCATGAAGGCGTTGTCCGTCCAGCCCTCCCACAACATCAGGTGCAGCAGGCCGTGGCACAGCGCGATGTCACTGCCGGGCAGCAACTGCAGGTGCAGGTCGGCCATGGCGGCGGTCTCGGTGCGGCGCGGGTCCACCACGATCAGTTTTTGATCGGGGTTGGCGCGCTTGGCGTCCTCCAGCCGGCGGAACAGGATCGGGTGGGCCCAGGCCGGGTTGGCGCCGGTCACAAATACCGTACGGGCGTGGTGTAGGTCGTCATAACACGCAGGTGGCGCGTCCGCACCCAGCGTGGCTTTGTAGCCGGCCACCGCGCTGCTCATGCACAGGCGGGAGTTGGTGTCGATGTTGTTGGTGCCCAGCAGGCCTTTGGCCAGCTTGTTGAAGACGTAGTAGTCCTCGGTCAGCAACTGGCCAGAAACATAGATGCCCACCGCGTCCGGCCCATGCTGCTGCACGATATTGGCCAACTGGTCGGCGCAACTGTTCAGTGCCACATCCCAACTGGCAGCTTGCGGCGCGGCACGCGGCTGCAGGCGCCGCATCGGCTGCAGCAGCCGCACTTGCTGGCCGATGGCCGGGGTGGCGGTGAGGTGCAGCGTGGCACCTTTGCTGCACAGCCGGCCAAAGTTGGCCGGGTGGTCGGGGTCACCCCGCACACCGGTGATTTGCGCGTCCGTGCTTTCAATGATCACGCCGCAGCCGACGCCGCAGTAAGGGCAGGTGCTTTTGGTCTCGGTCATGGCTGCGGCAGCGCTGGGTTGGCTTCAGCTGCAGGCTTTGACGCAGGGGCCGGCCGTGGGCGCGGCCAGGTCCAGCGCCTTGCCGGCCAGCTCGCTGGCATCCAGGTAGACCTGGCCGTCTTCCAGCTTGCAGGCAAACGCGGGGGTGCAGCCTTGGTCCGGGCTGCGGGCGTTGCCGTCGGCCAACTGGATGCTCCAGTTGTGCAGCGGGCAAGCCACGGCATCCCCAAACACAATACCCTGGCTGAGCGGGCCGCCTTTGTGCGGGCAACGGTCCAGCAGGGCGTAAACCTGGTCGTTGCCGGTGCGGAACAACGCCACCGCGATGCCCACCGGCCGGGCCACGCGGCGGGCGCCCAGCGGCAGGATGTCGTCGAGGTGGCAGATGCGGGTCCAGTCGGTCATGGCGGTCTTTCGGCTCAGTGTGGTTGTTGTCTTGGTGCAGTGCTGATGGTGGTCGTCATGTCGCCACTCAAGCCGGCTGCAGCGGGATGAACTGCCGCGTATCCACCGCCGCTTTGTCAAACTCAAACCACGGGTCGGGCTCACCGTCCAGCGCAAA
>JAYVLI010000335.1:0-5409 GCA_043759535.1 Betaproteobacteria bacterium | reverse complement strand
CAGCAAGCGGTCAATCTTGATGGCGTTTTTGCCGTTGGAGGTGCCGTAGGTGCAGTCAAACACCGGCACCCCGTCCACCTTGGCCTGGATCATTTTTTCAATGTCCAGCTCGATGAAATCACCCGGCTTGAAGCTGAGCAGTTGCTCCACCGTGGCGCGCGCGGTGGCCAGCTCGGCCACCAGCGGCACATCGGCCGACTGGATTTGCTTGCGCAGCAATTTCACCCAGCGCCGGTCTGGTTCGGCGTCACCCTGCATGGCCGAATACAGCACATCACGGATCGGCTCCAGCGTGCTGTAGGGGATGCAGAAATGCACCGTGCCGGTGGTGTCGCCAATCTCCAGTGTGAAGCTGGTGGTCACCACCACCTCACTGGGCGTGGCGATGTTGCAAAACTGCGGCTGCATCTCGCTGCGCTGGTATTCCAGCTCGACCGGATAGATGCCGCTCCAGGCCTTGGCGTATTCGGTGATGATGCAGTCCACCAGGCGCTGGATCACCCGCATCTCGGTGGCCGAGAAATCCCGTCCCTCAATGCGGGTGTGGTACTTGCCGTTGCCGCCATACAGCGCGTCAATCACCGCAAACACCAGGGATGGATCACACACGATCAGCCCACTGCCCCGCAGCGGTTTCACGCTGACGATGTTGAAGTTGGTGGGCACCACGATCTCACGCAAAAACGCGCTGTACTTGATGACCTTGGCCCCGCCGATGGACACCTCGGGGCTTTTGCGCACCAGGTTGAACAGGCCCAACCGGATGTTGCGGGCAAAGCGCTCACCAATGATCTCCATGGTGGGCATGCGCCCACGCACGATGCGCTCTTGGCTGGCGATGTTGTAGTCGCGGATGCCCTCGGTCTTGACTTCTTCGGTCTCCAGCTTCTGGCTCTCGCCGGTGATGCCTTGCAGCAGCGCATCGACCTCGTCTTGCGACAGGATTTGCTGGTTCATGGCTCAGTGCCAGAGTGGCCTTGCAAGCACGCCGGGGGAGTGATCACTGGACGATGAAGTTCGAGAAATGCACTGCGCTGACAGGCAGGTTGTTGGGCGGCGCTTTTTTCTTCTTTTTCTTCTTCTTGGGCGCTTCGGCAGCGGCGGCATCGTCGTCGTCGTCCTCGTCCTCGTCGATGTCATAACCCAGCGGACGCACGGCGGCGTAGAGGATGGACTTGGCGACTTTCTCTTTGCCCTCCCGCGTCAGCAACTGGGCGGCGGTCTTGTGCGACAACACCATCAGGATGTTGTTGCGGATGGCTGGCATGTAGGTCTTCAGCTCGTCGGCCACCTTGGCGTCGGCGATCTCCAGCGTGATGCCGATCTGGGCATAGCGCTCGCTGTCCTTGTCGGCCAGATTGACGGTGAATGGGTCCAGCGGCACAAACGCGGGCGGGTGCTTTGGGTCGTGCTTGGCGTTGGGCTTGGCCGGTGCGGCATGCTCCTCGGCCTTGGGCTTGGCATGGCCACCGTCACCGCCGTCCTCCTCGGTGTCGGCGGGCTTTTTCTTCAGCAGCACAAGGGCCGCACCACCACCGCCCAGCACCAGCACAAGTGCTGCGGCAATGATGATGATGATGAGTTTCTTTTTGCCCGCTTTGGCGGGGGCGGCGTCGGTGGTGGCGGCAGGGGCGGCGGACATGCAAGACTCCTCAGGGTCGGTGGGGGCCAAGCGCCAGTGGCACAGCCAGACCCCGTGCGCTGATTATTCGGAGCCATGCCCCAGGCCCATGCCCCGAACAGCGGGGCAAAGCGCCGGGTTTTGCAGCCCAGCCACCAGATCACGCCACCAGATCAACCAGGCCGCGTGCTGCGCTGCGCAGGCCGCTGCGGGCCGTGGCGGCCAGTGGGTCGGCGCCGGTGCTGCGGGCGTTGCCGGCCCAGGCCGGGGTGGCGGGGCCGGGCTCGGGCTGCTGCTGGCGGCCCGGGTGCTGCTGGAACACCCCTCCACCCGTCAGCGTCAAGCCGGCGTCTTGCAGTGCGCCGGCCAGGGCGGGCAGGGACGCCTCAATAGCCTCCCGGGTGGTGGCGCGGTCGGCTTGAAACTCCACCCGCGCAGCGCTGCCGTCCAGCGCAATTTGCACTGTGATCGGCCCCATCTCGGCCGGGTTGAGTTGCAGCCTGGCGCTTTGCACCCCGTCGCGCGCAAACAGGCTCAGCTGGGCGCCCAGGGCGGGCGCAAAGGCCGGGCTGTCCAACGGCACGGCAATGCGGGCTTCCGTCATGCTGGTGGTGGCCTGGGCCAGCGTGCTGCTGGTGGTGGCTGTGGCCAGGCCGGTGGCTGCACCAGGCACTGCGGCAGCGGCTTGGGCAGGGCCGGCCGGGCTGATGGTGGTGTTGGCATCGGCCAGGCGCATGGCGTCCGCACCACGCGGGCTGCTGTTGGCCTCGTCTTGCGCGCGGGTGGCGGCACGCTGCAGGTCGGCCAACGCTGCGGCAGCGGCGTGGGTGGTGGATGCGGTGGTGGACGCGGTGATGGGCGTGTTTTTGGACGTGTTTGTGGATGCTGCGGTGGCTGCCAGTGTGCCGTCTGCGGCCATGCCGCCAAGCGCGCCGGCGTCGCTGCTGCCGCTGGGCCGCCCGCAGCCGGGCTGGGTGTCCGGCGCAGTGCCGGCCGGCCGGCCCTCCGCAGCACGGCGGGTCTGGCCGGTGTTGCCGCTGGCTGCAACCGCCGCGCCGGTGGCGCTGAGGCCGCCCGGCCCGGCCACCCGGGCTGCGGCTTGGGCGGCCGCATCACCACCGGTTGGGCTGCGGCTGGTGGCTGCGCGGGCGTTGCCGGCGCTGGCCTGGGTGGTGGACTGGACGGCCGCCAGGGTGGCGGCCTGGGCAAGGGCTTGCGCGCTGCCCTGGGTGGCCGCCCCCGGCGCGCCAGCTGCAGCGTCTGCAGCCGCGCCGCCCGGGCCGCCGCCGTCAACACCACCAGCTGGCACTTGCAGCGCGTCGGCGGGCTGGGTCAGTGCGGTGTCGGCCGGAGCGGGCTTGCCCGTGCCGGCGGGGTCATCAGCACTGCGGCCGGCACGTCCGGCGGCAGGGGTGCTTGCACCGGTGTTTTGGGTGGGCTGGCCGGGCAAGCCGCTGCCTGGTGCGGCACGGCGGATGCTGACGCCGTCCACGCGCGCTGCATCGGCCGGCAGGCCGGCGCTGTTGGTGTCTGGGGCCTGGGCTGCGGTTTCGGCCAGGTTGGTGGGCAGGGCCTGGCCGCTGTTTGGGCGGGCCGGGGCCGCAGCGCTGCCGGTTTGCGCTGCATCCGTGGTGGCCGGTGGACCGGCCGGGTCGGCCGCCGTGCCACGGGTGGGGCTGTTGCCGGGGGGGGCGTTTTGCAGGCCAGCCAGGACGTTGGCAGCAGCGGTTTGCGGGCCTGCCAGGCCGGCAGTTGGCCGGGTCTGGCGCGCCGTGCCGGCGTTGGCCGCTGCCAGCGCTGCTGTTGCGCTGGCGCTCTCGGCCGCCGTGCTGGTGCTGCGCTGGCCAGCGGCCGCAGCGGCCGGGTCCGCAGTGGCGTTGACCACCAGGCGCGCGGCGGCGCTGCGCCGGATGGTGCCGGTGCTGGCGGCCCCATCGGTGGTTGGCAGGCCGTCGGTTGACTGGGTGGACGGAGCTGGGGGTGAGCCGCTGGACACGCCGGCTGCGGCGTTGGCCGCCAAGGCTGCGGCCAGGGCGTTGGCCGGGTCGGTGGCCGGGTTGTTTGCCGGGTCGCTGGCCGGGTTGGTGGCCGGATTTGTGAAATCAGCGCTTGCGTTGGTGGGCAACAGCACGTTGTCAGTTGGGGCGGTGGCGGCAGTGTCTGCCGTGCGGGTGCCGGGGTCAGCGCTGCTGCCGGTGCCCGTCAGCCCCAGGTTGGCGCTGGCATCGGCGCTGGCATTGGCGTTGCCGCTGCGTTTTGCCGCTTTGCCCGCGCTGGCCAGTTGCTGGCCGGTGGTCACCGCCGCCTCGGCCACTGGCGCGTTGGCCTGGGGCGTCGGGCCGCCCGTGTTGGCCGGGCCGGTTTGCCGCTGCCGCGCCAGGCTGTTGTTCAAGGCCAGGCTGGCGGCTTGCCGGGCCTGGGCCGGGTCAGCTGCTGTGGCGTGGTCAGCGGCGCTGTCAGCGGTATCGGCAAGGGCATCGGCATGGGCACCATCCTGCGCCGCAGTGGCGCTGGCCTGCGGCGGGTTGGCGCGCGGCGCGCTTCGGTTGTCAGCCCGCGCCGGGGCGTGCGGGGCTGCGGCGGTGTTGTTTTGCACCGGCCTGTCTTGCTGGGCGGTGGTGCGTTGCTCGGCGGCCCGCTGGTCGGAAAGACGGGCGTCAGACAAGCGGGCGTCAGACAGCCGCACATCCGCCTGGCGTTGCAGCAGCGCGGCAAAGCCGGTGTCCACCACCAGGGTGCTGCGGTTGGGGGTGGTGGCCAGGGCGTCCATGGTGCTGGTGGTGGCGCTGGTCAGCGGCTTGGGCAGGGCGTTGAGCATGGCGTGTCCTCGTCTCGGTGGCGGGTTTTTTGCGGCGGTTTTTTTGCAACGGGACCAGCAGGGCGGTTCAACGCCCCGGTTGCGCTGTCACGGCCTGTGCTGTGCTCACGCTGCGGGCGCGCTGCGCGGCGTCGTCGGTCGTGCGTTGGTCGCGCCGGTCGGCCTGGGTTTGCAGCTCGGCCTGGCGCCGCTCGATCAGCTTGCGCACGGCGGCCACCCGCTGCTCACGCAAGACCAGCACACCACGCGCTTGTTGCACCCGGTTGCCCAGGTGGCCGGTGTTGCGTGTCTGCACCGTGATGGCCTGGTCCAGCCGCTGGCCAAAGCCGTGGTGGCAGTGCAGCAGGGTGGGGCTGCCGGCGCTGCGGAAATGTGCTGTCCAGCGCTGGTCGTAAGCACCGCGGTAGTCCTGCAGATCTTTGGCCTGGGCCTGCGCTTGCTGCTCGGCCAGCTCGGCCTGGCGCAGCACGGCAGCGGCGGTATTGCGCTCGGCCTCGGCGCGGCCCAGCAGCACTTGCAGCAGGGCGATTGAGTTCAAGGGCATGGGTGGCGCCTGTTCGATGGGTTGGCTGGCATGGTGCGCAGGGCAGGGCAGCTCAAACGCCGCCCGTCGCCCGACCCATCACCCGGTCAAGCTGCACCCGGCTCTGCGCCATACCGCAACGCTCTTGCATGTCTTGCTGCAGCAAGGCCACCAGTGCCGGGTGCAGGGCGATGGCCTGGTCCAGCTCGGCGTCATGGCCGGCCTGGTAGGCGCCAAGCTGCAGCAGATCCCGTGCTTTGTTGAACTTGGACAGCGCAGCGCGGGCGCGCCGGGCAGCGTCAATCTGCTCCCGCGGGGCCACCGCGTTCATCACCCGGGAGATGGATCTCTCCACGTCAATGGCCGGGTAGTGGCCGGCCTCGGCCAGCTCACGGCTCAGCACGACGTGGCCGTCCAAAATGCCGCGGGCGGCGTCGGCAATCGGGT
>JAYVLI010000334.1:0-14354 GCA_043759535.1 Betaproteobacteria bacterium | reverse complement strand
GCGGGTGGGCTTTTCTTGCATGTCGGCCGACATGCCACCCCCCTGCACCATGAAGCCGTCAATCACCCGGTGGAACACGGTGCCGTTGTAGTGGCCGGCCTTGACGTATTGCAGAAAGTTGGCCACGGTCTTGGGTGCTTTTTCAGCATCCAGCTGTACCACGATGTCGCCCATCGAGGTGGCCAGCTTGACCTTCTGGGCGTTGGCCGGCGCGGCAAGTGCCAGGGCACAGGCCAGGATTGCAATGAGGGCGAGTGGTTTCATGGGTGGTGGGTTGAACCAAATCAGGATGGATGGTGGTAGCGGGTCAGCGTGTGGCAGACAACTCACGTGCCAGCCGCAGCTTGTTTTGCAAGGCGGGCTCGGCACGCGGGCCCTTTGTGGTGGCACCAGCCGTGGCAGCACCCGCCGCCAGATAAGCGCGCTGCGCCAGCCGCACATACACATCGCCCAGATTTTCATGTGCGGTGCGGTAATTGGGGTCCAGCCGCAGGGCGGTGTCCAGCAGGCTGCGGGCTTGGTCAAGCCGGCCGGCCGAGGCCTGCAGCACGGCGAGGTTGTTGTAGGGCTCGGGCAGTTCGGGGAAGTCTTGCGTCAGTCGCTCCAGCAGCACGGTGGCGTCGGCGCCTTGTTGTGCCTCGGCCAGCAGCACCGCTTTCAAAAAGCGCAGGCTGGCATCGGTCGGTTGCTGTTGCAGGGCCTGGTCCAACCGCAGCAGTGCTGGAGCGGTTTCACCGCGTCGGAACTGCTGTGCAATTTCGCGCAGCTGCTGGGTGCTGTCTGCCGCCCAGCACAGCGTGCCGGCGCCAGCCAACAGCGCAAGCAGCGCAACCAGCAGCAGACGACTGGCCTGCTGCAGCGGGCGGGATGTGTGGGTTGGCGCGCAGTGCTGCCGGGGCATCAAACAAGGGTGCAATCTGGGCTGCCAGCAGGTGGCCAAACGGACGGGACAGAGGCGGGGCAGGGGTCGAATCGGGGGGTATTGCCAAGGAGGCCACCGCTATACTGAATCGATTGTAACGAGCCTCTACCTGGGGTTCTAACGCCCCCCAAGCACCCTGCGGTGGCTCGCGTCAGGTCACTGACACCCCCACACTTCTCCGCACCAACGGGCGCTTTTGCGGCGGCCGATTTATCCCGACTGGCTGATGACGCTGCGCCTCTTCAACACGCTGACCCGCCGCCTTGAGACCTTCACGCCCATCGTGCCTGGGCAGGTCCGGATGTACGTTTGCGGCATGACCATTTACGACCTGTGCCACATGGGCCATGCGCGCATGATGATGGCGTTTGATGTGGTCTGCCGCTGGCTTCAAACCAGCGGTTATGCGGTGGACTATGTGCGCAACATCACCGACATTGAGGACAAGATCATCCGCCGCGCGGTGGAGCGTGGCATCACCATCCGCGCTCTTACCGACGAGATGATTGCCGCCATGCGGCAAGACCTGGCCGCCATCGGCACCCTGGCGCCCAGCCGCGAGCCACGCGCCACTGACTACGTGCCGCAGATGCTGGACATGATCGGCACGCTGGAAACCAAGGGCCTGGCCTACCGCAGCGCTGCGACGGTCGGCACGCACGGTGATGTCAACTTTGCTGTGCGCAAATTCCCCGGCTACGGCAAGTTGTCGGGCAAGAGCATTGACGAGTTGCGCGCCGGTGAGCGCGTGGCCGTGGCCGATGCCAAAGACGATCCGCTGGACTTTGTGTTGT
Source organism: Betaproteobacteria bacterium (assembly GCA_043759535.1). GTDB lineage: Bacteria > Pseudomonadota > Gammaproteobacteria > Burkholderiales > Burkholderiaceae_C > Pseudaquabacterium. The sequence continues at coordinate 12,638 of JAYVLI010000334.1, read as the reverse complement.
GGAAAGCCGCCAAGCCCGACGAGCCCGCTGACGCCATTTTTGACGGCGGCCCACTGGGTTACGGCCCTGGCCGGCCGGGCTGGCACATCGAATGTTCAGCCATGAGTTGCGCGCTGCTGGGTGAGCGCTTTGACATCCACGGTGGTGGCATGGACCTGCAGTTTCCGCACCATGAAAACGAGATCGCGCAGAGTGAGGGCGCGTTGGGCCACCAGCATGTCAACTACTGGCTGCACAACGGCTTCTTGAATGTGGACAACGAGAAGATGTCCAAAAGCCTGGGCAATTTCTTCACCATCCGCGATGTACTGCAAAAGTTTGACGGCGAAACGCTGCGCTTTTTCATGCTGCGCACCCACTACCGCAGCCCTTTCAATTTCAGCGACCAATTGCTGGACGACGCCCGCACCAGCTTGCGCCGGCTCTACACCGCGCTGGACGGCCTGGACTTGGGCGCCAGCAGCCCGGTGATGGACTGGCAGCAGCCACAGGCCGCCGCGTTTAAAGCCGCGATGGACGAGGACTTCAACACCCCCGGCGCCTTGGCGGTGTTGTTTGAGCTGGCCAATGAATGCAACCGCAGCCGCTCAGCCGACACCGGCAGGTTGTTGCGCGCGCTGGCCGGCACGCTGGGCGTGTTGCAGCAACTGCCGCGCACCTATTTGCAAGCCGGCAGTGGTTTGGATGAGGCCATGATCCTGGGCCACATCAACGCCCGCGCAGCCGCCAAGGCCGCCAAAAATTTTGCCGAGGCCGACCGCATCCGCCAGGCGCTGGCTGCGCAGGGCATCGAGCTCAAAGACTCGGCGCACGGCACCACCTGGGTGAAGGCCTGAGCATGCCCAAGCGCGCCACACCTGGGCTGCAGCCTGATCCGGACGGTGCGGCTGCAGTTGACAGTGCTACCGCTGCCGCAACCGTTGCCGTCACCGCAAACACGGCCGCCTGCATCACCCCGCCCTATTGGGACGACGCCTGCCGCCACCTGGCAAAACGTGATCGGGTGATGAAAAAGCTGATCCCGAAATTTGGCGAGGCCAGGCTGCAAAGCCGGGGTGATGCCTTCACCACGCTGGCGCGGTCCATCGTCGGGCAGCAGATTTCGGTCAAAGCCGCGCAATCGGTCTGGGACCGGTTTGTGCTGGTGGTGGGCGGACCACCCACCCACCTGTCGCCTGCCGCCGTGCTGGTGCAAGACATACCCGCGCTGCGCAGCGCCGGCTTGTCGGTCCGCAAGGCCGAGTACCTGACCGACCTGGCAAAACACTTTGAGAGTGGCGCGGTGCATGTGCCGCTGTGGCAGCAAATGAACGACGAAGCCATCATCGACGAGCTGGTGGCCATCCGTGGCATTGGCCGTTGGACGGCGGAGATGTTTTTGATCTTCCACCTGATGCGGCCCAACGTGATGCCGCTGGACGATCTTGGCTTGATCAAAGGCATCAGCCAGGGCTACTTCAGCGGTGAACCGGTGTCGCGCGCCGAGGCGCGTGAGGTGGGTGAGGCCTGGGCGCCCTACCGGTCGGTGGCCACCTGGTACATCTGGCGTAGCCTGGACCCGCTGCCGGTAGACTACTGACCCTGATTCACCCAACCCCCAAGGCGGATGAGCAAACGACATTTCCTCGATTTCGAGCAGCCGATCGCCGAACTCGAAACCAAGATTGAAGAGCTGCGCTTTGTGCAGTCCGAATCAGCGGTGGACATCTCTGACGAGATCAGCCGGCTGGACAAAAAAAGCCAGCAACTCGCCAAAGACATTTACTCCAGCTTGAGCCCTTGGCAGGTGACGCAGATTGCGCGCCACCCACAACGGCCCTACACGCTGGACTATGTGAACGAAATGTTCACCGACTGGCAAGAGCTGCACGGTGACCGCCACTTTGCCGACGACGCGTCCATCGTGGGCGGCCTGGCGCGTTTCAACGGCCAAGCTTGTATGGTGATCGGCCAGCAAAAAGGCCGGGATACCAAAGAGCGTGGCTTGCGCAACTTTGGCATGTCGCGGCCTGAGGGCTACCGCAAGGCGCTGCGGCTGATGAAGCTGGCCGAGAAATTCGGCCTGCCCGTCTTCACCTTTGTCGACACCCCCGGTGCCTACCCCGGCATCGGCGCCGAAGAGCGTGGCCAGTCCGAGGCCATCGGCCGCAACATCTTTGAGATGTGCCAGCTGGAGGTGCCCATCATCGTCACCATCATCGGCGAGGGTGGCTCGGGTGGTGCGCTGGCCATCAGCGTGGGTGACCAGGTGCTGATGTTGCAGTTCTCTGTTTATTCAGTGATCTCACCCGAGGGCTGTGCGTCGATCTTGTGGAAAACCTCCGAGCGGGCGTCTGACGCGGCCGAGGCGCTGGGCATCACCGCCCACCGGCTCAAAGCGCTGGGCCTGATCGACAAGGTGGTCAGCGAGCCGGTGGGCGGCGCCCACCGCGACACCCGCCAGATGGCCTCGCAGCTGAAGCGGGCGCTGGTGGACGCTTTGCGCCAGGTGGCTGACCTGAAGCCCAAGGACTTGCTGCAGCGCCGCTATGACCGGCTGCAGGCCTACGGCCGCTTCACAGACACCAAAGACCGCTGAAGCGGGTCTGGTGAGCACTACGCCGGCAGCCTGCGTGGCGGTGGCGTTCAGCGGTGGGCCGGATTCATTGGCGCTGTTGCATGCCACCTGCCGCTCGGCTGCTGCGTTAGGGCTTGAGGTGGTGGCGCTGCATGTTCACCACGGCTTGTTGCCCGAAGCGGACGGCTGGTTGCGTTGGGCGCAGCGCCTGTGTGGCCGCTGGCGCCGTCGGGGCTTGCCCCTGCGCTTGCGCTGGGCTCATCTGGCGGGTGCGCCGCAAGCAGGTGACAGCACCGAGGCCTGGGCCAGACGTGGCCGCTACGCTGCGTTGACACGTTTGGCGGTGGAAGAGGGTGCATCACTGGTCTTGTTGGCTCAACACCGGCGTGACCAGGCCGAAACCGTGTTGCTGCAGGCCTTGCGTGGTGGTGGCCCTGCTGGGCTGGCTGCCATGCCGCGCTTGGTGCAGCGCCGGGGCCTTCACTGGGCGCGGCCGTGGCTGGACCAACCGCGCGGCATGCTGGCCGCTTACCTGGCGCGCCATCATTTGCGCCCTTTGCACGACCCGTCCAACAACGACACCAGATTTGCCCGCAACCGCCTGCGCTTGCAGGTGTGGCCGACGTTGGCCGCTGCGTTTGGCGATGTGGACACCGCATTGGCTGGTGTGGCGCGGCGTGCCGGTGAGGCCGCTACCGCGCTGGCCGAACTGGCAGCGTTGGACTTGGCGCCGTTGGTGGACGCACAGGGCCGATTGCAGGTGACGGGCTGGCGGCTGTTGTCCAAGGCCCGCCAGGCCAACGCGCTGCGCGCCTGGTGGGCCGGTCAAGCCGGGCAGGGCGGACCGGAATCACTGATGCAACGCCTGCTGGCCGAGGTGCCGCCACACGGTGTGGGCCGCTGGCCTGCGGGCGCAGGTGCCTGGTGTGTGCTGCAGCGCGGCGTGTTGCAGTGCTTGGGCGCTGCGGCTGCCAATGCGGTGTGCCAGCCAACACAGCCGGTGCCGCTGTCATCCACACCGGCTGCGCCGGATGGGATCGATTTGTCCCAAGCCGGCTGTTGGCATCTGCCCGGCCAGGCTGGCTGCTTCGAAGTGTTGTCCTGCCAGACCGGCGGTGCCGACCCGGCCTTGCTGCGGTCGCTACAGCCGCGCCAACGGGCCGGCGGTGAACGTTTTCAGCTGCAGCCCAACAGCCTGCCGCGCAGCCTCAAAAAGCAGTACCAGGCGCTGGGCTTGTCAGTCTCAGAACGGGAAGGGCCGTTGTTGTGGGCCGCAGACCGTTTGGTATTTGTGCCCGGCTTAGGGCTGGATGCACGTTGCCAGGCACCCAGCGGCACGCCGCAACTGGCGCTGCGCTGGTGTGCCGCCGGCCAGGCGCTGGTGTGATGTGCTGCCGTGACGCGCTGGTAGGCGGCCCCAAGCCGGCCGGCTAAAATCGCGAGTTGCGTCGCTGCGGCGCAACAGCGTCGGTGCATTTACCGGCCTGCTGCGCCGGGCATTTTTTGCACCCTGTAACTGCTGCTCAGCAACCATGGCATTGATCGTTCACAAGTACGGCGGCACCTCGATGGGCTCGCCCGAGCGCATCCGCAATGTCGCCAAACGGGTGGCCAAATGGGCCCGCGCCGGCCACCAGATGGTCGTTGTCCCGTCCGCCATGAGCGGTGAAACCAACCGCCTGTTGGGCCTGGCCAAGGAGGTCCACCCGGGCCTGCCCAATGCCGCAGCCATGCGTGAGCTGGACATGATTGCCGCCACCGGTGAGCAGGTATCGGTCGGCTTGCTGGCGCTGGCGCTGCAAGCCGAGGGCATGCCGTCGGTCAGCTACACCGGCTGGCAAGTACCGGTCAAAACGGATTCCAGCCACACCAAAGCCCGCATCGAAAGCATTGACGATGCGCGGGTGCGGGCCGATCTTGCCGCCGGCAAGGTGGTGGTGATCACCGGCTTTCAGGGCATTGACGACAGCGGCGCCATCACCACGCTGGGCCGGGGTGGTTCAGACACCTCGGCAGTGGCGGTGGCAGCGGCCATGGGCGCGGCGGAATGTCTGATCTACACCGACGTGGACGGCGTCTACAGCACCGACCCGCGGGTGGTGCCTGAGGCGCGCCGCATGCACACCATCAGCTTCGAAGAGATGTTGGAGATGGCCAGCCTGGGCAGCAAGGTGTTGCAGATCCGCTCGGTTGAATTTGCTGGCAAATACCGGGTGCCGCTGCGGGTGCTGTCCAGCTTCACGCCCTGGGACATCAACATCGATGACGAAGCCAAGTCAGGCACCCTGATCACTTTTGAGGAAGACGCAAACATGGAACAAGCGGTCGTCTCTGGCATCGCGTTCAACCGCGACGAGGCCAAGTTCACCGTGGTGGGTGTGCCCGACACCCCGGGCATTGCCTACAAGATTTTGGGCGCGGTGGCCGAGGCCAATATCGATGTGGATGTGATCGTGCAGAACGTGTCGCACGATGGCCGCACTGATTTCTCATTCACCGTGCACCGCAATGATTTCCAGCGCATCCATGACCTGCTGAAGAACACCGTGGTGCCGTCGGTTGGCGCGCTGCAGTTCACCAGCGATGCCCGCATCTGCAAGGTATCCATCGTCGGCATTGGCATGAAAAGCCATGTGGGCGTGGCCGCCACCATGTTCCGCACCCTGGCCGAAGAAGGCATCAACATCCAGATGATCACGACCAGCGAGATCAAGACCTCGGTGGTGCTGGACGAGAAGTACATGGAGTTGGCAGTGCGCGCGCTGCACAAGGCGTTTGGGCTGGATGCGCCAGACGTGGCCAACTGAAGCTGCAGTGCATCACCCGCTGTTGGTGCGGCTGCGTTGCGGCTGAATTGCAACCAAATCGCGGCCCGGCCGCCGTGCGTGAAATGATGGTCTTGCCCGACCGCAAAGAGGCCAGCAAGCTGCGCTAGAATCCGGGACTGTCCTGGAGACGTGACCGAGTGGCCGAAGGTGCTCCCCTGCTAAGGGAGTATGGGGTTAATAGCTCCATCGAGGGTTCGAATCCCTCCGTCTCCTCCAGTGGCAAGTTTGGCAAGGTTCGGATCGGCCCAAACAAACGCCCCAACAAACAACAAAGCCCCGCACTGCGGGGCTTTGTTGTTGATGAAGCGCAAGTCTTGCTGGCCCGCTTTTGCCAATGCTGATCTGCTGCGCCTCAAGCCACGCGGCGCAGCGGCAAGCTGTTGCTGTCTGCCCCCAGCAGCTCACCAAACAGATCTTTCGGGTCTTGCAGGCTGGGCAGCAGGTCAATGCGGCGGGTGGCACCACCGGACTGGCCGGTGATCAGCCGGTGCAGCAGGCGCAGGGCGGCAAAGTCCTCCAACGCAAAGCCGACCGAGTCGAAGATGGTGACCCCAGCCGGGGTCTGGCGGCCCGGGCTTTGGCCGGCCACCACGCTGGCAAATTCGGTCACGGCAAAGCTGGCAGGCAGTTGCTGAATTTCGCCTTCGACACGGGACTGCGCTTCAAATTCGACCACTACCCTGGCGTCGGGCCGCAGCAGAATGTCGGCATGAAGCTCGGTCTTGCCGGGGCAGTCACCACCCACCGCGTTCAGGTGCATGCCGGGTGCGATCATCTCTGGCGTCAGGATCACGGCTTGGCGTTTGTCGGCGGTCACGGTGGTCACGATGTCGGCGCCGCGCACCGCTTCTGCCGTGCTGCTGCAGCAGCGGATTTGCAAACCATGCAACTCGGGCAGGGCCCGCAGATTGCGCGCGAGTTTGGCGCTGGCGGCCGGGTCCACATCAAACAACTGCAGCGTGCGGATACCCACCAAGCGGTGGAAGGCGATAGCCTGAAACTCACTTTGCGCACCGTTGCCGATCAAGGCCATCACCTGGCTGTTGGGGCGGGCCAGCCAGCGGGCGGCCAAGGCGGACATGGCGGCGGTGCGCAGCGCCGTGGTCACAGTCAACTCAGACAGCAGCAGCGGGTAGCCGGTAGCCACATCAGCCAGCACGCCAAACGCGGTGACGGTCAGCAGCCCTGCCGCCGTGTTCTTGGGGTGGCCGTTGACGTATTTGAAGGCGTATTGCGCACCGTTGCTGGTGGGCATCAGCTCAATCACGCCGCTGTCGGAATGGCTGGCGACACGGGCGGTTTTCTCGAAATCAGCCCAATGCCGGTAGCAGTCTTCGATCTCGTCGGCCAGCAGGCCAATGAAGTTGCCGACACCGTGCGCTTGCACCAGTCGCTTGATGTCTGAGGTGCCGATGTAATCGACCATGTCTTGCTCCACAACGTTGGTGGCGCCGGTTTGGCGCCGCGCTGGGCAGAATTTTGTCGGCGGTCGTCAGCAGCCGGAAGCACCAGCAATGCCGCAAAACGCAAGGCCGACAGTGCAAATCGGCAGGCTTGGTTGCCGATGTGCTTGATCAGGCGGCGGCTGGCTGTAGCTGAAAGGCTGTTGTCAACCGAGACAGCAGCAAGCCGACTCACACAGCAAAACGCCCCGGCTGGCGGGGCGCTGCGTTTCGGCTTCAAGTGCTTGCATCACCTGGTGTTGTCTTGGTGCCGGAGAGAAGAATCGAACTCCCGACCTTCGCATTACGAATGCGCTGCTCTACCAACTGAGCTACTCCGGCGACGACTTTCGAGTATAGCTTGGCCCCTCAAGACCGCTGCTTGGGCACGGCCCGGCGGTTGTATGCGACTGCACGCTTGGGGCGCAAGCCTGGCTGCTGCGGCCAACGCTGCGCGGCATGATGGGCGGCCCACCACAACAGGAGACAAGCGATGCACAGCCCACGCCAGGCTGGCCCGGCCGGCGGCCCGCTGCGTGCCGCACCACAACCAACCCGGCCACTGCGCCTGGCCTGTGTGGGCCACGCGGCTATCGACCATGTGTTTGGCATTGAGTCCTTTGCCCCGCGCCCCACCAAAACACCTGCCAGCAGTTATGGCCTGCGAGGTGGTGGCATGGCGTTTAACGCGGCGCTGGCGGCGGCGCGGCTGGGGGCATCGGTGCGGCTGCTGGGTCGGGTGGGTGATGACCTGGGCGCGGATTTTTTGCGTGCGCAGTTGCAGGCCGAAGGTATCGAAGCACGTGGCCTGCAGTCGGTGGCGGGCGCGTCCACGTCGGTGGCGGCGGTGGTGGTGGACGCACAAGGCCAGCGCCAGGTGTTCAACCACCGGGGCACCGCGCTGGCCCACGCCCATGCGCTGGATTTGCGGCAGCTAGCGGGTGCTGATGCGGTGTTGGTGGACCCCCGCTGGGTGGCCGGTGCAGAGGCTGCGCTGCGCTGGGCTCGCCGCCAGGGGGTGCTGTGCGTGCTGGATGCTGATGTCGCGCCGCAGGCTGACCTGCAGCGCCTGGTGCCACTGGCCGACTGGGCGGTGTTTTCCGAATCCGGCCTGGCCTGTTACGCCCCCGGTCTGGGCCAGGATGAGGCGATGCGCCGCGCCGTACACCATGGCTGCCAGGTGGCACTGGTGACACGGGGTGAGTGGGGCAGCCGGCGCACCCTGGGAGACGGCTTTGTCGATTGCCCGGCGCCGCCGGTGCTGGCGCGTGACACCACCGCTGCGGGTGATGTGTTTCACGGCGCTTTAGCCCTGGCGCTGGCCGGCCGGCAAACTGAGGATGCAGCGCTGCGTTATGCCAGCGCTGCAGCGGCTTTTAAGTGTGCCCGTGGCCAAGGGGTGCTGGGTGCGCCCACCCGGGCCGAACTGGCGCGCTGGATGACGCGACTGCCGGCGCGCTTCAGCCGTGGCCTGGATTGACGCTAGCGGTGCCACCGACAGCTGAAGCCCCCGCGTCGCCAACCTGCGCCAGGTGGTAGCTGCTGACCCGCTCCACCTCATTCTTGGACCCGAGCAGCACACTCACCCGCTCATGCAGCTTGGCTGGCACGATGTCCAAAATGCGCTGGGTGCCGTTGGTAGCAGCGCCGCCGGCCTGCTCCACCAAAAATGCCATCGGATTGGCCTCGTACATCAGGCGTAGCTTGCCGGGCTTCTCAGGTTCGCGTGCGTCCCACGGGTACAAAAACACGCCACCCCGGGTCAGGATGCGGTGGACATCAGCCACCATGCTGCCCACCCAGCGCATGTTGAAATCTTTGCCACGCGGGCCGCTTTTGCCAGCCAGGCATTCACTGATGTAGCGCTGCACCGGCGGCGCCCAGTGGCGCTGGTTGGACATGTTCATCGAGAACTCTTTGGTGTCCGCCGGCAATTGCAACTGGTCAGCGGTGAGCACCCAGCTGCCCATTTCGCGGTCCAGCGTGAACACGGCCACGCCTTCACCCACGGTCAGCACTAACGTGGTCTGCGGGCCGTAGACGCAGTAACCGGCGGCGGCTTGGGCCCGGCCGGGCTGCAAGAAATCTTCTTCGCTCACACCCCGGTGGTGGCCCACCTTGCGCAACACCGAGAAGATGGTGCCGATGGACACGTTGACATCGATGTTGCTGCTGCCGTCCAGCGGGTCAAACAACAGCAGGTATTCACCTTGTGGATAACGGTTGGGCACCACGTGGATGGAATCCATCTCCTCGCTGGCCATGGCCGCCAGGTGGCCGCCCCACTCATTGGCCTCGATCAGCACCTCGTTGCTGATCACGTCCAGCTTTTTTTGCACCTCGCCTTGCACATTTTCGGTGTGGTTGCTGCCCAGCACATCACCCAACGCGCCCTTGTTGACCGAGATGGCAATGTGTTTGCAAGCCCGCGCCACGATTTCGATCAGCAGCCGCAGCTCGGGCGGGATGTGGCCGTGCTCGCGCTGCTGTTCAACAAGGTATTGGGTCAGGCTGATGCGCTTCATGGGTTTGGCAGAAGAAATCAGTTTTCGAGGGCCTTGGTGACGATTTCACGCACATCCGGGCTGAGTTTGCTGCTGGCGGCCACGCGGGCCACGGCTTGCTGGGCGGCGCTGCGCCAGGGCTCGGCCAGCGCGCTCCAGCGGTCCATGGTGCGGGCCAGCCTGGACGCGAGTTGCGGGTTGAAGGCGTCCACCTCCAGCACCCGGTCGGCCCAGAACACGTAGCCCGCCGCGTCGCTGCGGTGGAAGGCGGCCGGGTTCTCGCGGCAAAAACCGGCCAGCAGGCTGCGCGCCCGGTTGGGGTTTTTGAGTGAAAAATCCGGATGCTGCATCAGTGCTTTGACGCGAGCCAACACCACGCCACCGTTGCTTGCTGCGCCGTCCGCAGCACCAGCCCGCACCGGCTCACAGGTGCGCGCTTGCAGGTTGAACCACTTGTCGATCACCAGCTCGTCCCCGGCAAACAGGGCGTGGAAGCGCTGCAGTGCATCCGTGGCCAGCGGTGAATGGCCGTCCACCAGCGCCACCAACGCGCCGTAGCGGTCGGTCATCTGGCCGGCGTCCTTGAAGCGCTGGTACGCCTTGCCAGGCCATACCGTGTCGCCGGTCAACCCGGCGTGCAGCACCAGCATCTGCAGCGCCAGATTGGCCAATGCACGGCGGCCAGACTGGTCGGCGTTCGGCCGGTAGCCGGTGCGCACCTGGTTGGCCTCAAAGGCCCAAGCCCAGTCGGCTTGCAGGCCTTGGGCCAATTGAAGCCGCAGTTGCTCACGCAGGCGGTGGATGCGTTGCGGGTTGACCGTGGCGCAGCACTCGGCGATGTAGCCCTCACCGGGCAAGGTGAGCACCAGCTCTTTGAAGGCCGCATCCAGCGTGTCGTCACGCAGTACGCGGCGCATGGCGTTGAGGAAGGCGTCGTCCAGCGGCGGCAGATCAAGCTCTCCGGGCAAAGCGGCCAGCAGGCGGTTCAGCGCCAGGCGCTGGCCGGCTTCCCAGCGGTTGAAGGCATCGCTGTCGTGCTGCAGCAGCACCAGCAGGGCGGCGTCGTCCAGGTTGTCGTCCAGATGCACAGGCGCCGACAGCCCGCGCAGCAGCGACGGCACGGGCGCGGCCGCCACGTTGACAAAGGTAAAGGTCTGCTCAGCTTCACTGAGCACCAGCACCCGCTCGGTGCCGCCTGCGCTGGCTTCACCGGCCAGGCGCAGTGGCAGCGCCTCACCGGTATCGGCCCGCACCAGCCCCATCAGCACCGGGATCACGCTGGGCAGTTTGCTCGGCTGGCCGGGTGACGGCGCAGCGTTCTGGCGCAAGGTCAGGGTGTAGTGCAGGGTGACCGGGTCAAATGCGCCACTGGCCTGCAGTGTGGGCGTACCGGCTTGGGAATACCAGCGTTTGAACTGCGGCAGGTGCGCCGCCAGTGCGCTGCCGGGGTTGGCATCGGCAATGGCTTGGGCAAAGTCATCACAGGTCACAGCCTGGCCGTCATGGCGTTTGAAGTACAAGTCCATGCCGTCGCGAAAGCCCGCGCGCCCCACCAGCGTGGCCATCATGCGCACCACCTCAGCGCCTTTTTCGTACACCGTGGCGGTGTAAAAATTGTTGATCTCAGCATAGGCATCCGGCCGCACCGGGTGGGCCATCGGGCCGGCGTCCTCGGGATATTGGGCGGCACGCAGGCCACGCACATCGTCAATGCGTTTCACCGCCCGGGCCGACGCACTGCCGGCCATGTCGGCCGAAAACTCCTGGTCGCGGTAAACGGTGAGGCCTTCTTTTAGGCTCAGCTGAAACCAGTCGCGACAGGTGATGCGGTTGCCGGTCCAGTTATGAAAGTACTCGTGGCCCACCACGCTTTCGATATTGGAGAAGTCAACGTCTGTGGCCGTGGCCTGGCTGGCCAGCACGTACTTCGTGTTGAAGATGTTCAAGCCCTTGTTCTCCATGGCGCCCATGTTGAAGTCGCTGGTGGCGACGATCATGAAGCGCTCCAGGTCCAGCGGCAGGCCAAAGCGGGCTTCGTCCCACGCGACGGATGCCATCAGTGAATTCATGGCATGTTCGGTCTTGTCCAGATCGCCTGGCCGCACATAAACCTGCAGTAGGTGATCCTTGCCGTTGCGCGCCGTAATGCGCTGCTCCCGCGCTACCAATTGCCCGGCGACCAGGGCAAACAAATAAGACGGTTTCTTGTGCGGGTCCACCCATTTTGCAAAGTGGCGACCTTCTTCCAGGACACCTTGCTCCACCAGATTGCCATTGGACAGCAGCACAGGGTATCTGGCCTTGTCTGCGCGCAACGTGACGGTGTAGCTGGCCATCACATCAGGGCGATCCAGGAAATAGGTGATACGTCGAAAACCTTCAGCTTCGCACTGTGTAAAGAAAGAGTCGTTGCTGACGTACAGACCCATCAGCTTGGTGTTCTTGATGGGTGCGCAGGTCGTGAAGATTTCCAGATCAAACGGTGCATCGCCCTCAGGCAGGTTCTCCAGCACGAGGCGGGATCCTTCCATCTTGAACGATGTGCCCTGGCCGTTCACCAGCACGCGGGCCAGGTTGAGTTCTTCGCCATCGAGCTTCAGGGGTTGGGCGGCTGATTGCGGGTTTCGACGGACCCGCATCTTGTTGAGCACGCGGGTCTTGGCCGGGTCCAGGTCGAAAGTCAGGTCAACCGTGTCAATCAGGTAGGCGGTGGGTGCGTAGTCTTCACGGTGGATCACGGCGACGCCAGGTCCTTCGTCATTAGATTGCAACATGCAGGTTCTCCAGAAATTTTGAGTTCATCAGTTCGTTGTAATCCCGTACGTGCGCCAGTACGTGGGGGCCGGCGAGTTCAGCGGCGCTGTGGCTGGAGCATACTGCCACGGCCCGCATGCCTGCCCGTCGGGCTGCCTCAATGCCAAATGGCGCGTCTTCAAAGACAATACAGCCATTGGCCCTTATATCCATTCGCTTTGCTGCTTCTAAAAATATAGCAGGCTCGGGTTTTCCGGGCAAACCTTCGTCGCCACCCACTACCGCATGTGGCGAGATACGCATCTTCAAATGCGAGAAGGCAAAGGCGATATTGTGCTTGTCGCCCGCAGTGCCGACGCCCATTTTCAGGCCTTTGGCAAAAGCCTGTTCTGAAAATTCCTTGAAGCCAGCCACCTCGGTAAAAACCGGTGAGAACAGCGCGCGGTAGATAGTTTCTTTCTCGTGAATGAGAGCCCAAGCCTCGTCGTTCGGCACATCTCGCTGAAACAACTCACGCATGCATTCGGCACCCGTGCGGCCCGTGGTGCGGCGC
>JAYVLI010000333.1:0-9743 GCA_043759535.1 Betaproteobacteria bacterium | reverse complement strand
CATGATCAACGCCGACGCCAAGCTGAAAGAGATCTTTCAAAAGGCCCAGGTGTCGATGTTCGAGATGACCAAGCTGATCAACTCGCACCTCAAGTGATGTGCGGCGGGGCTGTGGTCCCGCTTGGTGCAAGTCAACAAAGCCGGCCTTGGTCGGCTTTTGTTTTTGGCGCGGTGCTTTTGCGGTGCTTTGCGGCGCGCTGACTGCGCTCAGCTGCAGGCGCTCAGCCCGCCAGATGGCGCTGCAAAAAGTCCAATCTGTCCTGGCCCCAGAACAGCGCATCGCCCACCACATAAGTGGGAGCGCCAAACACACCCAGTGCGATGGCGTGGTCGGTGTTGGCGTCATACGTCTGCTGCGCAGCGGGTGCTTTGGCGTCGTCCAATCGCTGCACCGGCAGGCCGGTTTCAGCCAGCAGCGCGGCCAGGGTGTTGGGGTCGGCAATGTGGCGGTCTTGCACCCACAGCGCCCGCATCAGGGCGCCGGTCAGGGCCATGCCAGCGGCCGCACCATCGTGTTGTTGCACGGCAATGATGAGCCGCGCGGCGTCGTCCCCAGGCACCGGAAAGTGCGTGGGTTGTGGGTTGAGCGGCAGCCCAAGATGCTGGCTGAAGCGCCGCAACTCCACCAGCCGGTAGGCCTGGCGCTGCGGTGCGCGCTTGGGCAGGGGCAGCCCGCCAGAGACCGGAAAGATGCGGCCGTAGTCAGCCGGCTTCAGTTGCACCTTGGCGCCAGCGGCTGCAGCAATGTCCAACAAGCGCTGGTGGCCCAGGTAGGCCCAGGGTGACTGGGGGGCGATGAAATACTCGATGACCAGGCTCATGGCGGGCGCTCCTGCAGGGTGGGCGGCAGTGTAGTGCGCCACCCTCTGCGTGCGGGCCATCGGCAAGCCACCAGCTTGCGCCACACTCCGCGTGTTGCCACCCCGCTTGAAGGGCTCTGCATGAAAAACGCCACTGCTGCGGCCACCCCGGCCACTCCGGCCACCACCCCCACCCGCCTGCGCCGCATTGACGACTTGCCTGGCCCCCGCAGTTGGCCGCTGCTGGGCAGCACCTTCCAGGTTCGGGTGCCCACCATCCACCAGGACATGGAAGCCTGGGCGCGCCAGTACGGTCCGTTGTTCCACGTCAAGCTGGGCCCCAACCGCTTGCTGGTGGTGTCTGACCACACGCTGGTGCTGGGCCTGCTGCGTGACCGGCCTGACGGCTTTTCCCGCTCACCCAAAGTGCGTGAAGTGTCGGCCGAGATGGGTGGCAACCCGGGCCTGTTCACTGCCGAAGGCCCCGCCTGGCAGGCGCAGCGCCGCATGGTGATGGCCGCCTTTGCGCCCGACCGCATCCGCGCCTACGTGCCCACGCTGCTGCGTGTCACCCAGCGTCTGCATGCGCGCTGGCAGCGTGCCGCCACGGCCGGCCAGGTGATTGACCTGCAAGCCGACTTGAAGCTATTCACCGTGGACGTGATTGCCGGCCTGGCCTTCGGCACCGATGTCAACTCCATCGACGGTGGCCAGAACCCGATCCACCAGCACCTCGACACCATCTTTGCCGCCACCTTCCGCCGCATCATGTCGCCGGTGCCCTACTGGCGTTGGATCACCATTGCGGCTGACCGGCAACTGGCCATCAGCCTGGCGGTGGTGCAAGGCGCGGTAGCTGATTTCATCACCCAGGCCAAAGTCCGTCTGCAGGCTGACCCGGCACTGCGCGCCGCACCCAGCAACCTGTTGGAGGCCATGCTGGTGGCGGCCGCGCAAGACGGCTCAGCGGTGGATGAAAAAGACGTGGCTGGCAACGTGTCCACCATGCTGCTGGCCGGTGAGGACACCACCGCCAACAGCCTGGCCTGGTTGATTGACCTGCTGGCCCGCAACCCGGCCGCACTGGCCCGCGCGGTGGTCGAGGTGCGCGGCCTGCCCACACCCCTGGCCGACCTGACGGTGGACCAGCTGGACCAGCTGCCCTGGCTGGACGCTTGCATCAACGAGGCCATGCGCCTCAAACCGGTGGCGCCTTTCATGGGTTTGCAGGCCCTGCGCGACACCGCGGTGGCCGATGTGGCCGTGCCCGCCGGCACCCTGCTGTGGTGTGTGATGCGGCGCAACAGCGTGGACGACAGCCACTTTGCGGATGCCACCGCCTTCAACCCGCAACGCTGGCTGGCCAGCGATGGCCCGCCGGTTGGCGCCGATCAACCGGTGGCCCACAGACCCGTGGTGGACAAACCGCTGGCAGACAAGCGCGTGTCCATGCCCTTTGGCGCCGGCCCGCGCATGTGCCCGGGCCGCTACCTGGCTCTGCTGGAGATGAAGCTGCTGATGGTGATGCTGCTGGGCAGCTTTGATATCGAGCGGGTGTGGGCCACGCAGCGCGGTGAAGCCGGCGAGAAGGGCGAGACGGGTGAGGTGATGTCGTTCACCATGAACCCGGAGGCGCTGCAGATGCGCCTGCGGGCGGTGGCTTGAGCAGCGCGGCAGCCCCGCTCAAGCGCTCACTTGGCGGTGCCTAAAAACACGGCCAGGCGGCGCTCCACGCCCCGCATCGTGTCTGCATCCGGTTGGCCAAAGCTGGCGCCGATCGTCTCGCGCGCCACCGTCACGTCCCGCAATTCGCGGGTCACCGGCAGCACGGTGACGGACGGATGCGTGTTGAAAAAGTCGGACTGGGAGGCGCAAGGCGTCACGGCGCTTTTTTGACACGTTGGGTGACGGGTGTGACCATGTTCACTTCGGGCTGTTACACGCAACACCTTAGCGCTGCTGCATCCGCAGTCAACAGCAGCGTGCGCCGCCTCAACCCAGCACCAGCAACGGCCTCAAAAACCGCCCGGTAAAACTCTCCGCACACGCCGCAATCACCTCCGGTGGCCCCACCGCCAGCACCCGCCCACCACCGGCGCCGCCCTCGGGCCCCATGTCGATCAGCCAGTCCGCCGTCTTGATGACATCCAGGTTGTGCTCGATCACGACGATGGTGTTGCCCGCATCGCGCAGCTGGTGCAGCACCCGCAGCAGCAGTTCGATGTCGGCAAAGTGCAGGCCGGTGGTGGGCTCGTCCAGGATGTAGAGGGTGCGGCCGGTGTCGCGTTTGCTCAGCTCCAGCGCCAGCTTGACGCGCTGGGCCTCACCGCCGCTCAGCGTGGTGGCGCTTTGGCCCAGCGTGATGTAGCCCAGGCCCACGTCCAGCAGGGTTTGCAGCTTGCGCGCCAGCGCCGGCACGGCGCTGAAGAACTGGCGCGCCACCTCCACCGTCATGGCCAGCACCTCGTGGATGTTTTTGCCTTTGTAGGCCACCTCCAGCGTTTCGCGGTTGTAGCGCTTGCCGGCGCAGGTGTCGCAAGGCACATACACGTCGGGCAAGAAGTGCATCTCCACTTTCAGCACACCATCACCCTGGCAGGCCTCGCAGCGGCCACCGCCACTGGCCGCGCCCACGTTGAAGCTGAAGCGGCCTGAGCCGTAGCCCCGCTCGCGTGCCATCGGCACCTCGGCAAACAGCTCGCGGATGGGGGTGAACAGCCCGGTGTAGGTGGCCGGGTTGCTGCGTGGTGTGCGGCCGATGGGGCTTTGGTCCACGTTGATGACTTTGTCAAAGGCGTCCATGCCTTCGATCTCGTCGTGCGGCGCCGGCTCGGCATGGCTGTGGTACAGCTTGCGTGACACGGCGGCATACAGCGTGTCGTTGATCAGCGTGCTTTTGCCCGAGCCCGACACGCCGGTGATGCAGGTGAGCAAGCCCACCGGGATCTCGGCGGTGACGTTTTTCAAGTTGTTGCCACGCGCGTTGATGATGCGCAAGCAGGTGGCGGTGGACGGGCTGTAGCCGGGCCAGGCGCCGGGCTTGGTTTTGCTGGCGGCTGGCGCGGTGGCCGGGGGCGCTGCCGGGGTGGCGTCAGGACTCCAGGTGTGGCGCAACTCGGGCACCTCGATGCGCAGCGTGTGCGCCAGGTAGCGGCCGGTCAGGCTGTCGGGATTGGCGGCTACTTCTTGTGGTGTGCCCTGGGCAATGATGCGGCCACCGTGTACGCCGGCGCCGGGGCCCATGTCGATCACGTGGTCTGCGGCCCAGATCATGTCCTCGTCGTGCTCCACCACCAGCACGCTGTTGCCCAGGTCACGCAGGTGGCGCAGGGTGCCGATCAGGCGCTCGTTGTCACGCTGGTGCAAGCCGATGCTGGGTTCGTCCAGCACGTACATCACGCCTGTTAGGCCGCTGCCAATCTGGCTGGCCAGGCGGATGCGTTGTGATTCACCCCCGCTCAAGGTGTCGGCGCTGCGGTCCAGGCTGAGGTAGTTCAGCCCCACATCGTTCAAGAACTTGAGCCGGGCGCGGATTTCACGCACCACTTTGTCGGCAATCTCGGCTTTGGCGCCCAGCAGCGTCAGGCGCTCAAAGTAGTGCAACGCCTCGGCCAGGGTGGCGTGCTCCACCTGGTAGATGGCCTGGCGTGGCACGCTGGGGTCAGTGCCTTGCAGGAAGACATGCCGTGCCTCGCGCCGCAGCCGCGCCCCACCACATTGGGCGCAAGGTTTGGCGGCCTGGTAGCGCACCAGGTCTTCTCGCACGGCGGCTGAATCGGTCTCTCGGTAGCGCCGCTCGAGGTTGGGAATGATGCCTTCGAAGGGGTGTGCGCGTTTGACACTGCGGGGCTTGCCTTTGGCGGTTTCCGCCTCGTAGACAAACTCGATTTCATCGGTGCCCGAGCCGTACAGCAGCGCGTGCTGGGCGGTGGGCGCCAACTGCTCGAATGGCGTTTCGATGTCAAAGCCGTAATGTCGCGCCACGCTTTCCAGCATCGAATGGGTGTAGGCATTGCGCCTGTCCCAGCCCTTCACCGCGCCGCCGGCCAGGCTCAAACTGGGAAAGGCCACCACCCGGTCCGGGTCAAACACAGTCTGCACCCCCAGGCCATCACAGGCCGGGCAGGCGCCCATCGGCGCGTTGAAGCTGAACAGCCGCGGCTCCAACTCCGGCAATGAATAGTTGCACACCGGGCAGGCAAATTTGCTGGAGAACAAATGCTCTTTGGGCGCCACACCGTCGGCCGTGTCCATCTCCAGTGCAATCGCCCGGCCCTCGGCCGCACGCAGCGCGGCCTCAAAACTCTCGGCCAGCCGCTGCTTCATCTCAGGCCGGGTTTTGAGGCGGTCGATCACCACATCGATGTCGTGTTTTTCGTTTTTCTTCAGCGTGGGCAGGTCAGCCGCCTCCACCACCTGGCCGTCGATGCGGAAGCGCACATAACCCCGTGCCTGCATGTCGGCAAACAGCTCCACAAACTCGCCTTTGCGGTCGCGCACCACCGGGCTCAGCACCATCAACCGGGTGTCCTCGGGCAGGGCCAGCACAGCGTCCACCATCTGGCCCACGCTTTGGGCCTGCAGCGGCAGGTCATGGTCAGGGCAATACGGCGTGCCGGCGCGGGCAAACAGCAAGCGCAGGTAATCGTGGATCTCGGTGACGGTGCCCACGGTGGAGCGTGGGTTGTGGCTGGTGGCTTTTTGCTCGATGGAAATGGCGGGCGACAAGCCCTCGATCACGTCCACATCGGGCTTGTCCATCAGCTGTAAAAACTGCCGGGCATAAGCCGACAGGCTTTCCACATAACGCCGCTGGCCCTCGGCATACAGGGTGTCGAATGCCAGGCTGGATTTGCCCGAACCCGACAACCCGGTGATCACCACCAGCGCGTGCTTGGGGATGTCCAGGTCGATGTTCTTCAGGTTGTGGGTGCGCGCACCGCGGATTTGCAGGTGGGTGGCTCCGGCCGGTAACGGCCGGGCGGTTTTGGCCAAGTCCTCCGGCAAGGGCCGAGCGGTTTTTGCCGGGTCTTGCTGGGCCGTGTCGGGTTGGCTGGCGCCTGCCGGCAGGGGCAAAATCTTGGCAGAAGGCTCATAACTGGACATGGCGGCGGCATCAAAAAGGCAACCGACCATGATAGCGGCCGGGTGCTGGCGCCGCGCAGGTGCTGTTTGCGGTGTGTTGTTCCGCCTGGCGTGTGCGTTGTTCACCACCGGCCCGGTAACGCCCATCGTGCCGCTTGCGGATGCCGCGCACCGCCATCTGCTGGACTGGGGATGCCGCTTTGCCACCGCCAATTTCAAACTGCAGCCCTGCCTGTGGTCGGTGCCGTTGCACGGCGCCGCAGCGATGGGCAGCACGGCGGACCAAGTCGCTGTGCAAGGTACTGCAAGCACTTCACCGCTCGCAAATCACCCCACCCACTTTTGATGGAGATTCACCATGGCTTCTCGCAAACCCAGCCGGCCTGACAACAAACCTGCCCCCGCATCCAGCGGAGGCACCTCAGCCGGCAGCAGCATGGACGCGCTGATGCTGGCCGCCCTGGCCCGCAATGACGGCACCCTGCAGACTGGCCGCTACCTGGTCACCTTCAAGCCCGACGCGGCCGACGCCGGGCTGGCCAGCTTGCGCGCCCAAAACATGCGGGTGGCCGACGTCCGCGATTTCAAAGGCCAGGCCATGGCGGTGGAACAAGCCGGTGATGCCGACGCGGTGCTGTTCCCCGAGATCGGCGTGGCGCTGGTGGGCGGTGATGCGGCGATGGCGCGTGGCCTGTCGGTGATGGCCGATGAGGCCAGCAGCGACAGCCCGGTGGCGGTGATTGAGCCCGAGTACTTTGTGTTTGCCAACGGCACGGTGGACGACTATCTGCGTGGCTTTTTGCGCGCCACCGAGACCATCGCGCGTGACCTGGGCCAGGCCGGCAGCGGCAGCGCGCTGGATGACGACATGGATGCCCAGGTGCTGGGCAACACCTGGGGCCTGATCCGCTGCAAGGTGCCGCCCAGCCTGCGCAGCGGCGCTGGCATCCGGCTGGCGGTGCTGGACACCGGCTTTGATCTGGGCCACCCGGACTTTGCCGGCCGCATCATCGTCAGCCAGACCTTTGTGGGCCAGCCGGTGCAAGACCTGCACGGCCACGGCACCCACACCATCGGCACGGCCTGCGGGCCCAAAGCACCGTCTGGCGCCCGGCCGCGTTACGGCATCGGCTACGGCACGCAAATCTACGTGGGCAAGGTGTTGAGCAACAGCGGCAGCGGCAGCAGCGCCAGCGTGCTGGCCGGCATGAACTGGGCCATTGCCAACCAGTGCGCAGTGATCTCGATGTCGCTGGGCTCACAAAGCCCGGTGCAGGCGGCCTACACCGCTGCCGGCGCACAAGCCCTGGCCAAGGGCTGCCTGATCGTGGCGGCGGCCGGCAATGCCGGTGCGGCCACCGGGTCACCGGCCAACTCGCCCACCATCATGTCAGTGGCGTCGCTGGACCCGAATTTGGCGCCGTCCAGCTTCTCCAACTTTGGCAAGGTAGAGATTGCCGCGCCGGGCCGTGATGTGTATTCAGCCGCGCCGCGCCCCAAGCTCAACGCCACCATGAGCGGCACCAGCATGGCCACACCCCACGTGGCCGGCTGCGCTGCGCTGTGGGCCCAGACCAGCGCCCAACTGCGCGGCCAGGCACTGTGGAACATGCTGCTGGCGCGGGCCCTGGCCTTGCCCCAACCGGTGGCGCGGGTGGGCCGTGGCCTGGTGCAAGCGCCTTGAGTCTGTGGCGCCCCGTTAGGGCGTCAGCCCGGTCCACAATCTTTGCGTGTTGACATTGGCCAGCAAGGCCGCAGGGAGCAGTCTGATGGGCAAACAAAGCACCTGGGTCATCACCACCAGCGGCCAACCACCGCTGGCCGAGGTGCGCCGCACCGTGTTGCAGGTGGGCGGGGCGCTGCAGTCCAGCCTGGACGAACTGGGGGTGCTGCTGGTGCAGGGCAGTGCCACCCAGGCTGCGGCCTGGCGCAAGCTGGCGGGTGTGGTGGCGGTGGAGGCTGACCAGGCGGTGGACGTGGGCCCGCCGGGCGCGGACCCGGCTTGATGCTTGCCACGGGGTCGCCAACCCGCCAGGCCGCTGCCGATCTGGCTGGCCAGGTGGAGGCACTGGGCCTCGCCGCCGCTCAGCGCGTCGGCTGCGGTCCAGGCTGAGCCAGCACAGCCCCGCGTCGTTAAAAAACTTCCGCCGGGCGCGGATCTCACCCGCCACCAAAGTTGGGAATGATGCCTTCTAAGCGGTGCGATCACTTGATCGCTGCGTTGATCTTCGAGTGCCGCGACAGGTTGGTGCATTGCAGGTTTCGATCTTGACGGGTGGCCTTAACCCCCGCTCCAATCGCATCTTGCAGCCATCCATCTGACGTCAGGACGTCTACAATTGGGATCTTCAACGATGAAAGCAACGTGTGCGTAGACGGCCGGGTGAAGTGCGCGATGCCATTGTTCAGGTGCTGGAGGCACGCCAGCAAGGTGCGTCAGTGAGCGAAATTGCGGCGGAGGTCGAACAACTCATCGGCGATGTGCCGGCATCTTCGATCCGCTCCTATCTGCAACTCAACACACCGACGCTCTTTGCCAGAGCCAGCCGGGCGCAGTACACCTTGAGTGGATTTGAGGCGCAGCCTGCGCAAACCGACATCGGCACGGCCCGAATGGTCCACCGGTTTGAAAAGGCGTCGCTGCACCTTGATGACTGCATCGCCTGGATGAATCGCCAGCCAGCGCAATCGGTCCATGCCGTGGTGACCGATCCGCCTTATGGTTTGATTGAGTATTCAGATCTCGAACTGGGCAAGTTGCGGCGCGGTCAAGGTGGCATCTGGCGAATACCGCCCAGCTTTGACGGTAACCAAAGAGCGCCGCTGCCCCGGTTCACGGTGCTCACCGCCACCGATCTCGACAAGCTGGAAGCGTTTTTTCTGGGCTGGGCGCGGAACCTGATCCGGATCCTGGTGCCCGGCGCCAATGTGGTGGTCGCCAGCAACCCCTTGCTCTCGTTCATTGTTGCCGGCGCGTTGGCGCGTGCCGGCTTGGAGCGGCGGGGCGAGCTGGTGCGTTTGACGATGACGATGCGTGGCGGTGATCGACCCAAAGCCGCGCATGTCGAGTTCAACGGCGTCAGCGTGATGCCGCGTTCCATGTGGGAGCCCTGGCTGTTGTTTCGCAAGCCGTTAGAAGGGCGGGTCCAGGACAACCTGCGAAAGTGGGGAACGGGTGGCTTCCGGCGCGTTTCTGCCGACAAGCCCTTTGGCGATGTCATCGAGTCTTCACCCACGCGGGCCGCCGAGCGCAAGATTGCCAATCATCCAAGCCTCAAGCCGCAATCGTTTTTGCGCAAGCTCGTGCGCGGTGTGCTGCCGTTGACACAAGGCGTGGTGCTGGACCCATTTGCCGGTTCAGGCTCGACCTTGGCCGCAGCTGAATCGCTGGGCTACGAGAGCGTGGGCGTAGAGCGCGACCTCGACTACTTCAATCTCGCCCGAGAAGCGGTGCCCCGGTTGCGCGCACTGACGGTTGAGGGCGGTTGATCCAGGTAGAGCCATTGCGTGCGAAGTTTGGCAATGCCAGCAGCATCCAGAGTTGCGGTTCGGGTGCCGAGTGCACCACGGTCATTGCGCCGAAAGTCGTCTAGCGTGACCTGGCCCAGGTAGACCTCGGTGAACTTCAACGACGCGCGCTCGGATGCGGGTTCAGTTTCCGTGTCCACCCCGTACACAAAAACGCACATCCATTGTTCCCGGGCACCATGGGTGTCCACGGCGCCACCTCGCTTTCGAGTGGTCTTGATCTCCACCCCACCTGATTAGGCATGAAGCTCAGAAAAGCCAAACGCCCCTGCGGCCAAGCCCCGCCTCCGGCCGGATTCTCTTGGAAAAACGATGCTTTTGACCTGTGCC
>JAYVLI010000332.1:0-19239 GCA_043759535.1 Betaproteobacteria bacterium | reverse complement strand
CGCATGGCCTGCTGCACCTGGGCCGCATCACCACGCTGCGAGAAATCCGCAAAGCCTTCACCGTGCGCCACCGCGATGGGCAGGCGGCTGCCGGCCATGCCGGTGAAAAACACCGACGGGCTGTCCAGCACCTCCACCAGGCTGAAGCGGGCTTCAAACTGCTCGCTCTTGTTGCGGGTGAAGCGTGGCCAGGCCTGGCTGCCGGGGATGATGGGCGAGAGGGCTGCCATCATCTGGCAGCCGTTGCAAACGCCCAGGGCCAGGGTGTCCTGGCGCGCAAAAAACGCTGCAAATTGCGCGGCCAGCGCCGGGTTGAACAGGATGGACCGGGCCCAGCCTTCACCTGCGCCCAGCGTGTCGCCATAGCTGAAACCACCGCAGGCCACCAGGCCCTGGAACTGGTCGAGCCGGGCGCGGCCGGTTTGCAGGTCACTCATGTGCACGTCAAACGTATCGAAGCCGGCCTGGGCCAGCGCGTAGCTCATCTCGACGTGGGAGTTGACACCTTGCTCACGCAGGATGGCAAACGCCGGGCGCTTCAAGTTGAGGTAGGGCGCGGCCACGTCTTCGGCCGCATCAAAGGTCAAATGCTGGTGCAAGCCGGCATCCCCACCGGCCGGGCCGACACCGGCAGCAGCGTGTTCGGCGTCAGCGCAGGCCGGGTTGTCGCGCAGCAGGCTGATCTGCCAGCTCACCGTGTCCCAGGCTTGTTGCAGCGCCTGCAGCGGTGCGCTGAACTGGGCTTTGGCGTCGCGCCAGACGTCGATCACCGAGGTGCTGTTGCTCTTGCCGATGACATGGCTGTGGCGTGACAGGCCGTGGCTGCGCAGCACCGCCATCACCGTGTCACGCTCAGCACGGGTCACCTGGATCACCGCACCCAGTTCTTCATTGAACAGGGCTTTGAGCGTCAGCTCATGGCGGCGGGCGCCCACCTGACCGGTCCAGTTTTTGGAGTCCCCCACCTCGGCCCGGCTGTCGCTGATGCCGTCACCCTCGGTGACCAGCAGATCGACGTTGAGGCTGACACCCAGTTGGCCGGCAAAGGCCATCTCGCAGACTGTGGCCCACAGGCCACCGTCGCTGCGGTCGTGGTAGGCCAGCAGCTTGCCCTCAGTGCGCAATTGGTTGATGGCGGCGACCAGGGCTTTGAGTTGCGCTGCGTCGTCCAGGTCGGGCACCCGATCTTGCGTGGGACAGCCAAACTGCCCAATCACCTGCGCCAACATCGACCCGGCCATGCGCATGCGGCCCTGGCCCAGGTCGATCAGGATCAGCACGGTTTCACCCGGCTGCAGCTGCGGGGTCAGCGTGCCGCGCACATCGTCCAACGTGGCAAAGGCGGTGACGATCAGGCTGACGGGGGCCGTCACTTGCTTCTGCAAACCCTCCGCGTTTTCCCATTTTGTGCGCATCGACAAACTGTCTTTGCCCACCGGGATGCCGATGCCCAGCTGGGGGCACAAGTCCATGCCCACCGCCTTGACGGTGTCGTACAGCGCGGCGTCTTCACCCGGCTCACCACAAGCCGCCATCCAGTTGGCGCTGAGCTTGACCCGGCTCAGCGTGATGGGCGCGGCCAGCAGGTTGGTGATGGCCTCACCCACCGCCATGCGGCCGGACGCGGGAGCGTCCAGCGCGGCCAGCGGCGTGCGTTCACCCAGCGCAAAAGCCTCACCACGCAGGCCGGTGAAGTCGGCCAGCGTCACCGCGCAATCGGCCACCGGCACCTGCCACGGGCCCACCATCGGGTCACGGTGGCTCAAGCCCCCCACGCTGCGGTCGCCGATGGTGATGAGAAAACGCTTGCTGGCCACGGTGGGGTGGCGCAGCACGCTGAAGGCCACATCAGCCAGCTTGACCTCAGTCAGATTGAGCGCCGGTGCAGTGCGCAGCACGCGCTGCACATCGCGGTGCATCTTGGGCGGTTTGCCCAGCAGCACTTGCATCGGCATGTCAATGACTCGCGCACCGCCCAGGCCGTCTTCCAGCACCAGCACGGGCGCATCGGTGGCCACGCCCACCACGGCATAAGGGCAGCGCTCACGCGCACACATCTGCTCAAACAGCGGCATGGCGGCGGGGTCAATCGCCAGGGTGTAGCGCTCCTGGCTTTCGTTGCACCAGATCTCTTTGGGCGCCAGGCCGGATTCCTCCAGCGGCACTTTGCGCAAATCGAAGGTGGCGCCCTTGCCAGCGCCGTCCACCAGCTCGGGGAAGGCATTGCTGATGCCGCCCGCGCCCACGTCGTGGATGGCCAGCACGGGGTTGGCGGTACCCAAGCTCCAACAGTGGTTGATGACTTCTTGGGCGCGGCGCTGGATCTCGGGGTTGCCCCGCTGCACCGAATCAAAGTCCAGCGCAGCGGTGTTGCTGCCGGCCGCCATCGAGCTGGCAGCACCACCGCCCATGCCGATGCGCATGCCCGGCCCGCCCAGTTGCACCAGCAGCGTGCCGGCGGCGAAGGGCAATTTATGGGTTTGCCCGGCGTGGATGGTGCCCAACCCACCGGCAATCATGATGGGCTTGTGGTAACCCCGCACCAGGCCGGCAACTTCTTGTTCAAAGACCCGGAAGTAGCCCGCCAGGCTGGGCCGGCCGAACTCGTTGTTGAAGGCAGCACCCCCCAGCGGGCCGTCGATCATGATTTGCAGCGCGCTGGCAATGTGGGCGGGTTTGCTGGTGGGCTGCTGCTCCCACGGTTCATCCAGGCCGGGCAGGTGCAGGTTGGAGACTGAAAAACCCGTCAACCCCGCTTTGGGTTTTGAGCCGCGCCCGGTGGCGCCTTCGTCGCGGATCTCGCCACCCGCGCCGGTGGATGCACCCGGGAACGGTGAAATGGCGGTCGGGTGGTTGTGGGTCTCCACCTTCATCAACACATGGTTGATCTCATCACGGGCGCCGTACAGCGGCGCATTGGTGAAGCCACCCGGCGCCCAGCGTTGCACCGGGCCACCTTCCATCACCGCGCTGTTGTCGCTGTAGGCCACCACGCTGTGCTGTGGCGCCAGTTTTTCAGTGTTGCGGATCATGCCGAACATCGACAGCGGCTGGCGCTGGCCGTCAATGCTGAAGTCGGCGTTGAAAATCTTGTGCCGGCAGTGCTCGCTGTTGGCCTGGGCAAACATCATCAATTCGACATCGCTGGGATTGCGACCCAAGCCGACAAATGCGGCCACCAGATAGTCGATCTCGTCGTCGCTCAGTGCCAGACCGAAGGTGGTGTTGGCGCTGACCAAAGCGGTGCGGCCCGCGCCCAGCACATCCACATGCGCCAGCGGCTCGGCCGGGCGCTCGTCAAACAGGTGCTGTGCGGCGTCGCTGGCAAAGGCCACACTTTCGGTCATGCGGTCATGCAACAGGCTGGCGCAGGCTTGCAGATCAGCGTTGGCCAGCGGCTTGCCGGCCTTGCCAATCAAATCACCAATCAAGTCGCCAAACCCGCCCGCTTTGAGCTGCAGGCGGAACTCGGTCACCCGCTCCACCCGGTGCAGCACCAGGCCGCAGTTGCGGGCGATGTCAGTGGCCTTGCTGGCCCAGGGCGACACGGTGCCCAGCCGCGGCAGCACCACCACCAGCGCGCTGGCGCTGCCGGCATCGGCGTGGGCCGGGTCACCGTAGCGCAGCAGCGCGGCCAGTTTGTCGTGGTCGGGCGCCGTGCCAGCGTCACACCACACCCAGTGTCGGTACTGCGCTACCACCCCGCTGATGCGTGGGCTGATGGTCTGCAACTGCAGCAACAGCGCTTGGGCGCGGAAGGCCGACAGCGCATTGCCACCGGCAAAGCTCAACAGGGTCTTGGCCGGCGGGGTGGATGGGGTGGACGGGTTGGACGGGGAGGAAGAAGCAGACGAAACAGGCGGCATGGCGGACCGTGTGACGGGGCTGGCTGGGGCCCTGGCGCGCGCCCCGGGATGGCGCGCCTACAGCAGGGGGCCATGCCCGTGGAAACCCGGCATTTTAGTGGGCGGTGGGATAATTTCAGGCTATGGCCATCACCCTCAAGACCCAACCCGCCGAGATCACCGGCATGCGCATCGCTGGCCGCCTGGCCTCAGAGGTGCTGGACATGCTGACGCCCCATGTGCGGCCCGGCATCACCACCGAGCAACTGGACAAGCTGGCACACGACCACATCGTGTTGGTGCAGGGTGGTATCCCCGCGCCGCTGAACTACCAGCCGCCGGGTTATGTGCCCTACCCCAAGTCGATCTGCACCTCGATCAACCACCAGGTCTGCCACGGCATCCCCAACGAGAAGCCGCTCAAGAACGGCGATATCGTCAACATCGATGTCACCGTCATCAAAGACGGCTGGCATGGCGACACCAGCCGCATGTTTGTGGTGGGTGAAGGCTCCATTGCCGCTAAACGTCTTTGCGCCCTGACGTACGACGCGATGTGGAAGGGCATTGCCAAGGTCAAGCCGGGCGCCAGGCTGGGCGACATCGGCCACGCCATCCAGGTGTTTGCCGAGAACCAGGGCTTTTCCATCGTGCGTGAGTTTTGCGGCCACGGCATTGGCAACAAATTCCATGAAGAGCCGCAGGTGCTGCACTACGGCCGCCCCGGCACGCTGGAAGAGCTGGTGGCCGGCATGATTTTCACCATCGAGCCGATGGTCAATACCGGCCGGCGCGAGATCCGCGAGCTGGGTGACGGCTGGACCATCGTCACCAAAGACCGGTCCTTGTCGGCGCAATGGGAGCACACGGTGCTGGTCACCGAGACCGGCTACGAAGTGTTGACCTTGTCAGCCGGCTCACCACCGCCGCCTGCGTTCATCACGCCGGTGGCCGCCCCGGCATCAGCCTCGGCACCGGCCCCGGCACCGGCCCCGGCATCAGCCAAGCTGTCGGCCTGAGTTGCCAGGCCCCGGCATGCTGGTCAAAACCGACCCGGGCAACATCCCGGTCACTGACATTGCCGGCCTGCGGGCTGAGTTCCGCGACGGCAAAAAAGCGCTGATCGGCCACTTCATGGCCAGCCGCGCCACCGCGCCGGCTGCCACCCGCCTGATCAAGGCGCTGACCCGGCATGTGGATGTGTGCCTGGGCCTGCTGTGGGCCCACAGCGGCATGCCCAACACCGCCGCGCTGGTGGCGGTGGGCGGCTACGGCCGGGGTGAGCTGCTGCCGCACAGCGATGTGGATGTGCTGGTGCTGCTGCCAACCGCCGCAAACGCAGGCGCCAACCCAGACGCCGATACCGACGCCGGCCGGGCACTGAAGGGCAAGCTGGAGGCCTTCATCACCGCCTGCTGGGACATCGGCCTGGAGATTGGCTCGGCTGTGCGCAGCGTGCCCGATTGCGTGGCCGAGGCCCGCGCTGACGTGACGGTGCAGACGGCGCTGCTGGAATCCCGCCTGGTGGTGGGTGCCCGCAAGCTGTTCACCACGTTTCAGCGTGAGACTGCAGCGCTGATGGACCCGGCCGCTTTTTTGCGCGCCAAGACGCTGGAGATGCAACAGCGCCACACCAAATACGAAGACACGCCCTACGCGCTGGAGCCCAACTGCAAAGAAAGCCCGGGCGGCCTGCGGGATCTGCAAGTGGTGATCTGGGTGGCCCGCGCTGCCGGGCTTGGCCGCAGCTGGGCCGAACTGGCCGCCAACGGGCTGATCACGCCGTTTGAGGTGAAACAACTGCAGCGCAACGAGGGCACGCTCAAGCTTATCCGCGCCCGCCTGCACAGCGTGGCCGGCCGGCGTGAAGACCGCTTGGTGTTTGACCTGCAAACCGCCGTGGCCGAGAGTTTTGGCTACCAAGCCAGCCGGGCGCAGCGTTCGTCTGAGGTGTTGATGCACCGTTATTACTGGGCCGCCAAGGCGGTGACCCAGCTCAACCAGATCTTGATGCTCAACATCGAGGAGCGCGTCAACGCCAGTGAGGCCGCGCCGATGCGCGAGATCAACGCCCGCTTCCTTGACCGCGCCGGCATGTTGGAGGTGGCACGCGACGACCTGTACACCGACAACCCGCATGCCATCCTGGAGACTTTTTTGGTCTTTCAGCAAACCCCCGGCATCCAGGGTTTGTCGGCACGCACGCTGCGGGCGCTCTACAACGCCCGCGAAATGATGGATGCCAAGTTCCGGCATGACCCCATCAACCGCGAGCTGTTCATGGACATCTTGCGCCAGTCGAGTGGCATCACGCACGCCTTCAGGCTGCTCAACCAGACCTCGGTGCTGGGGCGTTATCTGTGGGTGTTCCGCCGCATCGTGGGCCGCATGCAGCACGACCTGTTCCATGTGTACACGGTGGACCAGCACATCCTGATGGTGCTGCGCAACATGCGCCGCTTCTTCATCCCCGAGCATGCGCATGAGTACCCGTTTTGCTCGCAATTGGCCAGCGGTTGGGACAAGCCCTGGCTGCTGTACGTGGCCGCCTTGTTCCACGATGTGGCCAAGGGCCGGGGTGGTGACCACAGCGAGCTGGGCGCCACCGAGGTGCGGCGTTTTTGCCGCGACCACGGCATCAACCGTGAAGACAGCCTGCTGGCCGAGTTTTTGGTCAAGCACCACCTGACCATGAGCACGGTGGCGCAAAAAGAGGATTTGTCTGAGCCGGATGTGATCCGCGCCTTTGCCAACAAGATGGGCGACGAGCGCCACCTGACCGCGCTGTACCTGCTGACGGTGGCCGACATCCGCGGCACCAGCCCCAAGGTGTGGAACGCCTGGAAGGCCAAGCTGCTGGAGGATTTGTACCGCTACACCCTGCGCGCGCTGGGTGGTGCCAAGCCGAATCAACTGGATGATCTGGAAGCGCGCAAGCAAGAATCACGGCAAATTTTGGCGCTGCACAGCGCCTTGCCCGGCACCGAAGTGCCGCTGTGGAAAACGCTGGAACTGAGCTACTTTGCCCGCCACGACGCGAGTGAGATTGCCTGGCACGCCCGCTCACTTTGGCGCCACGTGGACCCACCGCAGCCGGTGGTGCAAGCCAGGCCGTCCCCGCTGGGTGATGGCCTGCAGGTGCTGGTGTACGCCCCAGACCAGCCGGATGTGTTTGTGCGCATCTGCGGCTATTTTGATGGCGCCGGCTTCTCGATTCAAGACGCCAAGGTCCACACCAGCCGCACCGGCTACGCGCTGGACACCTTCCAGGTCATCCACCCGCAGTGCGCCGATGCTGACCCCGGCAGCTACCGCGATTTGATCTCGCTGATCGAAACCCAGCTGGTGCTGGCCCTGGCCAGTGATGCACCGCTGCCCGCGCCCAGCCGGGGCCGGGTGTCGCGGCGGGTCAAATCCTTTCCCATCACACCGCGGGTGTCGCTGCGGCCGGATGAGCGGGCGCAGCGCTGGCTGTTGTCGGTCAGCACCAGTGACAGCTCGGGCCTGCTGTACGGCATTGCCCGGGTGCTGGCGCGCCACAACATCAACTTGCAGTTGGCCAAGGTCACCACCCTGGGTGAACGGGTGGAAGACACCTTCTTGATCGATGGCCCGGCGCTGCAGCAGACCCGCGCCCAGTTGCAGATCGAGACCGAATTGCTGGACGCTGCGGCGCCGGTGAAATGACACCGGGCCTGTGAATCCATGCCCGTGAATCCATGTCTTTGAGATCAGTCACTGCGGCCGAGACCGCCGCCGACCTGGCGGGTTTTGACGCCATCATCGACGCCCGCTCACCGGCCGAGTTTGCGCAAGACCACTTGCCCGGCGCCATCAATTGGCCGGTGCTGGACGATGAGCAGCGCCGTGTGGTGGGCACGCTGTATGTGCAAACCTCAGCGCTGGAGGCCCGCAAGCTGGGCGCGGCCATGGTCGGGCGCAACATCGCTGACCATCTGGACCGCTGGATGGCCGACAAACCACGCGACTGGCAACCGCTGGTGTACTGCTGGCGCGGTGGCCAGCGCTCGGGCGCACTGGCCTGGTTCTTGGACCAGATCGGCTTCCGCACCGCCAAGCTGGCGGGGGGCTACAAAGGCTTTCGCAGCGTGGTGCGGCAAGACCTGGCCGATTGGCCGGAGCGCTTTGACTTCCGCGTGCTGGCCGGCCGCACCGGCAGTGGCAAGACCCGGCTGCTGCATGCCCTGGCCAGCGCTGGTGCGCAGGTGCTGGACCTGGAAGGCCTGGCCTGCCACCGCGGGTCCATCCTGGGTGGCTTGCCAGGCCAGCCGCAGCCTAAGCAGAAAGCCTTTGATTCGCAGGTGTGGCAGGCGCTGCGCGCGCTGGACACCACGCGGCCGGTGTTTGTGGAGAGCGAGAGCAAAAAAATCGGCCGGCTGCAACTGCCGGATGCACTGGTGCAGCGCATGCACAGCCACGGCCAAGTGCTGCGGGTGGAGATGCCCGATGCGGCGCGTGTGCAACTGCTGTTAGAGGACTACGGCTTTTTTGCCCAAGACACCGAGCGCTTCTGCAGTTTGTTGGACGGGTTGATCGTCTTGCGTGGCCGCGAGACCGTGGGCCAGTGGCAAGCGCTGGCACGCAACGGGCAGTGGGCGGATGTGTTTGGCCAGATGATGCTGCAGCACTATGACCCACTGTATGGCCGCTCGATGGGCAGCCATTTTCAAGGCCTGTCCGACGCCGACCGGGTGGCGCTGGCCGACGGTGGCGCTGTGGCCATGCAAGCTGCAGCGCAAGGCTTGGTGGCTGGCCTGGTGGTTGGCCCACAAGCATTGGCCTGACCTGGCCCGCAACGCTTGACGCCGATCAAGCCACAACCGCCTGCCGGGCAGCACCATCCCACCGCAACAATGCCGCCACACGACAACCCTGCCCTTGCTGAATCACGCCACTTCGGTGTGCGTTCCATCCCGCTGCTGCGGCCGCTGGGCTGGCTGGCGCGGGGTTGGCGTGATTTGATGCGCTGCCCCCTGCCCGGCCTGCTGCACGGCTTGGCGCTGGCGCTGTTTGGCGGCGGGTTGGTGTGGCTGGCGCATGACCGGTTCTGGCTGCTGACAGGTGCCTTCACCGGTTTTTTGCTGGTGGCGCCGGTGCTGGCCACCGGCCTGTATGCCGTCAGCCGGGCCCTGGAGCGGGGTGAGCCGGCCAACCTGGCGGTGGCCATGGCCGCGTGGAAACCCGAGGGCCGGCTGGTGGTGTTTGGTCTGTTGTTGGCGTTTGCGGGCACTGGCTGGGTGCTGACATCGGCCTCGCTGATCACCGGTTTTGCTGCGCTGCCGGTGCGCACCCCGTGGGATTTCATCCGCGTCGTGGTGCTGGATCAAAACGGCCATCTGTTCGAGATCTGGCTGGCCATGGGTGCGGTGTTGGCCGCGCCGGTGTTTGCCAGCAGCGTGGTGGCCATTCCGCTGTTGCTGGACCGGCCGGTGGGCTTGCTGGCCGCCGTGCTGACCAGTTGGCGGGTGGTGCAAGCCCACCCGCTGCCCATGGCGCTGTGGGCCGCTCTGTTGATGGGCCTGACGGTGCTGGGCATGGCCACCGGCCTGCTGGGCCTGGCGGTGATAGCGCCCTGGCTGGCCCATGCCAGTTGGCATGCTTACCGGGATCTGATCGGCCCTGCCGACCAAATCACCTGAGCCCGCCACCGCGCCGTACACGCCATGTTTGGCTACACCGAAGAGCAGATTGCCTGGTTTGGCCTCACCTTCGGGGTGGGCGCCTTCATGCTGTACATGCTGTTCATCATCCTGCAGTTGGCGCGTGAATCCAAAGCTGGCCGGCTGGGCACTTTTGTGCTGCTGCTGGGCCTGGGTTTTGGCCTGCTGGGCTTTGCCGCCAAGGGTGTGATCAAGTACTTCATGGCCGGCACTGTTGAATGAGCACTGCACCTGGCGGCCGCAGCCCGCCGGCCAGCGCTACAGCCTGTTTGACGACCTGCAAGGCCTGTGTACCGGCACCCTGTTTGTGGCCATCGGTCTGGTGCTGCTGCGCCATGCCGCGCTGGTGACCGGTGGCACTGCCGGCGTTGCGCTGCTGCTGCACCACACCACCGGCCAACTGACCATGTCGGTGCCGGGCGCGGTGGCGATGAACTTTGCGCTGGCGGTTAACCACAAGCCGAGGCGGTCTGCGGCGTTTTGACCTGGCACTCAGCGCGCAGACACAAAAATGGCCCCGCAGGGCCAATTCAAAATTCAGAAACCAAATACAAGTCCCCCAGACTGAGCGCCTGCAGGCGCTCAGTCGTTCGCCAGGCGCGCAACAGGCCGCAGGGCCTGTTGCACGTCCGAGCTCACCCCATGTGCAGACCGCCGTTGCAGCTGAAATCAGCACCCGTGGTGAAGCCCGAGTCATCCCCCGCCAGCCAGGCGCAGATGGAGCCGATCTCGTCCGGTGTGCCCAGCCGTTTGACGGGGATGGTGGCGACGATTTTTTCCAGCACTTCGGGCTTGATGGCACGGACCATGTCGGTGCCGATATAGCCTGGGCTCACGGTGTTCACCGTCACGCCCTTGTTGGCCATTTCTTGTGCCAGCGCCATGGTGAAGCCGTGCATGCCGGCCTTGGCGGCCGAGTAGTTGGTCTGGCCCGATTGGCCTTTTTCACCATTGACCGAGCTGATTTGAATGATGCGGCCCCAGCCTTTTTCCACCATGCCCGGCACCACTTGCTTGGTGACGTAGAACATGCTGTTCAGGTTGGTGTCGATCACGGCCTTCCAGTCGTCGGGCGACATCTTGAGGAACATGCGGTCACGGGTGATGCCAGCGTTGTTGACCAACACGTCAATCGTGCCGTGCTCGGCCACGGCCTTGGTGAAGGCCTCAACAGTCGAGTCCCAGTCGGCCACATTGCCCACCGAGGCAAAAAAGTCATAACCCAGTACTTTTTGCTCGTCCAGCCATTTGGTGAAGTCGCGGCTGGGGCCACAACCGGCGATCACCTTGAAGCCCTGCTTGTGCAGGCGCTGGCAGATGGCGGTACCGATGCCACCCATGCCGCCGGTGACGTATGCAACTTTTTGACTCATGTTCTCTCTCCTGATGTGTTTGAAAAGGTGGCCAGGGCTTGCGTGCTGCCCCGGTGACCACTGACTGTGAGATTGGCTTCTGGCGCTGCAGCGGTCAACCGGGTTCGCCCTGCCCGGGCTGGGGATTTGCCGTTGCCGTTGCGGTCTGGCGCTTCAGCGCTCCACCGTCAGCGCCACGCCCATGCCGCCGCCGATGCACAG
Organism: Betaproteobacteria bacterium; assembly: GCA_043759535.1. Classification (GTDB taxonomy): domain Bacteria; phylum Pseudomonadota; class Gammaproteobacteria; order Burkholderiales; family Burkholderiaceae_C; genus Pseudaquabacterium. Next base: position 8,139 of record JAYVLI010000332.1, on the reverse strand, counting down.
CGACGCAATGCCCTTCTTGGCGTCGCGCTTGATCATCTCGTGCAGCAGCGTGACGAGGATGCGGGCGCCCGACGCACCAATCGGGTGGCCGATGGCAATGGCGCCACCGTTGACGTTGACTTTGCTCATGTCCCAGCCCATCTCTTTGTGGACAGCGCAGGCCTGGGCGGCAAAGGCTTCGTTGATCTCCAGCAGGTCCAGGTCGGCGGCTTGCCAGCCGGCACGCTCCAGCGCCTTGCGGGCGGCGGGCACCGGGCCCATGCCCATGATCTTGGGGTCCAGGCCGGCGCTGGCATAACTTGCAATGCGTGCGAGCGGTGTCAAGCCCAAGACTTTGGCCTTGGCCGCACTCATCACGATCACGCCAGCGGCGCCGTCGTTCAGGCCGGACGCATTGCCGGCGGTCACCGAGCCGGCTTTGTCAAACGCCGGGCGCAGGCCAGCCAGTGCGTCGGCGCTGGTCTTTTTGTTGATGAATTCATCGGCCGCAAAAATGATGGGGTCGCCTTTTTTCTGGGCGATGGACACCGGCACGATCTCGTCCTTGAAGCGACCGGCCTCTTGCGCGGCGGCGGCTTTTTGCTGGCTGCCCAGCGCCAGCGCGTCTTGCGCCTCGCGGGTGATGCCGTACTGCTTGGCCACGTTCTCGGCGGTGATGCCCATGTGGTACTGGTTGTACACATCCCACAGGCCGTCGGTGATCATGGTGTCCACCAGCTTCCAGTCGCCCATGCGCATGCCGTCGCGGCTGTTGGGCAGCACGTGGGGCGACATGCTCATGCTCTCTTGGCCACCGGCGATGACGATGTCGCTGTCACCGTCGCGGATGGCTTGGGCGGCCAGCATCACCGCCTTCAGGCCAGAGCCGCAGACCTTGTTGATGGTGAAGCCCGGCACCGCCATCGGCAGGCCAGATTTGATGATGGACTGGCGCGCCGGGTTCTGGCCCGAGCCAGCGGTCAGCACCTGGCCCAGGATCACTTCGCTGATTTGCTCACCCGTCAAACCACTGCGTTCCAGCAGGGCTTTGATCACGGTGGCGCCCAGTTCAGGCGCGGGGGTTTTGGCCAGGGTGCCACCAAACTTGCCAACGGCAGTGCGGGCGGCGGCGACGATGACGATGTCGATGCTCATGAAAAATCTCCGGGTTGAAGGAAAGAATCAGACAGATTAGAGCCAAGCGCCCAGCGCGCCAAGTCTCTATTCCTCTCAGCCGCCGCCGTGGATCCGGCTTTGCCGGGCCGCTGGCGGCTGCCCCCTGGGGGGAGCGCCGCAGGCGCTTCGGGGGGGGGGCCAAGTTCATCAGGCTTTTTGCTTGACGTAGCGGCCGGGTGCCGGCTCGATCACCGGGTGTTGGCGGTCGCCATAGCCTTTGGGTGCAGCCACTTGCTTGCCGGCGTGGCTGCCCAGCCAGCCGGCCCACACCGGCCACCAACTGCCGGGATGTTCAGTGGCGGTCTTGAACCAGTCGGCGGCCAACGCCGGCAGTTTTGCATTGGTCCAATGACTGCGCTTGTTTTTGGACGCCGGGTTGATGACCCCGGCGATGTGGCCGGACGCACCCAGCACAAAGGTCTTGTCCTTGGCGCCGGTCAGCACGCCGGTGGACAGGTAGGCCGCCTGCCAGGGCACGATGTGGTCCTCACGCGAGCCGTAGATGAAGATGGGGCACTTGACCTTGCCCAGGTCCAGCTTTTGGCCACACACGGTCAGCGCACCCGGCACCTTGAGCTGGTTTTCCAAGTAAGTGTGGCGCAGGTACCAGCAGTACATCGGGCCTGGCAGGTTGGTGGAGTCGCCGTTCCAGTACAGCAAGTCAAACGGCGGTGGGGCCTCACCCTTCAGGTAGTTGCCCACCACGTAGTTCCACACCAGGTCGTTGGGCCGCAGCAGGTTGAAGGTGGTGGCCAACTCTTTGCCTTGCAACAGCGCCGGGCCGCCGGGGGCATCCGGCCCCAGTGTTTTTTCGCGCTGGCTGACCGACGCTTCATCGACAAACACATCCAGGATGCCGGTGTCGCTGAAGTCCAGCAAAGTGGTCAGCAAGGTCATGGACGCAGCGGGCTGCTCACCGCGCGCGGCCAGCACCGCCAACGCGGTGCTGAGGATGGTGCCGCCCACACAAAAGCCCAGCGTGTTGATGGTGGCTGCGCCAGTGATGGCTTGCACCTGGCTGATGGCGGCGATCGGGCCATGCTCGATGTAGTCGTCCCAGGTGGCCGCCGCCAAGCTGGCATCGGGGTTGCGCCAGCTCACCACAAACACCCGGTGGCCTTGCTCAACCGTGTAGCGGATCACCGAGTTCTCGGGCTGCAGATCCAGGATGTAGTACTTGTTGATGCAAGGCGGCACAAACAGCATGGGCCGCTCATGCACTTTGGCGCTGAGGGGTTTGTATTCAATCAGCTGGAAAAACGGGTTCTCAAACACCACCGCGCCCTCGCTGGTGGCCACGTTGCGGCCCACCTCAAAACCGCTCTCGTCGGTTTGCGAGATATGGCCTTGCTGCAAATCTTTGAGCAGCAGTTGCAGGCCGTGTTGCAGGCTTTCGCCCTTGGTCTCCACCGCCTTGGCCAGGGCCTCGGGGTTGGTGGCCAAATAGTTTGCGGGGCTGGCCGCGTCCACCCACTGCTGCACTGCAAAGCGCACTTTGGCTTTGGTCTTGGCGTCGCACTGCAGGCTGTCGGTCAGCTGCATCAGGGTGCGGGCGTTGAGCAGATAGGTTTGTGCCGCCAGCGCGGCGGCCGGGTTTTGCGCCCAGGCCTGGGCTGCAAAGCGTTTGTCGCCCAATGTGGTGGCGGGTTTGCCGCTGTGGGTGCTGGCGGTCAATGTGCTGTTCCACAGCGCGCTGGCTTGCTGCAGATAGTCAGCCTGCAGTGTGGCCAGGGTGTCCATCGGCAGGCTCAGGCCAGAGAGAGTTTTGACGGCATCCCCCATGGCGCCAGTGAAGGCTTGCAACTGGGTCTGGGCGGCCTGCCCGATGTCGGCCAGGGCGGGGATGGTGGGTTGTGTCATGGGCTTGTCTCCTTGTGCGGCCTGCCGCGTGCGGGCCGGTGTGCGATGCTGTGCAAGGCTTCAGGTTGTACGGCGGCGAGCTTACCGCAGGATGACTTGAGTTTTCAATTAGTGATATTGCGTACCGCTATCTGAAATGCACATCGTCGCTTTGGCCTGGATTTTTGTGGTGCTGTTGATGGTGGCGGCCGAGGCCTCGTCTACCCAAGGCACGCTGCTGGGGGCGTTGGTCACGCTGCTGTTGTACGGCGCGTTGCCGCTGACCATCGTGTTGTATGTGCTGGGCACACCGGCGCGGCGGCGGGCGCGTTTGTTGGCCGAATCGGCCGCAGAACAAGCTGTAGCAGAACAGGCGGCGGCCGGCACTGCAAGCCCGGGCGAACCATCAAGCCCGGATGGCGATGGCCGCAGCCAGGCGACCGGTGCGCCCATCCCGCCGGAACGAGAAAAACCGTGAGGCGTCGGCCACGGTACACAGGCCACCACCGCCGATGTGGCCCACCCCCAGCGCCTGCAGGCGGCGCCGCGCCAGGCCGGCCAGGTCAGCGCGCCAGCGGGCGCTGCCGTCGGGCCGGGGGCTGGGGCAGAACAGGGGGTCTGCCCCGGCTAGCGGGTCAGTCGATGGGCCAGCCGACGGGCCAGCGCCAAAGGCCTGCAGCACATCGGCACCCACCTCAAACGCCAGCGGACCGATGCAAGGCCCCAGCCAAGCCAGCAGTTGATCTGGCAGGCAGCCGGTGGCCTGGCACAACGCGGCCACGGTGTTGTCCAACACCCCTGCTGCCAGCCCACGCCAGCCGGCGTGGGCGGCGCCCACCGCCAGACCGTCACGGCTGCAAATGAGCACCGGCAGGCAGTCAGCCACCAACACAGTGCAGGCGATGCCGGGGCTGGTGGTGATGCTGGCGTCGGCCACAGGCAACGGCGCACCGGGCTGCAGGTGCTCAGGCAGCAGCCGCAGCACCTGCGCAGCGTGAACCTGGTGCAGCCACACTGGCGTGGCGCCCAGTGCCAGGGCAAAACGCTGCTGGTTGGCCAGCACGGCGGCGGGTGCGTCTGCCGCGCCTATCAAGTCAGCACCCAAGGCGGATGGCCGCAGGTTGAGGCTGTCAAACGGGGGCAGGCTGGTGCCACCTTGCCGGGTGCTCATCAGCGCGGTGATGCCAGCCGGGGCCGGCCAGTCGGGGTGCAGCGGCTGCATTGTCAACACGGGCGGCATGCCGGGGGTTGACGGCCGTCAGGCCGCTGTGATGCGCACCTGCAGTGTGCCCAGACCGGTGATTGCACCGGTGATCACATCACCCGCCACCACCGCCCCCACGCCCGCCGGTGTACCGGTGAAGATCAAGTCCCCCGGCTGCAATGTCCAGCCTTGAGACAAGGTGGCAATGGTCTCAGCCACGCTCCAGATCAGCGCAGACAAATCTCCCGCCTGGCGCTGCACACCGTTGACCGACAGGGTGATGGCGCCGCTGGTCAGCTCACCGGTGGTGCTGATCGGGTGCAGCGGGCCAATCGGTGCCGATGCATCAAACGCTTTGCCGATGCACCAGGGCCGGCCCTGTTTTTTCATCTCGTTTTGCAGGTCACGCCGGGTCATGTCCAGGCCCACGGCATAACCCCAGATGTGTTTGGCGGCGTCGGCCACAGCGATGTTGCGGCCGCCGGTGCCAATGGCCACCACCAGCTCAATCTCATGGTGCAGATTGGCCGTGAGTGATGGGTAGGGCATGTGGCCCACGCCGCCATCAGCCACCGGCAGCACTGCGTCGGCTGGCTTCAAGAAGAAAAACGGCGGCTCGCGGCCAGTGAACCCCATCTCTCGCGCATGCTCGGCGTAGTTGCGGCCCACGCAGTAGATGCGGTGGACGGGAAACAGATCACCGCCCACAACAGGGACAATGGCAAGGGTTGGCGGGGTGATGACGTGGTGCATGGGCGTGGCGGCAAACAGGGTTGGCGGGCGGCCAGCAAGAGGCGGCGGCCGGGCGCGCGGATGATGCCACGCCGCCCTGCCGGTGCAGGGTCAAATGCAAACTGCCCAAGCCTGCGCCGCAGCGCCCGGGCTACACTTTTGCCATGCTGATCGACCCCCGCCGCATCAAACATTGCCGCCAGTGCGGCACCGCCGTGAACTACCAGGTGCCCGCCGACGACAACCGCGACCGCGCGGTGTGCCCAGCCTGCAGCCTGGTGCATTACGAAAACCCGCTCAATGTGGTGGGCACCGTGCCGGTGTGGGGCAAGCAGGTGCTGCTGTGCAAACGCGCCATTGAGCCACGCTACGGCTTCTGGACCCTACCCGCCGGCTTCATGGAGCTGGGTGAAAGCCTGGCCGATGGTGCCCTGCGCGAAACGGCCGAAGAAGCCGGCGCCCAGGTGGAGTTGCAGGGCTTGTTTACCGTGATGAACGTGGTGCGGGTGGGCCAGGTGCATTTTTTCTACCGCGCCCGCATGCTCGACACCACGCTCAACCCGGGCCCGGAGAGCATTGAAGCCCGGCTGTTTCGCGAAGACGAAATTCCCTGGGATCAGCTGGCTTTTCGCACCGTGCGCCAGACGCTGGAACTGTTCTTTGAAGATCGCCGGCGCGGGCAGTTTTCCGTGCACGCCCAAGACATCAGTTAACAGCGCATCCGTTGGCGGCGCATCCGTTAGCAGCGCAACAGTTAGCAGCGCATCCACTGGCAGCGCAACGGACGGCCCGGTTTGCCGCGCTCAGAAAAAAGCCCGCTGCGCAGCGGGCTTTTTCGTGCGGGACCCAAGCACTCAGGCGTGGGCCGCCCGCAGCTTCATCGAAAAGTCCTGCAGCGCGGCAATGCCGCTTTCTTCGGCCTTGCGGCACCAGGCCTGCAAGTCCACCACCAGCTGCTCGGCCGACACTCCAGTGCGGGTCCACAGCGCACGCAGCTCTTCGCGCATGGCCACCAACTTGGCCAGATGCGGGCTTTGGCCCAGTGCAGCGGCCAGGCTGGGCTTCACGCCCAGCGGAATCTTGTCGTCGTCACGGTGCAGCCAGGCCTGGGCCAGGCGCATGTGGCGCAGCAGCGCGCCGTCGCTGGGGCCCTGCGACTTCAGGCGTTCAACTTCGGCGCTGACAGCGCGCTTGAGTTCGGCCGCGTAGCGCGCCATCACCTCATAGCGGTTGGCGATGACGGCTTCCAGCGTCTTGCCGTCGGCCACCGGGCGCACACCGCCCAAAGCCAGCTTTGGCGCTACCTTTTTGACCTTGGCCAAGCCGACGACTTCCATCGCGCGGATGTAGAGCCAACCCACGTCAAACTCATAGGGCTTGATCGAAAACTTGGCCGACGTGGGATAGGTGTGGTGGTTGTTGTGCAGTTCTTCGCCACCGATCAGGATGCCCCAGGGCGACACGTTGGTGGACGCGTCGGGTGCTTCGAAATTGCGGTAACCCCAGAAGTGCCCCAGGCCGTTGATGACACCGGTGGCCCACCAGGGAATCCAGACCATCTGCACCGCCCAGACCAGTGCACCGATGGCGCCAAACATCAGCAGGTTGAGCACCAGCATGATGGCCACACCCTGCCACGAAAACCGCGTGTACAGGTTGCGCTCGATCCAGTCGTCGGGCGTGTTGTGGCCGTACTTGGCCACCGTCTCAGGGTTGGCGGCTTCGGTTCTGTACAGCTCCACGCCCGTCAGCAACAAGGCCTTGATGCCACGCGTTTGCGGGCTGTGCGGGTCCTCTTCGGTTTCACATTTGGCGTGGTGTTTGCGGTGTACGGCCACAAACTCCTTGGTCACCATGCCTGTCGATAGCCACAGCCAAAAGCGGAAAAAGTGCGAAGGGATGGCGTGCAACTCAAGCGCACGGTGGGCCTGGGCCCGGTGCAGGAAGATCGTGACGCCTGAAATGGTGATGTGCGTGGTCACCAGGGTGTAGATCAACACCTGCCACCAGGTCGCCGACAACAAACCGTGGGACAACAAGTCCACCAGGGCGTCGTGCGCCAGCCAAATTGCGTCCATCAGCAAGTCCTTGCCCAAAAATTCTGTTACGAATCGATTGTAGGGGGGAGGCTCGAACAGGCGAGGCAGCAAAAGCCCTGCCAAAGGGACGTAGAACGCGAGTTCAAGCGCACCATCCTTCTCACCCGGCTTCGCCGCAGCCATCAACCCGGCCTTCGCCCCAGTCGGTGCAGCAGTCGGTGCAGCAGTCAGCAGGTGACTGCTCTTTCCTGAATTTCAACGTCTTTGCCAAATCGCGGCAAAAAAGCCGTCGGTGTGATGGCGGTGCGGCCACAGCCGCAGGTAAGGCCCGGCGACCAGGGCTTCGGGGTTGTCGACACGCGCTGCCTGCAGCGCGGCGAGCACCGGCATGGGCTCGAAATCGGCCGCATGCGCTTCGGTGAAGGCCTCGGCCACGCGTTCGTTTTCCACCGCCAGCAGGCTGCAGGTGGCATAGACCAGCCGGCCGCCGGGTTTGAGCAGGCGGGCTGCGCTGGCCAGGATGGCCGTTTGCTTGGCCTGCAACTCTTCCAGTGCCTTGGGGCTTTGACGCCACTTCAAGTCGGGGTTGCGCCGCAAGGTGCCCAAGCCCGAACACGGGGCGTCGACCAGCACGCGGTCGATCTTGCCGGCCAGGCGTTTGACACGGTCGTCACGCTCGTGGGCGATCTGCGCCGGGTGCACGTTGGACAAGCCGCTGCGGGCCAGCCGGGGCTTGAGCGCTTCCAGCCGGTGACCGGAGATGTCGAAGGCGTACAGGCGACCGGTGTTTCGCATGCAGGCCCCCAAGGCCAGGGTCTTGCCGCCCGCGCCGGCGCAAAAGTCCACCACCATCTCACCGCGCTTGGGGTCGGTGATCAGCGCCAGCAGCTGGCTGCCCTCGTCCTGCACCTCGACACCACCGCCAGTGAAGACGGGCAACTTGCTCAGCGCTGGCTTGCCTTGCACACGCAGGCCCCACGGCGAATGGGGCGTGGGCTGGGCGTCGATGCCAGCCTCGGCCAGCGTGCGTTGCACGTCTTCGCGCTTGCCCTTCATCACGTTGACCCGCAGGTCCAGCGGTGCAGAACGAGACAGCTCTTCGACCAGCGGCCAGAATTCGTCGCCCAGCTGCTCGCGCAGCGGGTTGGCCAGCCAGTCGGGCAGGTTGTG
>JAYVLI010000331.1:0-5251 GCA_043759535.1 Betaproteobacteria bacterium | reverse complement strand
CCCTTGCCACCACCCACAATGCCGGGGGCCTGCTGGTAATACTCCAGCAGCGAGAAACGGGCATCCATGTTCTTGGGGTCCAGCTCTACTGCCTTCTTGAAGGCGTTGCGGATCTTGCCCGCCGAGCCCATGGCCGACAAAATGCCAGCGTTGATTGCCTTGGTGCCTAGGGCGTTGCCCAAATATTCGTGGCACTCCGAACGCGTGGGCGCGGCCTCTATGCATTGTTCCGCCAGCCGCACCGCCTCGTCCAGTTTGCTTTCCTGGTGCATCGAAAGTAGCAAATCCACCCGACCCAGCAAAGCCTCTACATTGGCGGGGTTGGCGACTAAGGCGGCTTGGGTGGCCTTGTCGACCTCATCAAACTTCTTGGCCTTGAGTTGCGCGGTGTAGGTGTGGGCACTGGCTTGGGCTGCGGCGCAGCTCAGTAGCAGGGCGGTCAGGGTGAGGCAAAAGGTTTGTTTGGCAGAAGATGGGTAGGTCATGCATGGGTAACGGGTGAAGGCGTCATAAAGCATACAAACGCAGTAGCCAAAAAAACAGCAGAGCAGCACCTGCCCACTGCCAGGCCCGCGTGAGGGTGCCTGGCGCAAGCAAACGCTGCCCGCCCACGGCCTGCGCCACCAGCAGGCCACTGTGTACAGCCGCCAGCGCCAGCACGGGCATCAGTCCGGGGTTCATCAAAATGGCTGCCGCCACATCGCCCTGTGCGAGCGCGGCGCAGGCCCGTATCCCGCCGCACAGCGGGCAGGGTATGCCCGTCAGGTGTTTGAAGGCACACAGCGGAATGTCGCCCAGCGCCAGAAAGCGCGGCGCCAGCGCTACACCCGCCGGGAGCATGAGGCCTATGGCCAGGCGCCAGGGCCGGTCTGCAACAGCGAGGGCGGCGCCCTCAGGCACTGACGGTGCCGCCATTGGTCAATTGCTTGGCCATGTGGTAGCTGCCAATGAAGGCGATAGGCAAGGTGATGACGATGCCCACAAAGCACAGAATCAGGCCCAGGTTGCCAATAATGCCCAACACCAGCATGCACAGGAAGGCGCCCAGCAAGTTGTCCTTCACGGTGTTCCAGGCCCGTTGCAAGGCCTGGATACCATCCTTCTCACCCGTGGCCACCAGATAGGCCGCAGTGGGGACAATCGCCATCAGCAACAGGCCCGGCAAGATGCACAGCACATAGCCAATGGACACAATGATGGAGCCCACCAGCACCGCTACCAGTGCGGGCACAAAGTCTTCAAAGCCCTTGAAGACGTCGGCAATCTCTGCTTTGCCACCTTCGTCCTGAATCTTGATCATGCGCATATAGCCCACCATCATGGGGCCCGACAGCAAACCAAAACCGACACCACTGATAAAGATCACCAACAAGGTGGCGACGATGTGGGTCACGGGGTCCTGCTTGAAACCGGCAAAACCCGCTGAGACGCAGGTCGAAATATCGGGTGCAGCCATGGGAATTACCTCGCCTTGTGTGGTGAATGACGAATAATGGTAGCACCGACAAGTTGCAGTTAGTTGGGTTATAAGCGGGCACTATGAAATCTCTAATCTTGACGATGGTGTTGGGTTCATTGGCACTGACCGCCGTCGCGAACGAGGGCGAGCTGCGCACCATTCCCGCGCTAGACGTGCCGCGCTATATGGGCACTTGGTACGAGATTGCCAAGTACCCCAACCGCTTTCAGAAGAAGTGCGTCAAAGACACCCGCGCCGACTACGCGCTGCTGGCCAATGGCATCCTGCAAGTGACCAACCGCTGCACCTTGGAGAACGGCGAGGTGGAGGTGGTGGTGGGTGCCGGGCGGCAGGTGGGTGAGGCCCGGTCGCCCAAGCTGGAGGTGCGCTTTGCGCCCGAGTGGCTGTCCTTCATCCCCTGGGTGTGGGGCAATTACTGGGTGATTGACCTGGACCCCGAATACCAACTGGTGGCGGTGAGCGAGCCCAAGCGCGAGTATCTGTGGATACTGGCCCGCACGCCCACCGTGAACCCCCGCGCCTACGAGGAGCTGGTGGCCCGGCTGGAGAAGCAGGGCCTGGACAGCCGCAAAATCGTACTGACCCGCCAACAAAACTAGGGAAAACCCTATACTGGGCCGACATGCGCCCACGCCCACTGCCGGTCCACCCGCTCCCTAGCCGCCCCGCGCTGCCCCCGCGCTGGTGGAAGCAGCGTATCGACCCCAACGTACCACCGCCGGTGTTGCACCTGGCGCTGCAGGGTGGCGGTGCCCATGGTGCCTTCACCTGGGGGGTGCTGGATGCCCTGTTGCAAGACCACCGCTTTATTCCCGGCGCCATGAGTGGCAGCAGCGCAGGCGCTATCAACGCGGTCTTGTTGGCCCACGGTTGGATGCTCGATGGGCGCGAAGGGGCCAGAGCCGCACTGACCGATTTCTGGACCGACGTCGGTCGGCAAATCCCCAGCACCATGATGCAGGGTAATGGCGACCATATCGCCTTGGCCCCCATGACCAAGATGCTGGCCAACTGGGTGAGCCTGTTTTCACCGGGCGACCTCAATCCGCTGGACATCAGCCCGCTGCGCAATCTGCTAAAAAAGGCGATCGACTTTGAAGGGCTGCGCAAGCACAGCCCGTTTGCTTTGTACGTGGGGGCCACGCACACCAACACCGGCCGCCTGCGCTTGTTCCGGGAGCATGAGCTGACGCTGGACATGCTGCTGGCATCGGCCTGCCTGCCCAAGATTCACCATGCGGTGGACATCGACGGCGAGCCGTATTGGGATGGCGGCTACGCGGCCAATCCGGCGGTGTTTCCGTTGGTGCAAGAGGGCAAGGTCTGCGATATTTTGCTGGTGCTGCTGGCGCCCCACCAGCACAACGACACGCCACACAAAATCGATGCGATCAACGAGCGTATTCAGGACCTGGGCTTCAAGACCCACTTTCTGCGCGAGATGCAGATGTATGCGCGCGGCCATCTGGCGAACCCGCCGCGCTTTCATTTGATTGACTCCAACCACCTGGCGGTTTTGCAGCGCAGCGAAACCAAAATGCTGGCCCACACCCCGTTTTTGAAGATGCTGCATGGCCAGGGCCATGCGCACGCGCAGCGCTGGTTGGCAGAGCAGGCCCATGCGGTGGGCCGCCACAGCTCCGTGGACCTGGCCCAGTGGTTAGACTGAGGCCCCATGCAACTGCCGGTCCTCACAGCCAGCCGTAAACAAGCCATTCTGCGCATCGCGCTGAGCCACTACGTGACCAACGGCTTGTCGGCCGCGCTGGGCTTGCTGGTGATCTCGGGGGCGGTGCATGCGCTGTGGGGCGCGTTTGCGGCCGCAGCCGCCTCGGTGGGGGTGGTGGTGTGTATTCCGCCCGATCAGCCCGCGCCGCAGCGCGGCAAATTTTGGCAACTGGTGCCGGCTGCGCTGCTCGGCTTACCGCTGTTCTTTGGCGTGCAGGTGCTGCATGCCGCGCCCCTGGGTTTGGGTCTGCTGCTGGTGCCGGCCAGTTTTTTGGCATTTCTCGCAGGTGCTTGGGGCAAGCGCGGTTTGTTTACATCGATCTCGGTCATGTTTGCGATGGTCTTTTCGATGGCCGTGCCCGACCACACCCGAAGCGCCACCACGCTGTCCACTTGCCTGTATTTCTCGGGTGGTGCCATGGCGTATGTGCTGTGGGCTACGTTGGCCAACGCCGTGCTCAATGGCCGCTATCGCGTGCAAATGCTGGCAGACACCTTGCTGGCGTTGGCGCAGTTGATGCGCACCCAGGCGCAGCAGTTTGCGCGTGCGCCCAGCGACGATCTGCGGCATCGCCCCCTGATGGGGCAGTTGTTGCAACAGCAAGCCGGCCTCGCAGACCAATTGCAAACTGCGCGCGACATCTTGCTCGAATCGCCCCGCACCCCGCGGCGCCAGCAGCTGGCCGGCATGCTGCTGCATGTGCTGGAAATGCGCGACCACTTACTGGTCTGCGAGCTGGATCTGGAGACTGTGCAACACCAATCCGGGCACGCCGACGCGCTGGCTGCGCTGGGGGGCGTGGTCGATGCGCTAGCGCTAGAAATTGAGCAACTGGCCGACGCGCTACTCACGGGCAAGCAGCCTAGCGCCTTTATCAGCCACCGCCCACAGTTAGTGGGATTGCCCTGGTCTGCCGCAGCCAGTCCCAATGCGCCTGCGGTGGGCCCCGCCATGCTGGCCCGCGGACTGGCCAACCGCGTCGGGCATCTGAACGACGAAACCCTGCAATTGGTTGCACTGGGCCGCGGCGATGCCCAGGCCGATGTGGCTTTGGTGCGCACCTACTGGCAAATGTTTGTCAGCCCCACCACCTGGTCGTGGCAGCCGTTTCTGGCGCTGTGGCGCTGGGATGCGCCGCCGCTGCGCCACGCACTGCGCGCTGCACTGGCCATTGGCACGGCCTACGCCCTGGGCCTGGCGCTGCCCTGGGGTACGCACGACTACTGGATTTTGCTGACCATTGTGGTGGTGCTGCGCGGCAGCCTGGCGCAGACGCTGGAGCGGCGCAACTTGCGGGTGGCGGGCACGCTGCTGGGCTGCCTGCTGGCGGCTGCATTGCTATCGGTGCACCTGCACCCGTTGGTGGTGCTGTTGGTGTTGACGCTGGCACAGGCCATGGCGCATGCCTTTGCCATCAAGCGCTATCTGGTGACGGCGGTGGCCGCCACCGTACTGGGCTTGCTGCAGGCGCACCTGCTCAGCAGCGGCCTGAGCCCTGGATTTGATGTGCTGGAGCGTGTGGGCGATACGCTGCTGGGTGCAGCCATCGCGTGGGCGTTTAGCTACGTGCTGCCGTCGTGGGAGCGGGGCCAACTGCCCGCACTGGTGCGGCGCAGTGTGGCCGCGCAGGCGCGCCACGCACAAGTTGCGCTGGCGCTGGGCCAAATGAGCGCCGTGGACAACGAACCCGAGCTGCACTGGCGCCTGGCGCGGCGCGAGGCCTATGACAGCTTGTCGGCGCTGGTGCTGGCCACGCAACGCTCCCTGTCAGAGCCACGCGCGGTACGCCCGCCGCTGGAACCGCTGGGGCGGCTGATGGCGCACAGCTACCACCTGCTGGCCCAGCTCACCATCGTCAAAACCATGCTGCTGCGCCGCCGCGGCCGCCTGACGCCTGAGCAGATTGACGCACCCCTGGCGCACGCCGCGCTGGCGGTTGCCACCACGCTGACGCAGACCGCGCCACCCACTGCAGCGGCTGAGGCTGCTGCGCAAACGCCAGAGCTGAGCGATCCGTTTGAAGGCAATCTCACGCCTTGGCT
>JAYVLI010000330.1:0-10612 GCA_043759535.1 Betaproteobacteria bacterium | reverse complement strand
CAAGGTGGACGGGGTGCCGGTGTTTGACTGCACCTACGGCACCTCCAACGGCAAAAACGCCATCAAGATTGACCGCTTGCTGACCGGCGCCGACGCCGGTTGGCTGGGAGAAGCCCATGAGTGACGCGTCCAACGCCGGCATGTCCGAAGAAGACCGCATGGCCGCTGAATGGGCGGCCGCGCTGGACGAGTCCAAGCCCGAACCCGCTGCACCGGCTGCGGCCAGCGCGGTGGCCATGCCGGGGGTCTCGGGGGTGTCCGTCACCGCCGCGTCCTTCACCAATTTCTCGGACGCACCCGCCGCCGTCGCATCAGGCAACGACCTGAACATGATCCTGGACATCCCGGTGCAATTGACCGTGGAACTGGGCCGCACCCGCATTCCCATCAAGCACATCTTGCAACTGGCGCAGGGGTCGGTGGTGGAGCTGGAGGCGCTGGCCGGTGAGCCGATGGACGTGCTGGTCAATGGTTATTTGATCGCCCAGGGTGAGGTGGTGGTGGTGAATGACAAGTTCGGCATCCGGCTGACCGACATCGTGACGCCCAGCGAGCGCATGCGCAGGCTCAGCAGGACATGAACAGCCTATCCCTGCTCGGGCCGCTGGCCGCGTTTGCCTTGATCGTGGCGTTGATCCCTGCCGCACTGTGGTTGCTCAAGCGCAGCAAGCTGGGGCCGTTTCAGGGCAGTGGTGGCGCCGGCCCAGTGCGGCTGGTGGCTGCGATGCCACTGGCGCCCAACCAGCGCATCGTCACGGTGGAGGTGGGCACGGGGGACGCGCGGCGCTGGCTGGTGCTGGGGGTCAGCCCGGCCGGCATCCACACCCTGCACACCCTGCCGCCGCAGGCCGATGCCTCAGCACCGCCACCTGGCCCATTGCCGCTGTTTGCGCAGTTGTTGTCGCGCTACCAAGCTGTTAGCCCATCTACCGCAGCCGGAGGCGCTGATGCACGCTGACCCGCGCCCAAATTTTTGGCGCAACGCAGGCCGCGCCGGCCTGGGCCTGGGCTTGTCGGTGTTATCGGCCCTGCCGGTAGCGGCTTTAGCCCAAACAAGCACGGCGGCGGGCCCGGGCTTGCCGCTGCTGGTGGGCCAGGCGGCGGGCGGCACCGCCTATTCAGTGCCAGTGCAGACCTTGCTGTTTTTCACCGCACTGAGCTTTTTGCCGGCGCTGCTGTTGATGATGACGGGCTTTACCCGCATCGTCATCGTGCTCAGCCTGTTGCGTCAGGCGCTGGGCACCCAGGCCGCGCCGCCCAACCAGGTGATCGTGGGCCTGAGTCTGTTTCTCACCTTCTTCGTGATGTCGCCCACGCTGGACAAGGTCTACACCGAGGCCTGGCTGCCCTACGCGGCGCAGAAGATTGAGTTCCCGGCGGCGGTGGAGCTTGCAGCCAAGCCGATGCGTGCCTTCATGCTCAAGCAAACCCGGCACAGTGACATGCAGTTGTTCGGCCGGCTGGCCAAGGTGCCCGAATCGGTGAAGGGCGAGGACATGCCATTCAGCGTGCTGGTGCCGGCGTTTGTCACCAGTGAGCTGAAAAGCGCCTTCCAGATCGGCTTCTTGATCTTCATCCCCTTCCTGATCATCGACATGATTGTGGCCAGCGTGTTGATGAGCCTGGGCATGATGATGTTGAGCCCGGTGCTGGTGAGCCTGCCCTTCAAGCTGATGCTGTTTGTGCTGGCGGATGGCTGGAATTTGCTGCTCGGCTCACTGGCCGCTTCTTTTGCAACTTAGACGGAAAGGTTCGCCGCCGGGCCGCCCCAACGCGAACGCTCCCCTCGGGGGCGACGCCAAAGGCGTCTTGGGGCCAAAAATCCTTATGGGCAGCCAACAGGCATTTCAACTGGGCCAGCAAGGCCTCTACATGCTGCTGCTGGTCAGCGCACCGGTGTTGCTGGCGGTGCTGGTGGTGGGCCTGGTGGTCAGCGTGTTCCAGGCCGCCACCCAGATCAACGAGGCCACACTGAGCTTTGTGCCCAAGGTGCTGGCCGCCGTGGCCGTGCTGGCCATTGCCGGGCCGTGGATGCTGACCATGCTGGTGGAATACATCCAGCGCACCCTGCTGGCCATTCCGACCATCGTGGGCTGAGCCCCACCAACAGCAGCAGCCCATGTTCAATTTCACCGAAGCCCAGATCCTGGCCTGGTTGACCCCGCTGCTGTGGCCGTTCTTGCGCATGCTGGCGCTGCTGACGGCGCTGCCGGTGTTCAGCCAGAAATCGGTGCCGCTGCGCGTCAAAGTGGGGCTGGCGCTGTTCATCGCGCTGGCCGCGCAGGCCTCGTTGCCGGCCATGCCGGTGGTGGCACTCGATTCACCCGCAGGCGTGATCAATGTGTTGCAGCAGGTGCTGGTGGGCGCCACCCTGGGCTTTGCGGTGCGGGTGGTGTTTGCCGCGCTGGAACTGGGCGGTGAGCTGATTGGCCTGCAGATGGGCCTGAATTTTGCAGGCTTCTTCGACCCCGCCACCGCCTCACAAGGCACAGCCAGTGGGCGCTTTTTTGGCACGATGGTGGCGTTTTTGTTCATCCTGGGCAACGGCCACCTGGCGGTGATTGCCGCGCTGGTCCACAGCTTTGAGGTGTTTGCGGTGGGCGATGAGCCGTTTGCGTTTTTGCGCAACACCCAGCCACAGCAGTGGGGCACGGCCTTGTTCACACTGGGGCTGTGGATCGCCCTGCCGCTGGTGGGCATGCTGTTGTTTGTCAACCTGGTGCTGGGTGTCATCTCCCGGGTGGCGCCGCAAATCAGCGTGTTCTCCGTCGGTTTCCCGGTCACCGTGTCGGTGGGCCTGATTGGCATGCTGGTCACCCTGCCGCTGCTGGAGCAGCCCTTCACGGCGGCGCTGGACGGCATGCTGGTGCAGTTCCGCTAACGGCTGCGCAGACGGGGTTGAATGAAGGGTTCAGCCCGGTGCGGCGGGTGCCGGTAAGCACAGTGACACCGTGCAGGCAAATGCGCCCGCTGGTGTACCAACCACCGCCCCAGCCGCCACCAACCCAGCCGCCACCGCCGGCCCCGCCACGATGCCCCATCTGCAAAAGTACTTTGCCCAGGCCGCCGCCCTGCCCGCCAGGCCCGAGGTGGCCCACCGCCTGCTGCGCAGTTTTGAGCGCGAAGACCTGGCACTGGGTGAACTGGCGGCGCTGATCGGCCAAGACCAAAGCCTGTCCGTCAAAGTGCTGCGGCTGGCCAATTCGGCCCGCTACAGCCCACGCCAGGCCATCGCCACGCTGAAAGACGCTGCGGCCAGCATCGGCCTGCAAAGCATGCATGACCTGGCCTTGTCAGCCTGCGTGGCGGGCGCTTTCCCGGTCAGCAAGGGCTTTGATCGGCTGCGCTTTTGGCGCCACTGCCTGGCCACCGCCGGCAATGCCCGCACCCTGGCGCAGGCTTGCGACCTGGACGGCGACAGCGCCGACATGGCCGGCATGCTGCTGCGCACCGGCGAGCTGCTGATGCTGCTGAGCGAACCCGAGGCCATCGCGCTGGCCCAAGCCCGCGCCGAGACACCCGACAGCCTGCTGGACCGCCAGCGCGCATTGCTGCACTGCACCCATGCCGAGGTGACGGCCGAGCTGGCCAAGCGCTGGAAATTTCCGCAGCCCATGGTGGACGGTCTGCGCGCGGTCGCTGACCCAATGGCCGCACGGCCGTTTTCACGCCTGGGCGGTGCGCTGCGCCTGGCCAGCGTGATGAGCGACACCGGCCACCTGGGCCTGCCCGCCGTGTCCACCCTGCTGGAGACCCAACCCGACCTGGTGGCCCACCTGCACCTGGACCTGGACTGGCTGGTGGCGCATTTGCAGCCCTACGACACGTTGACGTCGGGGGTGGACCAGATGCTGCATTGAGGCGCAGCTACGCAGCTCAAGCGCTGGTGGGCAGCGCCACGTTGCCGCCTGGCTGAAACCTACCCCGCCGGCGTCTGCAGCCAGCTTCTGGCCACCAAGCGGACGCTCTGCGCCCAATCGGTTGTGACCTCACGGTCCGTACCGAAGAAACGCGCCAGGTGCGTTTTGGTGATGTGCGGGTTGTTCAGCGTGGCGCCGCGCTGGGCGATGTACAGCGCCCGCCGCTGCAAGATGTGCAGCATGGCCGCCGGTGAATAGACCGGCCGCTTGTCAATGGACATGTCTGCCGCCTGTGCATATTGCAAAACGTTCCCCTGCTGCTTCAACACGCTGCGTGCGTCGCTGAGGGTGTAGTGCGTTTTTGCGCCGCACACATCAGCCAAGTCGTTTTCAGTCAATGCCCGTGACGATTTCTCAGCAATGCGGAAGTCAATGGCGATCTTCGCTTCAATACCGTCAATCCACGGAGCCATGTCTGCCGGCGTCAGGCACAGGCTGCGCAGCAGTTCCGGACGCCGCGCCTCTTTGGAATAAAACCCGATGATGAACAGCTTGCTGCGCCACTTGCCGATGTGGTCCATGCCACCATCCCGCGCCGTTGAAACGGTTGATCCGGTGGTCGATTTCACCTCGACCTCCAAGACGTGGTCTGTCTCACCGATGGTCAATCGCAATTCGGCATCAACACCTGTACGCTGGTGTTCGGGATCCCATTTCAAATTGAAGAGCCGAACCAATTCACGCTCACGTTCGTCGTCTTGAACCGTCACGGCATGGCACCCAGCGCAATGGCCACACGGCGAGCAACCGCGTAGGCCGCCGGTGGACACACGCTGTTGCCGATTTGGCCCAAGGCCTGGTACACGGCACCGCTGAACTGCCAATCCTCCGGGAATCCCTGCAACAGCGCACAGTCGGCAATTGACATCCGGTGATGGCCGTTTTCAGCCGTGAACACATCGGCCATGGCGCGATCAGGCTGCACGCCATTCGGCCAAATACCCAGCTTGGCCCAGGTCACCATCGACGCCTTGCTGTTGACAACACCCGTTGTCTTGCGCGGCCCGGTAAAGCCCGATCGCAGGGTCGGTGAGAGAACATCAAATCCGGTATCGGCAAGGCCCAGGCTTTTGCGCACCGTGTTGCGCGGTAGCACCGAGCCGAACAGTTCAACCGTGTCACCGTGAGTCGGGTCTGGTGGCGCAAAACGTGCCGCATCCCGCTTGGCCTTGAAGCCCACAAAGAACACCCGCTTACGCGCTTGCGGCACACCAAAATCAGCGGCAGACAGCTTGAACTTGAAGACCGTGTAAGCACCCTGCAGCGGCGCCAGGATGTTGTGCGCCACAAACGCTTCAAACTTGCGGTCAAGCAAGCCTGGCACATTCTCAGCAACAAAGGCACGCGGCCGCGTTTGTTGCACGCAGCGGATGAAATCAGGCCACATATTGCGTGGGTCTTGGTCTCCCGCTTGTTTACCAGCAGTGGAGAACGGCTGGCATGGCGGCCCACCGTGCACAACATCAACATCGCGGTAGGGTCGAAAAACGGCCCGGGTCACATCACCCGCCTCAGCGCCTGCATGCACAACCCAAGCGGGCCGGTTGGAACGCAGCGTTTCGCCACAGATGTCAAGAATCTCGAATGAGGCCAGGTGCGCAAAACCAGAGCGCTCAAAACCCAAGTCCAACCCGCCGCCACCGGAAAAAAGCGACAGCGAAGACAAACCATGCGCCGCAACTTGTGGCATCAGATCATTGGGGTCCAGCCGCTGGCCCAGGGGCTGCGCCACTGGCCTGGCAGACAGCGGTAGCCCGAGCAAAGCCACCTTGCGGCGCTGCGACCGTTGGGAGATTTCTCTGTACCGGTCTCGCTGCGCGTCTGTGAGGTCGTAGGGCATGGTGGTGGGCTGTGGCGCAAGGCAGCAACGCGCCGCCAGCTATGGATAAATATACAGTACCTATTCCCTTCGTTTCAACTGCCCACCAAGCCCTGCCGAATGGCATACACCGTCAATTCCGAGTTGTTCTGCAGGCCTAACTTCTCCAGCACGCGGGCGCGGTAAACACTCACGGTCTTGGGGCTGAGGGTGAGTTGCTCTGCGATGTCAGACAACCGTTTGCCGGATGCAATCATCACCAGCGTCTGCAGCTCACGGTCGCTCAGTTTGTCGTGGGCATTTTCGGACACCGGGGTGGTCAGGCTTTCCACCAGCATCTGGGCAATCTCGGCGGTCACGTATTTGCGGCCCTGGGCCACGGTGCGCACGGCTTGCACGATGAGCTGTGGGTCGTCACCCTTGTTGACATAGCCATACGCCCCGGCGCGCAGGGCGCGGATGGCGTATTGGTCTTCGGGGTACATGCTGACCACCAACACCTTGATGGCCGCACCTTCGTCCTTGAGCACATGCATCACGTCCAGCCCGCTGCGGCCGGGCAAGTTGATGTCGAGCACCAGCACATCACACACCGCGCCGCGGCCGATGGTGTGGTCGGCGCCGGCCAGGGTGCGCATCAGGCCACGCAGCTCACCGTAGTCGGCTGCTTCACCCACCACTTCAATGTCAGCGGCATCGGCCAGCGTGTCGCGGATGCCGCGGCGGATGAGTGCATGGTCGTCGCACAAAATCACTTTGATCATCGTTGGGATCATAGGGTGCCCCAGGCCGACGGATCGTGGTCCGCGTCCTGGTCAAACGGTGCGGGGTCGGTGGGCGCGGTATCTGCCCCGGCGCGGATGGGCACCGACAACATCAGCACCGTGCCGGCCGCGCTGCTGGACACCTCCACCCAGCCGCCCACGGTGCCGGCCCGCTCATGCAGGCCACGCAGGCCAAAGCTGCGGGTCTTGTCCAGATCACTGCGGCTCAGGCCCCGGCCGTTGTCAGTGACCTCCAGTGACAGCACACCCCGGCTCAGTGACAAATCGATCGTCACCCGGTTGGCGCTGGCATGTTTGCTGATGTTGGTCAGCGCCTCTTGCGCAAAACGGTAGGCCACCAGCGGCACGCCGCTGGGCAGTTGCATGGCCTCGTGGCTGGTGCGGCACTGGCAAGTGCCACCCTCGCGCTTCTCGTAGCGGCTGGCCATCCACTGCAGCGCGGCCACCAGGCCTTGTTCCAGAATGGCCGGGCGCAGGTTGTGCATGATGCGCTGGCTGGCCTCTAGCGCGTGGGCCAGCGATTCCAGCGCGGTGACTACCCGCTGCTGCACCTCAGGCGCGCTGCTGTGCCGGCCGATCCAGGCCAGGTCAAACTTGATGGCGGTCAGGCTGCCGCCAACGTCATCGTGGATCTCGCGGGCAATGGCCGCTCGCTCACGTTCCACGCTGGTTTGCAGGTGCTGGGCCAGCTCAGACAGCCGCTGCCGGCTGTCGGCCAGGGCTCGGTCGGCTTGCTGGCGGGCGATGCGGTCGCGGTTGGCGGCAATCGCGTGTTCTACCGCCGGGGCCAGCCGGGCCAGGTTGTTTTTCAGCAGGTAATCCGATGCGCCGTTGCGCATGGCGGCCACCGCCGTGTCCTCGCCAATTTCGCCCGAGACCAGGATAAAGGGCACTTGCAAGCCGCTGTCTTTGAGGATTTGCTGGGCTTGCAAGCCGGTGAAGCCGGGCAGGTTGAAGTCAGACAACACCACGTCCCACGGGCCGGCGGCCAGCGCGGCGCTGAAGGCGACTTCGGTGTCCACCCGCAGCAAATCAGGCGCCAGGCCGGCGCGGTGCAAGTGGACGGCGGCCAGGTCATGGTCGTCGGTGGAGTCCTCCAGATGCAGCACCCGCAGGCGGCGCTTGGCGCCAGGCGCGGGCGTCATGCCGGTGGAACGGCGGTCAACAGGCGGCGCGGCAGCAGGCATGCCGGGAGTATGGCAAAGCAGCGGCGGCGGACTGGCTGGCGCAGCAGGCGCAAATTGGCCGCAACGCGGCTGTATCTCCGCCTCAACTTGGGCCCGGTCAAGCCGAAAAAGAGGCCATGCCCGCGTCAACAGTCCCTCAACGGGCCTGCCAGCCTGGCCCAACTGCGGAGTGACGATGCGCTTTGAAGAACCCATCCCGGCGCTGCCGCAGGCCCAGCTGCCCTTGCTGGCTGTGGCCGATCTGCAAGACAGCCTGATGGTGGCCAGCAACGACCTGGACCGCCTGCAACGCCTGCTGACCGACGCCACCGAGACCTTGATGGGCCACTTTTGTGGTGCCTCAGCCGAGATCGGTGGTCTGGCGGGCGTCACCGGCGGCCCGGCCGTGCCCGCTGGCGCAGCCGATGCCCACCTGCAGCAGGTGCGCCAGCACCTGGCCGGCGCGGTCACGGCGCTGCAGTTTCAGGACATGGCGTCGCAATTGATCAGCCACACCCTGCGGCGCCTGCGCAACTGCACGGATCAGCTGGCCCGCGACGCGATGGGCGACGACGATGAAGACGGTACAGCGGTGGTGGAAGACGCCCCGCTGCGCCCCAATCCGGTGACCCAAGACGAGATGGACGCCGGCTCGGTTGAGTTGTTCTAGCGGCTCGACCCGTCAGCCCGATCAAGTTTTGACGTCTGTTGCCGAAAACCCCCCAGATTCCCGGAGAAAGCGATGCACTCAATTCTCGCCGTCGATGATTCAGCCTCCATGCGGCAAATGGTTTCGTTCACCTTGAAGAACGCAGGTTTCAATGTGGTGGAGGCGGTTGACGGCCAAGACGCGTATGAGAAGGCAGGCCAGCGTGACTTCAGCCTGGTGCTGACGGACCAGAACATGCCCCGCATGGACGGCATCTCGCTGACCAAGAAGCTGCGCGAGAACCCCAAGTTCAAGGCCACGCCCATCCTGATCCTGACCACCGAGTCCAGTGACCAGATGAAGGCCGCCGGGCGTGCCGCAGGTGCCACCGGCTGGTTGGTCAAGCCGTTTGATCCGGCCAAGCTGATTGAGGTGATCGGCAAGGTGATCCGCTGATCCTGCGGCGGCCCTGCGTGGGCCCTGTATTGCAGCGCGGCAGCATGCCCCGGGCGCGTGGCGCCCCCCCGCTGAGCACCCCAATATCCGGAGATTTCCAGCCATGGCTGAGATGAGCAAAGACGGCGCCAACATGTCCGCCGGCATCGACCTGAGTCAGTTCTTCCAGGTCTTCTTCGAAGAAGCCGGCGAGAACCTGCAGACGATGGAGCAGATGCTGCTCGAACTGGACGT
Organism: Betaproteobacteria bacterium; assembly: GCA_043759535.1. Taxonomy (GTDB): domain Bacteria; phylum Pseudomonadota; class Gammaproteobacteria; order Burkholderiales; family Burkholderiaceae_C; genus Pseudaquabacterium. The sequence goes on along the minus strand of JAYVLI010000330.1, from coordinate 1,583 downwards.
GGCTGCAGCGGACGATGAGGAGCTGAACGCGATCTTCCGCTGCGCCCACTCGGTCAAGGGTGGTGCCGCCACCTTCGGCTTCAACGATGTGGCCGCGCTCACCCACCAGATGGAGGCCCTGCTGGACAAGCTGCGCCGCCATGAGCTGACGCCCACCACCCAGATGGTGGATGTGCTGCTGACCGCCGGTGACGCCCTCAAATCGCTGTTGGCGCGCCACCAGGGCACCGGTGACAACGTGCCCGACACCACCGAGTTGCTGCTGACCATCAAAACCCTGTGCGCCGGCCAGCCGGTGGACACCGCAGCCCATGCCGGCGCCGCCGCCAGCGTGACCACGCCGCTTGCGGCCCAGGTGGCAACACCGGCCGCCGATGGCACCCGCCTGCTGGAGCTGACCGTCAGCGACGTGGGCGACGGCAGCCAGGCCGACAGCTTGGTGGAATTGTTCAAAGAGATTGACGGCCTGGGCCTGATTGAACCGCTGGACGCCGGCCAGGCCGCCGATGGTGTGCGCCGCTTCAAGGTGACCACCACCACCAGCGACAGCGATTTGCTGGACCTGTTCACCTTCCACGTGCCGCGCGAGGCGGTGCGGCTGGCGCCGCTGGGCCACGGTTACGGCTTCCATGCCGGCGCCCCGGGCGCACCGGCGGCCGACGCCGCAGGCAGCGGCGAGCAGGGTTATGGCTTTTTCAGCGACAACCCGGGCGCCCCGGACGCCGGCGCCGCTGCGCCCGCTGCCGCCAGCGCACCGGGCGCAGCGCCGGTTGCCGCAACGGCAGCGGCCAAACCCGCTGCCCGCACCGACGCCAAGCCCAACGCCGCGCTGGAATCAGCCACGCTGCGGGTGTCGGTTGAAAAAGTGGACCAGTTGATCAACCTGGTGGGTGAGCTGGTGATCACCCAGGCCATGCTGGCGCAAAACAGCAAAGGCCTGGACGCTGGCCTGAATGCCCAGATGAGCGCCGGCTTGGCCGACCTGGAGCGCAACACCCGCGACCTGCAAGAAGCGGTGATGTCGATCCGCATGATGCCGATGTCGATGGTGTTCAACCGCTTCCCACGCATGCTGCGTGACCTGGCCGCCAAGCTGGGCAAGAAGGTGGAGCTGGTGACGCTGGGCGAAAGCACCGAGTTGGACAAGGGCATGGTCGAGAAGATCACCGACCCGCTGACCCACCTGGTGCGCAACAGGTGCGACCACGGCATCGAGCTGCCGGCCGAACGCGCCGCCAAGGGCAAGCCCGAGCACGGCACGCTGACACTGGTGGCCAGCCACCAGGGCGGCAGCATCGTCATCGAGGTGCGCGACGACGGCAAGGGCCTGAACCGCCAGCAACTGATCGACAAAGCCCGCGAGAAAGGCATAGCCGCCCCCGACTCGATGACCGACAACGAGGTCTGGAACCTGATCTTCGCGCCCGGCTTCTCCACCACCGAGGTCGTCACCGACGTCTCGGGCCGCGGCGTCGGCATGGACGTGGTGTTGAACATCACTGCGCTGGGCGGCTCGGTCGACATCGACTCGGCCGAGGACCACGGCATGAGCGTCAAGGTGCGCCTGCCGCTGACGCTGGCGA
>JAYVLI010000329.1:0-9443 GCA_043759535.1 Betaproteobacteria bacterium | reverse complement strand
CGCTGCAAATGGATGGAGAAGGATCCGGCAGCCAGAACGGCGCGGGGTTGGTGGTAGCTGTCGATGCCGTGTCACGCGAAGGCATTGAGTGGTCCGTCTTGCTGACCGCAGCCGGACTAGACTGGCTTGCCACCCTTCACCTTGGCAAACCGCGCCAACGTGCGCTCACGCGCCAAGTCATGCGCCACCACCGGTCTGGGGTAAGTGCCGTCCAGCACCACGCCAGCTGCCAGCAGCTCCAGCGGGCTGGCCAGCCAGGGTGCATGCAGGGCCTTGCCAGTCAAACCCGCCAGTTGCGGCAGGTAGCGGCGGATGAACTTGCCGTCGGCATCAAACTTCTCGCTCTGCGAGACCGGGTTGAAGATGCGGAAGTAGGGCTGTGCATCACAGCCGGTGGACGCCGCCCACTGCCAGCCGCCGTTGTTGGCGGCCAGGTCAAAGTCATTCAGGTGGGTGGCAAAGTAGGCCTCGCCGCGGCGCCAGTCCACACCCAGATCCTTGGTCAAAAAGCTGGCCACCACCATGCGCAGCCGGTTGTGCATGTAGCCGGTCTGGTTGATTTGGTGCATGGCCGCGTCCACCAGCGGGTAGCCGGTTTGGCCATTGCACCAGGCCTGGAACAACGCGTCGGCATGTTTGCCGTGGTCCCAGTGCAGCTTGTCGTACTCAGGCTTGAAGCAGTGGCCCACCACGCGGGGGTGGTGGTGCAGGATCTGGTGATAAAAATCGCGCCAGATCAGCTCAGACAACCACACCTGCGCACCGCTTGAGCCACCCTGCACCCGCTGCCAGGCCAGGTCCACCAAGTGGCGGATGGACACGGTGCCAAAGCGCAGATGGGTACTCAGGTAGCTGGGGCCTTTGATGGCGGGGAAGTCGCGCGCTGCGCCGTAGTCATCAATGCGGTCCAAAAAATCATCCAGCAGCGTTTGGGCGCCGCTGCTGCCGGTGGGCAGCTTGAGTTGGTGCAGGTTGGTGGGCTGGAATCCGATATCGGCCAGGCTGGGGATGGCCGCCGCTTGCCGTACCGGCGCCAGCGCCGCCGCATGACGCGCCACCGGGTAGGCCTTGACGTGGAATGGCGTCAGCTTTTTGAGCCAGGCGTTTTTGTAGGGTGTGAACACGCTGTAGGCGCTGCCGGTGGCGGTCAACACCTCGCTGCGCTCAAAAATCACCTGGTCTTTGCTGGTGTGCAAGGCGATGCCGGCATCGGCCAGCGTGCCGCGCACAGCAGCATCTCGCGCCAGCGCGTCGGGCTCATCGTCATGGTTGGCATAGACCGCCTGCACGCCCAATTCGGCGGCCAACGCGGGCAATAACTGACGGGCCGGGCCGTGGCGCACGATCAGGCCCACATCCGCAACACCGTGCGCCTGGCCCAGTGCGCGCAAGTCGGCGTCCAGCTCAACAAGGCTGTCGTGAATGAACTCCACCCGCCGGTCAGCGCGGGGCAGGACATCCAGGATGGCGGCATCAAAAATGAACGCACACCACACTTGGCGGGCTGATTTCAAGGCGTGGTACAGCGCGGCGTTGTCGTGCGCACGCAGATCGCGGCGCAGCCAGACCAGCGCGCCGCCCAGGGGGATGGAGTGGTCTTGGGTCACCGGCCAGAGTGTCGCCGATCATTAGAATCAAGTGCATGTCAGCGGACCGTTTCAACCTCACCAACCAGTTCCTCATCGCTATGCCCGGTATGGCTGACGACAGCTTTGCCGGCGCGGTGGTGTACCTGTGTGAGCACACTGAAAAAGGCGCGCTGGGCCTGGTCATCAACAAGCCCATTGACATCACGCTCAAGCATTTGTTCGAGAAAGTGGACTTGAACCTGGACAGCGCCGCCCTGGCCGCCCAGCCGGTGTTTTATGGCGGCCCGGTGCAGACTGAGCGCGGTTTTGTGCTGCATGACAAGGTGGACAGCGCCCGTGGCCCCTACAGCAGCACCCTGTCCATTCCCGGTGGGCTGGAGATGACCACCAGCAAAGATGTACTGGAAGCGCTGGCCAACGGCGCCGGCCCAAAACGCCTGCTGGTCACGCTGGGCTACAGCGGCTGGGGCGCTGGCCAGTTGGAGGATGAACTGGGCCGCAACGGCTGGTTGACGGTAGACGCCTCACCCGAGATCATTTTTGAGGTGCCGGTGGCCGAGCGTTATGGCCGCGCTGTGTCGCTGCTGGGCTTCGACCCCCGCATGCTCAGCCAAGAGGCGGGCCACGCCTGATGCCGGCTGTTGCCAACGGCCGCATCTTGCGCTTTCTGGCATTCGACTTTGGCACCAAGCGCACCGGCGTGGCCACCGGCAACAGCCTGCTGCGCAGCGCTACCGCATTGACCACTATCGCCGCTGAGGGTGATGCCCGTTTGCAGCGCATTGCCAAGCTGATTGCCGAGTGGCAGCCCGACGCGCTGGTGGTGGGTGTGCCGCTGCATCCGGACGGCGCAGCGCATGACAATACACGCCGCGCGCAGCGCTTTGGCCGCCAGTTGCAGGCCCGCTTCCGGCTGCCGGTGCATGCGGTGGACGAGCGCTACAGCACGACCGAGGCCAACGCGTCCGGCGCGGCTGATCTGGACGCTGCGTCAGCCGCCATCATCCTTGACCAGTTCTTGCGGACGCTTGACGACAACGCACCATGAGCAACCTGATTCTTGACGCCGAAGCCCTCTACACCGACCTGCGCGGTGGTGTGCAAAACCTGTGGCGGCCCGGCATGGCCTTGATGGGCATTTGGTCCGGCGGCGCCTGGCTGGCCGACCGCCTGGCGGCCGACTTGCCGCACTTCAGCAAACCAGCGGTCATCAGCAGCACCCTGCACCGCGATGATTTTGGTGCCCGTGGCATGGCCAGCGGCACCGACGCCACCAAGATCCCGTTTGCGGTAGCCGGGGCACACATCCTGCTGCTGGACGATGTGCTGTTCACCGGCCGCACCATCCGCGCGGTGCTCAACGAGCTGTTTGACTTTGGCCGCCCGGCCAGCGTCACCCTGGCCGTGCTGGTGGACCGGGGCGGCCGTGAGCTGCCCATCCAGCCGGCGTTTGCCGCCGCCAAGATCAGCCTGCCAGCCAGCCAGAGCCTGGCGCTGGCGCGCGCTGACAGCGGCCGCTTCACCTTCAGCATCCAAGACAGGGCCTGACATGTTGAACCGGCGCAACCCCCAACTCAACAGCCAAGGCGAGCTGATCCACTTGCTGTCGATTGAGGGCCTGCCGCGGGCCGTGCTGACCCACATCCTGGACACCGCCGGCACCTTCTTGTCGGTCAATGACCGCGAGGTCAAGAAGGTGCCGCTGCTGCGCGGCAAGAGCGTGTTCAACCTGTTCTTCGAGAACAGCACCCGCACCCGCACCACGTTTGAGATTGCCGCCAAACGCCTCAGTGCCGATGTCATCAACCTCGACATTGCCAAAAGCAGCGCCAGCAAAGGCGAGAGCCTGCTGGACACGATTGCCAACTTGAGCGCCATGCATGCCGACATGTTTGTGGTGCGGCACAGCGAGAGTGGCGCGCCTTATCTGATTGCCCAGCACTGCGCGCCCCATGTGCATGTGGTCAACGCCGGTGATGGCCGCCATGCCCACCCCACGCAAGGCCTGCTGGACATGTACACCATCCGGCATTTCAAGCAGGATTTCACCCAGCTCAGCGTGGCCATCGTGGGCGACATCGTGCACAGCCGGGTGGCCCGCTCTGACATCCACGCCCTCACCACGCTGGGGGTGCCCGACATCCGCGCGGTCGGCCCCAAAACCCTGGTACCGGCTGACTTTGCCGGCATGGGTGTGCGGGTCTGCCACAGCATGGAAGAGGGCATCCGCGGGGCCGACGTGATCATCATGCTGCGCCTGCAGAACGAGCGCATGAGCGGCGCCATGCTGCCCAGCGCGGGCGAGTTTTTCAAGAACTACGGCCTGACTGAGGACAAGCTCAAGCTGGCCAAACCCGACGCCATCGTGATGCACCCGGGGCCCATCAACCGGGGCGTGGAGATCGCGTCCGATGTGGCCGACGGGCAGCACAGCGTGATCCTGCCGCAGGTCACGTTTGGCATCGCGGTGCGCATGGCGGTCATGTCCATCATCGCGGGTAACGACGCATGAAGATTCTCATCAAAAACGGCCGCCTGATCGACCCGGCCTCGGGCCGCGACGGGCTTGGCGACGTGGCCATCGCCAACGGCCGCATCCTCACGCTGGGCCAGGTGCCGGTTGATTTCCAGCCCAACCGGGTGATCGACGCCAGCGGCTGCACCGTTGCGCCCGGCCTGGTGGATTTGGCCGCCCGCCTGCGTGAGCCCGGCCACGAGCATGAAGGCATGCTGGAAAGTGAGCTGAATGCGGCCGCTGCGGGTGGTGTCACCAGCCTGGTCTGCCCACCCGACACCGACCCCACGCTGGACGAGCCGGGGTTGGTGGAGATGCTCAAGTTCCGCGCCCGCAAACTCAGCCTCTGCCGCCTGTTCCCACTCGGCGCGTTGACCCGTGGCCTGCAGGGCGAAACCTTGACCGAGATGGCCGAGCTGACCGAGGCCGGTTGTGTGGGCTTCAGCCAGGCCGAGCTGCCCATCACCGACACCCTGGTGCTGCAGCGCGCGCTGCTGTACGCCGCCACCTTTGGCTACACCGTGTGGCTGCGGCCGCAAGACGCCTGGCTGGGCAAGGGTGTGGCCGCCAGTGGCGCACTGGCCACCCGGCTGGGGTTGTCGGGTGTGCCGGTGATTGCCGAGACGGTGGCCCTGCTCACCATCATCGAACTGGTGCGCACCACCGGCGCCCGGGTGCATTTGTGCCGGCTGTCCAGCGCAGCCGGGGTGGCGTTGCTGCGTGCCGCCAAGGCTGAAGGGCTGCCCATCACCGCCGATGTGTCCATCAACTCGCTGCACCTGACCGATGTGGACATCGGTTTTTTCAACCCCGCCATGCGCCTGACCCCACCACTGCGCCAGGGCCGTGACCGCGACGCGCTGCGCGCCGCGCTGGCCGACGGCACCATCGACGCGCTGGTGTCTGACCACACCCCGGTGGAAGGTGACGCCAAAACCCTGCCGTTTGGTGAGGCCGAGCCCGGCGCCACCGGGCTGGAGCTGCTGCTCAGCCTGGCGCTGAAATGGGGCCAGGACAGTGGTTTGAGCCTGCCGGCAACGCTGGCCCGTGTCACCAGCGACCCGGTGCGGGTGCTGGGCGACGCGCTGGGCTCACTGGCCGCATCGGCCGGCCAGTTGCGCACCGGCGGGGTGGCTGATGTCTGCATCTTCGACCCCAACGTGACCTGGACCGTGGCGCCGCAGGCCCTGGCCAGCCAGGGCAAACACACCCCGTTTGCGTTTGAGGCCACCGGTTTTGCGCTGCCGGGCCGGGTGCGCGCCACGCTGGTGGCCGGCACGGTGGCCTACGAAGCAACAGCGGTCTGATGGCGGGCTTGCTGTGCAGCCTGGCCGCGCCGCTGCTGGCCACCTGGCGCGTGCTGCGGGTGCTGCTGCACCTGCTGCACGGCATGGCGGTGATGGCTGTTCGCTTCCCGTTTTTGCCGGCCACCGGCCGCCATGTCCGCATCGGCTGGTTTGCCGCCGGTGTGCTGCGGGCCATGGGCGTGGGCCTGCAAGTGCGCGGCACGGCCCGGCCCGGCGCCACATTGTTGGTGTGCAACCACGTGTCTTGGCTGGACATCGCCGCCGTGCATGCCGCCGTGCCGCAGGCGCGGTTTGTCAGCAAAGCCGATGTGCTGGCCTGGCCGCTGCTGGGCTGGTTGATTCGCGGCGCCGGCACCTTGTTCATCGAGCGCGAGCGCAAGCGTGACGCCTTGCGCGTGGTGCATGCCTGCGCCGCCGCGCTGCAAGCCGGTGACACGGTGGCGGTGTTTCCCGAGGGCACCACCGGCCCCGGGCCGGCGCTGCTGCCCTTCCACGCCAACCTGCTGCAGGCGGCCATTGCCACCACCACGCCCATCCAGCCGGTGGTGCTGCGCTTTGCTGATGCCGCCCACCGCTTCAGCCCGGCGGTTGAATTTGTGGGCAGCACCACCCTGGCGCGAAGCCTTTGGCGGGTGGCCACCGCGCGTGGCCTGGTGGTGCATGTGGACTTGCTGGCACCCCAGGCCAGCGCCCACGCCAACCGCCGCGCCCTGGCTGACAGCCTGCGTGGCTTGATGGACAACTGCCTGCGCGGCAGCGCCTGAGCCACGCGCCAAAACCGCCCGCAGTTTGTGCGGATGGTTTGGCGATCTTTTCAGGCGATTGCAAGCGGTTGCAGTGTGCTGAAATGCCCGCTTCTGCATTGCGGGACTGGCGTCAAAGCTCATGCACAAACTTGTCGGCACGCCGGTCCAAGCCAGCAGTGCGCCCCGCAGCTTGACCCGCCGCACCTGGTGGATGTTGTTGCCTGGCCTGCTGGGTCTGGCTTTGCTGCTGATCGGCGTCACGATTTACCAGGCCTTTGACGCCGCCGATGCCCAAAGTCGGCTGCGCCTGCAAGCCCAAGTGGCTCTGCTGGACCGGCAGATTGAGGACTGGCTGGCCCGCCAGCTGGCGGCCACCGCTTTTTTGGCCAGCAGCACTGACCTGGCCGACCTGCTGCAGCAAGGCCTGGACCGGCCCGACCCCAGCGCACTGGCCAAGCTGCTGCAGCGCGCCACCGACTACGCCCACGCCAACGACATCGACGGCGTGCAACTGCTGGGCGCTGCCGGCCAGCCTTTGTTGCCCGGCCCATCCAGTCCATCCAGCCCATCTGGCAAGACTGGCAAGACTGGCGCATCCGACCCAACAGGCCAAGCCCTTGCCGCCGCGCCTGCCGACGCCCTGCGCCACGCCGTGCAAGGGGTGCTGGCCGGCAACGCCCCGGCGCACACCGGCCTGTATTGGGCTGCAGGCAATGCTGCCAGTACCGGCCAGCCCAGGCTGCGGCTGGACCTGGTGGTGCCGCTGCTGCGCAGTGGCAACCCGGTGCGGGCGGTGCTGGTACTGCAGATCGACCCACGCCGCGTTGTGCTGCCGTGGTTGCAGGCGGTGTCCCGCAGCCCCACCGGTGTTCGCCTGCGCTTGTGGCAGCGCGCTGGCGCGCAGGTGGTGGCTGTGGATGACCCGGCGCCCGCCGCACCCGGCCAGGCCGACGACCCGGCGCACCGCAGCAGCAGCGCCTGGCGCGCCGGCACAGACCCCGCTGCCCGTGCGCTGCGCGGTGACTGGGCCGACGCCTTGGCCCACCCGGCGGTGGACGCCAGCGGCACTGCCGTGCTGGCCGTGGCCCTGCCGGTGGCCGGCAGCCAGACCTGGATACCGGGCAGTAGCGCCACCCAAGCCGACCCATCCACCCCAACCGCAGCAAGCCCGCCCGGTGCGTTGGTTGAGGGCAGCCAGGCCTGGCTGGTTGGCCAGATTGACATGCAGACCGTACACGCCCCCGCCTGGCGCAGTGCGCGCTGGACGCTGGCGGTGGCCAGCCTGCTGTTGCTGGGCATGGGCCTGGCCGGCCGGACCAGCCTGCACCGGCTGCGCCAAGACCGCCGCGAGCACGCCGCCGCACGCGAGCGCCTGCAGGCCCTGGGCCTGCTGGAGGCGGTGACCAACAGCGCCAGTGACGCCATCTTTGCCAAAGACTTGCACGGCCGCTACACCTTCTACAACCGGGCAGCCTGCATGGAGACCGGGCTGGCCCAGTCCCAGGTGCTGGGCCACACCGACCATGAGATTTTTGGTCCGGCTTTGGCCGCCACCATCACCGCCCATGACCAACAGGTGCTGGCCGGCGCCGGCACCCAGTATTTTGAGGAGGTGATCAACGGCCCGCTGGGCGAGCGTTTCAACCTGTGCGCCAAAGGCCTGCTGCTGGATGCGGACGGCCAGCGCATGGGCCTGTTTGGTGTAGCCCGTGACATGACATCCGCCCGCAACACCGAACGTGCGCTGCGCGACAGCGAGGCCCACCACCGCGACCAGCTGGAACTGCTGGTGGCCCAGCGCACGGCAGCGCTGCAGACCACCAACCACCTGCTGGACGACGCACTGCGCTTCACCCGCGCCTTGACCGACGCACTGCCAGGCTATGTGACCTACTGGGACACCGGCATGTGCCTGCGCTACGCCAACCCGCGTGCGCTGGACCTGTATGGCAAAACCGCCGGCCAGGCCCTGGGCCGTGACATGGCCGAGGTGATGTACGCCCCCATGCTGCAGACCGTGCGCTCAACCATGAACCTGGCGCTGGCCGGCCAGGCGCAGCGCTTTGAGCGTGCCGGCGTTGACAGCGCTGGCCAGCCCTTCACCCACCTGGTGCATTACATCCCCGACCAGGCGGCTGACCTGCAGGTGCGGGGTGTGCTGGTGTTGGCCATTGACATCAGCGCCCTCAAGCGGGCCGAGGCCGAGCTGCAGCGCAGCAATGCTGACCTGGCGCGGGCGCGTGACCAGGCCGAAGCGGCCAACCGGGCCAAAAGTGCCTTTCTGGCCAACATGAGCCATGAGATCCGCACGCCGATGAATGCCATCCTCGGCCTGAACTACCTGCTGCGGCGCGACCCGTGCACGCCTGAGCAGGCCCAGAGGCTGCAGCGCATCGACAGCGCCGGCCAGCACCTGCTGGCCATCATCAACGACATCCTCGATCTGTCCAAGATCGAGGCGGGCCGGGTGCAACTGGAGCACAGCAACTTCAACCTGGCGTCGATGCTGGGCCATGTGCAGTCGATCGTGGCCGAATCGGCCCGGGCCAAGGGCCTGACGGTGGCGATCGAGCGCGACGGCATGCCTGTCTGGCTGCGGGGCGATGCCACGCGCCTGCGCCAGGCGATGCTCAACTTTGCGGGCAATGCGGTGAAGTTCACCGAGCGCGGCACGGTCACGCTGGGTGCTTCGCTCGTTCAAGCGCAGGGCGATGAGCTGCTGGTGCGCTTTTCGGTGCAAGACACCGGCGTGGGCATCGATGCGGCACAACAGCAGCGCCTGTTCCAGCCGTTTGAACAGGTCGATCCGTCCACCACCCGGCGCTTTGGCGGCACCGGGCTGGGCCTGGCCATCTCGCGCCGGCTGGCCCAGTTGATGGGCGGCGAGGCGGGCGTTGAAAGCCGGCCCGGCGTGGGCAGTACCTTCTGGTTCACCGCCCGCCTGCAGCGGGGCCACGGCGAGATGCCCGCAGAGCAGCCCAACGGTCTGGCATCGACCCGAGACCAACTTCGCCAGCGCCATGCCGGTGCCCGCGTATTGCTGGCCGAGGACAACGAAGTCAGCCGCGAAGTGGTGGTGTCCATGCTCAGTGGCCTGCAGATCACCGTGGACACGGCGGTCGATGGCGCCCAAGCCGTGGCCAAGGCCAGCTCCGGCCAGCATGACCTGGTGCTGATGGACATGCAGATGCCGGGCATGGACGGGCTGGAGGCCACCCGTGCCATCCGCCAACTGCCGGGCTGGAGAACCCGGCCGATCTTGGCCCTGACCGCCAACGCATTTGAC
>JAYVLI010000328.1:0-5694 GCA_043759535.1 Betaproteobacteria bacterium | reverse complement strand
GTGCTGGCGCAGCGCCTGCAGCAGCGCCTGGACCGCAAGACCAAGCCCACCGGCGCGCTGGGCCGGCTGGAGGCGCTGGCGCTGCAAGTCGGCCTGCTGCAGGGCACTGACAAGCCACGGTTGCACACCCCGCAACTGGTGGTGCTGGCGGCCGACCACGGCCTGGCCCACCAGGGTGTGTCGGCCTATCCGCAAGAAGTGACCTGGCAGATGGTGGAGAACATGCGCAGCGGCGGCGCGGCGGTGAACGTGCTGGCGCGCCAGATGGGCCTGGCGCTGACGTTGGTGGACGCAGGTGTGGTGTATGACTTTGGCCCCCGCGCTGGCCTCATCCACGCCAAACAAGGCCTGGGCACGGCAGACGCCAGCCTGCAGCCCGCCATGTCCACCGCCCAGGCCCAGCACGCCCTGCTGGCCGGCGCCCGCTTGTTGCGCAGCCTGCCCGGCAATGTGGTGTTGTTTGGGGAGATGGGCATTGCCAATACCGCCAGCGCCGCGCTGCTGCTGGCCCGCTTGCACGGTGTGCCGCTGCTCACCGCCACCGGGCGTGGCACCGGGCTGGACGATGCCGGCCTGGCCCACAAACGCGAGGTGCTGCAGCGTGCGCTGAGCCGTGCGCCCGAAACCACCGCACCGCTGGACGTGCTGGCCGAATTTGGCGGCTTCGAGATCGCGATGATGGCCGGCGCCATGCTGGCCGCAGCGGTGGACAGGCGGCTGATCGTGGTGGACGGCTTCATCGTCGGCGCCGCACTGCTGGTGGCCCATGCCCTGGCGCCTGCGGTGCTGGACGCCTGTGTGTTTGCCCACCGCAGCGCCGAGGCCGGCCACGCCGCGCTGCTGGCCGCACTGGGCGCGCAGCCACTGCTGGACCTCGGCCTGCGGCTGGGTGAGGGGTCAGGCGCCGCGCTGGCCTGGCCGCTGGTGGACGCATCTGTCCGGTTGCTGGCGGAGATGGCCAGTTTTGAGGCCGCCGGGGTCAGCGACCGGGCTTGAGGCCGGCGGCTGCCCGAGCACACCGCATCCACACCCCCACCACGCGCCGATGTTCCAAGCCCTGTTCCACGAAGCCCGGCTGGCCACCGTGGCGCTGCAGTTTTTGACCCGTGTGCCGGTGCGGCTGCAGCGGTTTGACCCGCAGTGGCTGCATGACAGCGCCCGCCACTTTCCGCTCATCGGCACCGCAGTGGGCGCGTTTGGCGCGGCGGTGCTGCTGGCAGCGTTGTGGGCCTGGCCGCCGTGGGTGGCGGTGTTGTTGTCGATGGCGGCCACCGTCTGGCTGACCGGTGGTTTCCATGAAGACGGCCTGGCCGACACCTGTGACGCGCTGGGCGGCGCCGTGCCGCGCGCCCGGGCGTTGGAGATCATGAAAGATTCGCGCCTGGGCAGCTACGCGGCACTGGGCTTGGGGCTGACGCTGGCGCTCAAAGCAACGCTGCTGGTGGCGCTGCTGGGCCGCCTGGGCGCTGTGGGCACGGCCGGGGCGCTGCTGCTGGCGCACGGCTTGTCACGCGGCGCCACGGTGGCCTTGCTGGCGGCTTTGCCGTATGGCGGTGACGTGGCCCATGCCAAGGCCAAACCGCTGGCACAGCAGATCGGTCCGGCCGGCCTGGTGGTGGCGCTGGGCTGGTGCGCTGCGCTGGCAGTGGGCTTGTTGTTGCTGGGCTTGTCCCTGCCAGGCCTGTCCGGCTTCACACCGCTGCGCCTGACCATGGCTGTGGCCGCCGCCGCGCTGGTGGCTTGGCTGTGCGGCCGCTGGCTGCTGCGCCGCCTGGGCGGCTACACCGGTGACGGTCTGGGCGCCACCCAGCAGTGGTGTGAGTTGGCGGTGTATCTGGCCCTGGCAGCCCAGCCGGCTGCGCTTGTTGTTGCCGCCCATGCTTGAGCTGTGGCTGTGGCGCCACCCGCGCCCGGACTGCGTGGCCGGCCGTTGCATCGGCCAGACCGATGTGCCCGTGCATTGGCGGCGCGCCAAACGCCTGGCGCATCAGGTGCGCCACCAAGCCCGCCGCCACCGGTTGCCACGCATTGTCTGGACCTCCCCACTGCAGCGCTGCGCCGCCGTGGGCCACTGGCTGGCGCGCTGGGGCTGGTTACACCAAGTCGATACGCGCCTGCTGGAGCTGGACTTTGGCAGCTGGGACGGCCAGCCCTGGGCCAGCATCCCGCACAGCGCCGTGGCCGCCTGGGAGGCAGACTTTGCCCGGCATGCCCCCGGCGGCGGTGAAGCGCTGGTGGGCTTGATCGCCCGCTGCCAGGCCTTCATCAGCGACCGCGCCGCCGAGCCCAGCCACACCGTGCTGCTGGTGGCGCATGCCGGCTGGATCAACGGCAGCGCGGTGGTGGCCCAAGCCGCAGGCGATCCAGCCGCGCTGACTGCCAGCACCTGGCCAGCCGCGCCGCCTTACGGCAGCTTGAGCTTGCGGCCGGTGTCGCAACAGGCCCGCACGGTACACACCCCACACTTGGGCGTGCGCGCCACGCACACATAACGCCCGTGCAGGATCAGCCAGTGGTGGGCGTCCTGCCGGTAGGCGGCGGGCACCCGACTGTCCAGTTGCAACTCCACCGCCAGCGGCGTCTTGCCGGGTGCCAGCCCAGTGCGGTTGCTGACGCGGAACACATGCGTGTCCACCGCGTTGGTGGGCTCACCAAACGCCACGTTGAGCACCACGTTGGCGGTTTTGCGGCCCACGCCGGGCAAGGCCTCCAGCGCGGCGCGGCTGCGTGGCACCTTGCTGGCGTGTTGATCGACCAACATCCTGCAGGTCTGCAGCAGGTGTTTGGCCTTGTTGCGGTACAGGCCGATGGTGCGGATTTGCTCCGCCACCGCAGCTTCACCCAGATCCAGCAGTTGCTGCGGTGTGTTGGCGATGGCAAACAAGCGCCGGGTGGCCTTGTTGACACTCACATCGGTGGCCTGGGCCGACAGCAACACGGCGGCCAGCAGCTCAAACACGTTGGTGTATTCCAGCTCACTGGCGGGCAGTGGGTTGGCGGCCTGCAGGGTGGCAAAAAACGTCTGGATGTCAGCCGGTTTCATGGTGTCAGCGGGTGGTGGTGGGTCGGTGTTGGGCCGGCCGCAGCGGCAGCATCTGCACCGCCAGGATGCAGCCCAGAATCAGCGCGCAGCCGGCCAGGCCGGTGGGGCTCAAGCGGTCACCCATGAACCAGGCGCCAAACAGCGCGGCAAACACGGTCTCGGACGACAGGATGATGGCCGCATCGGCCGGCTGCGCATGGCGCTGGCCGATCACCTGCAGCGTGAAGCCCACCCCCACCGACAGGATGCCGGTGTAGGCAATAGCACCGGCGGCCAGGCGCAGGCCGTCCGCGCTGATGGGCTCCAGCGCCACGCCCAGCACACTGCTGACCACGGCACACACCACAAACTGGCCGCACGCCAGCAGGTAAGCGCCGCGCAGCTTGTTGGCCACCTGGCCCACCAGCAGCACATGCACCGCCCAGGGCAGGGCGCTGACCAGCACCCACCAATCCCCGCCCGACAAGGCCTGCAACGACGCGCCAGTGAGCAGCCACACGCCAGCCAAGCAACCGGCAGCGGCAGGCCACACGCTCCAGTGCGGTAGCTGGCGCTGGAAGGCCCAGGCCATCACCGGCACCAGCGGCACATACAGCGCGGTCAAGAAGCCGGCGTTGGTCACGCTGGTGCTCATCAGGCCAATTTGCTGCAGCACCACGCCCACACACAACAAGCCGCCCAGCAGCAGCACCCAGCGCGCCTCGGCCCAGCCGGGTGCATGGCCTGCGGCACGCAGGCTGCGCCACTCGCGCCAGGCCAGTGGCGCCACCACCAGCGCGCCCAGCACAAAACGCACACCGGTAAAGGTGAGCGGCCCCACCCCGGCCATGCCCAGCGCCTGGCCGACAAAGGCCGAGCCCCAGATCAGCGCGGCCAGCAGCAGCAGGGCGTTGGCTTGCAGGCGGGACAGGGTGGGGGTGCTGTTTGTGCTCACGCTGCCGGTCGGGGCGCTGCTCATGCGCCGTCCCGTGCCGCTTGGCGGGCGCGTGCGCGGGCCAGCGCGGCCTCGATCACCGCGCGTTTTTTGTCCAGCACCGCCGGGTCGGTGTGCCGGCTGTGGGCCGGCAGGTCGGCGAGCTTGGCCGCAGCCTTGTCGGCCAGGCGTGTCTCGTTCTCGTGCTGCAGCCGCTGCTGGCGCTGCTGGCGGGCCAGGTACTGCTGGCGCGCCAGCGTGGCTTGTTCGGCCGTCCAGGCCAACCAGCCGGTGCGCACACCAGACGCCGGCACCAGCGTGATGCAGTCCACCGGGCACACCGGCAGGCACAACTCACAGCCGGTGCAGTCGGCGGCTATCACGGTGTGCATGCGCTTGGGCGCACCCACGATGCAGTCCACCGGGCAGGCATTGATGCACAGCGTGCAGCCGATGCACCAGGCTTCATCGATGACAGCCAGGGTGCGTGGGGCCTCGGTGCCGCAGGTCGGGTCCAGCGGCAACACCGCCAGGCCGGTGAGGGCGGCCAGGCGGCCAATGCCCTCGGCGCCGCCCGGTGGGCAGCGGTTGATGGTGGCCTCACCGGCGGCCACCGCGTTGGCATAGCCCTGGCAATCGGGGTAGCCGCAGCGGGTGCATTGGGTTTGCGGCAGCAGCGCGTCAATGCGCTGGGCCAGTGCCGCTTGGGGTGCCGTCAGCGCTGCGGCGGGGGGCCGCAGCGGGGTGGGCAAAGCAGCCGGTGGTGGCGGGACAGGGGCGGTGACGATCACCGCGCCAATTATCCCTTGCGGGCTGCGGCACGCTTGGCGCGTGCCGGGGCGGTCTTGCTGCCGGTGGCCACGCTGGCAGCCGGGTCAGCAGCCACCACCAGTGCCGCGTTGGCCACCGGTTGGGCAGCGGCCTTGACGGCGGCTTTGCGGGCCGGCTTGGCGGGCTGGGCAAGCGCAGGTGCCGTCAGCGCTGCCGGTGCGGCGTCCGTCACCTCATCCTGGTTGTAGCTGGCAATGAAGTTCTTGACCACCGGGTAGACGTTTTCGCGCCAGCGGCGGCCCGAAAAAATGCCGTAGTGGCCAGCACCCAGCGCGTCGTAATGGAACTGGCGCGCCTTGGGGATGCCGGTACACAGGCCATGCGCAGCGCGGGTCTGGCCGGCGCCGGAGATGTCGTCCAGCTCACCTTCGACCGTCAGCAAAGCGCCGCTGGTGATGTCTTGCGGCCGCACCGTCACACCATCCTTCACCCAGGTGCCGTTGACCAGCGCAAAGTCCTGGAACACGGTTTTGATGGTGTCCAGGTAATACTCGGCCGGCATGTCCAGCACGGCGTTGTATTCGTCGTAAAACTGGCGGTGCTGCTCGGTGGACTCGTCGTCGCCGCGGATCAGGTCCAAAAAATAGTCGTAGTGCGAGCTGAGGTGGCGGTCGGGGTTCATCGCCACAAAACCGGTGTGCTGCAAAAAGCCGGGGTAGACCTTGCGGCCGGCGCCGGCAAAGTTGTTGGGCACGCGGTAGATCACATTGTTCTCAAACCACTCGTACGGCTTGTTGGTGGCCAGGTTGTTGACCGACGTGGGCGACAGGCGCGCGTCAATCGGCCCACCCATCATCGTCAGCGTGCGGGGCGTGAACTCACCGTTGGTGGCCATCAGCGACACCGCAGCCAGCACCGGCACGGTGGGCTGGCAGACCGAGATCACATTGACCTCAGGGCCGACAAA
>JAYVLI010000327.1:0-28190 GCA_043759535.1 Betaproteobacteria bacterium | reverse complement strand
TGGCTGAGCTGCCGCTGCTGCGCCAGCCGGTGGCCGGCAGCAACCCGTTGCAGGGCACCATCGCCCGCCAGATGTGGGCCGCCTGCGCACCGGTGGTGGACGCAGCGGATGGCTTCATCACGCCGATGGCGGCGGTGGCCGGTGCGGTGGCGCAAAACCTGGTCAGTGCCTACCAGCGGCCAGGCATCCAGCGCGCCTGGGCCAACAACGGCGGCGACATTGCCTTGCACTTGGGCCCCGGCACCCAGGTGCAGGTGGGCCTGGTGGCCGATCTGGCAAGGTTTGATGGCGCAGCCCTGGCCCAAAGCGCTGCCGGCCTGCTGCGCAGCGATGCCACCTTTGCCGTGCTGGCAGCCAGCCCGGTGCGTGGTGTGGCCACCAGCGGCTGGCGTGGCCGCAGCTTGTCGCGTGGTATCGCCGACAGCGTGACCGTGCTGGCGCGCAGCGCGGCGCAGGCCGATGCCGCCGCCACCGTGATTGCCAACGCGGTCGACCTGCCCAGCCCGGCCGCAGCCACTGCCGCCGGCATCGTGCGCCAGCCGGCCAGCGCGGTGCGTGATGACAGTGACCTGGGCCAGATCGCCGTCACGGTGCAGGTGCCCCGCTTGCCACCCGCCGTGGTGCAGCAGGCCTTGCAGCGTGGCCTGGTTTGCGCCCAGCGCCTGCAGGCCGCCGGGCTGGTGCATGCTGCGGTGCTGGCCTGCCAGGGCCAGTTGTGCCGGCTGCAGCCGGTGCTGTCCACCAAACTTACCGCTGAATTGGTTCAGTAATTGCTACATGCCGGAGAGACCCGCATCACCATGCCCACCAGCACCCCAGCCTTGATCGATGTCCGCCGCGTCTTCACCCAGGTCGAAGACATCCACCACGAAGGTGGCCCGCCGCCGGCCCAGCCGCTGCGCCGGGGCGCCATTGCCGCCGTGCTGACCAACCCCTACGCCGGCAGGTATGCGCCCGACATCCTGCCGATGATGGAAGCGCTGAACCCCCTGGGGCTGGATCTGGCGCGCCGCCTGTTGGCCGCGCTGGGTGTGCCGCCCGAGGCGATTCAGGGCTACGGCAAAGGCGCCCTCATCGGCGCGTCGGGTGAGCTGGAACACGGCGCGCTGTGGCATGTGCCGGGCGGGTATGCCATGCGTGAACTGCTGGGCTGGAAGGGTGATGCGGCCGCGTATGCCAAAGGCATCTCCAGCGGTGGCGGGGCTGGACAACAACGCGGCAATGCACTGGCCATCGTGCCCAGCACCAAGAAGGTGGCCGGCCCCGGCGCCACGCTGGACGTGCCACTCACCCACATCAACGCCAGTTATGTGCGCAGCCACTTTGACGCGATGGAAGTGCGTGTGCCCGGCGCGCCCCGGCCCGACGAGCTGGTGGTGATCCTGGCCATGAGCACCGGTGCCCGCATCCATGCCCGCGTGGGTGGCCTGGCCGCCGCCGACATCGCCAAATGGGACGGGCAGAGATGACCCACCTCCGCAGCGCCTGCGGCGCTCCCCCTCAAGGGGGCAACGCCAGCAGCCCGGCAGAGCCGGCTCTGCGGCGTTCGCTTGCTGAACCCGCACGACACATTGGAGATCGTCGCGAATGAGCACTGATGTTGCAACTTATGTCCGCAAACTCGTCGTGCAAGTCGACGAAACCCACCGTGAGATGGGCCGCGCCATCAGCCCGCCCACGCGCCGTGCGCTGGCCATGGCCGTGATCCACAACCCCTACGCCGGCCACTACGCTGAAAACCTGGATGCGTTGATCCAGATCGGCGAAGAACTGGGCGCACTGCTGGGCCAACGCTGCGTACAGGCTTTGGGCATTGCGCCCAACCAGGCGCAGAGTTATGGCAAGGCAGCCATCGTGGGTGAAGCCGGTGAACTGGAGCATGCCGCCGCCATCCTGCACCCCAAGCTGGGCGCGCCCTTGCGCTTGGCGGTAGGCCACGGCGCGGCGCTGGTGCCGTCTGCCAAAAAGCAGGGCGGCCTGGGCTGCGCCATCGACGTGCCCCTGGGTCACAAAGACGCCGCATTTGTGCGCAGCCACTTTGATGCCATCGAGGCGCGCATTGGGGACGCCCCACGCGCCGATGAAATTTTGGTGGCCGTGGCCGTGACCGACAGCGGCCGGCCACTGGCCCGCATCGGTGGCCTGCAGGCCAGCGAGATCAAAGGCGAAGACGGCTTGCGCTGAGGCCTGCGTTGTCAAGTTTCAGCACCATCCCGCACTGATTGACACTCCTACTTTTGTCGTTGCCAGGACCACACCCATGAAACCCTTTGCCCTGACCGCCGCCCTGTTGGCCATCACCCTGCAGTACATCCCCGCCGCCCACGCCCAAGGCGTGATCAAGATCGGTGAGGTCAACAGCTACAAGGTGCAGCCCGCATTCCTTGAGCCCTACAAAAAAGGCATGGAACTGGCGGTGGAAGAGATCAATGCCGCCGGTGGCCTGAATGGCAAAAAAGTGCAGCTCATCACCCGCGACGACAACGGCACGCCGGGTGACGCGGTGCGCGCCGCTGAAGAATTGGTCTCGCGCGAGCAGGTGGACGTGCTGACCGGAGGCTTCTTGTCCAACATCGGCCTGGCCCTGACTGACTTTGCCAAACAGAAGAAGTTTTTCTACCTCGCCTCTGAGCCGCTGACCGACAAGATCGTCTGGCAAAACGGCAACAAATACACCTACCGCCTGCGGCCGTCCACCTACATGCAGAGCGCCATGCTGGTGCCCGAGGCAGTCAAGCTCAAGAAAAAGCGCTGGGCCGTGGTCTACCCCAACTACGAATACGGCCAGAGCGCGGTGGCTACTTTCAAGGCATTGCTCAAAGCCGCCCAGCCGGATGTGGAGTTTGTGGCCGAGCAAGCGCCCCCGCTGGGCAAGCTGGACGCCGGCAGCGTGGTGCAAGCCCTGGCCGACGCCAAGCCCGACGCCATCTTCAACGTGCTGTTTGGTGCCGACCTGGCCAAGTTTGTGCGTGAGGGCAATACCCGGGGCTTATTTCAGGGCCGTGAGGTGGTCAGCATGTTGACCGGTGAGCCCGAATATCTGGACCCACTGAAAGACGAATCGCCCAATGGCTGGATCGTCACCGGTTACCCCTGGTACGGCATCCAGACACCCGAGCACAAAGCCTTTTTCCTGGCCTACCACCGCAAGTACAACGATTACCCGCGGCTGGGGTCGGTGGTGGGCTATACCGCCATCAAGTCACTCGCTGCCGGCATCAGCAAAGCCAAGAGCACCGACACCGAGAAGCTGGTGGTCGCCTTCAAAGGCCTGGAGCTGATGACGCCGTTTGGCAAGACGGTGTACCGCGCCCAGGACAACCAAAGCACCATGGGCGCTTACGTGGGCAAGACCAAGCTGGAAAAAGGCAAGGGCACGATGGTGGATTACGTCTATCTGGACGGCGCCAAGTACCAGCCCACCGATGCCGAGGTGAAGAAACTGCGTCCAGCCGACTGATCGCCCGCACATGGGGTTCTCAGGCTTCCTCGTCCAACTGCTCAACGGCCTGGCCGGCGCGTCGTCGCTGTTTTTGGTGGCAGCGGGTTTGTCGCTGATCTTTGGCGTCACCCGCATCGTCAACTTTGCACACGGCTCGTTTTTCATGCTGGGCGTCTACATCGCTTACAGCTTGGTTGAAAAACTCGGGCCAGCAATCGGCTTCTGGCCCGCGCTGCTGGGTGCGGCGCTGGCGGTGGGCGCCATTGGCGCGCTGGTGGAAGTGCTGCTGCTGCGCCGCATCTACCGGGCGCCTGAGCTGTTTCAGTTGCTGGCCACCTTTGCGCTGGTGCTGGTACTCAAGGATGCCGCGCTGTGGTTGTGGGGGCCTGAGGATTTGCTGGGCCCACGGGCCCCCGGTCTGGGTGGCGCGGTGGATATTTTGGGCCGGCGTTTCCCCACCTATGACCTGTTGTTGATCGTGGTCGGCCCGTTGGTGTTGGCGGCGCTGTGGCTGCTGCTCACCCGCACCCGCTGGGGCACGCTGGTGCGCGCCGCCACCCAAGACCGCGAGATGGTGGGCGCGCTGGGGGTCAACCAGGCCTGGTTGTTCACCAGCGTGTTTGCGCTGGGTGCGATGCTGGCCGGTTTGGGTGGCGCGCTGCAGTTGCCGCGTGAACCGGCAGCACTCAACCTGGATTTGCTGACCATCGGCGACGCGTTTGTGGTGGTGGTGGTGGGCGGCATGGGCTCCATCCCCGGGGCGTATGTGGCGGCCTTGTTGATTGCCGAGATCAAGGCACTGTGTGTTGGCCTTGGCACAGTGCATTGGCTGGGGGTGGAGTTCAGCTTTTCCAAACTCACGCTGGTGGCTGAGTTTTTGGTGATGGCGGTGGTGCTGGTCTGGCGGCCCTGGGGCTTGTTGGGCCGGCCGCAAGCGGCATCCCGCAACACGGCGGCCATTGAGGCGCCGCTGCGCCCGGCCAGCACCCCGTTGCGGGTGGCGGCTGCGCTGTTGGCCGTCGCATTGCTGGCCTTGCCACTGGCCACCGCCGCCAGCCCCTACACCACCGTGCTGGCCATTGACCTGCTGACCGCTGCGCTGTTTGCCGCCAGCCTGCACTTCATCATGGGCCCGGCCGGCATGCACAGCTTTGGCCACGCCGCCTACTTTGGCCTGGGTGCTTACGGCGCTGCGTTGCTGCTGCAAAACGCCTATTTGCCGATGGAGGCCGCCCTGCTGGTCGCGCCATTTGTGGCGGGTTTGGGCGCGCTGGTGTTCGGCTGGTTTTGTGTGCGTTTGTCGGGTGTGTACCTGGCCATGCTCACCCTGGCGTTTGCCCAGATCGTCTGGTCCATCACCTTCCAGTGGGATGAGTTCACCGGTGGCAGCAACGGCATCACGGGGGTCTGGCCGGCAGCCTGGCTGGCGGACAAACAGGCCTATTACTACTTGACGCTGGCGCTGGTGGCCGCTGGGGTGCTGGGCCTGCGCCGGGTGTTGTTTTCACCGTTTGGTTATGCGTTGCGCGCCGGGCGCGATTCACCGCTGCGGGCCGACGCCATCGGGCTGGATGTGCCGCGCCTGCAGTGGGCCGCCTTTGTGTTGGCTGCTGTTGCGGCAGGCCTGGCGGGTGCGCTGTATGCCTTCAGCAAAGGCAGCATCTCACCCGACAGCCTGGGCGTGGGCCGGTCGGTAGACGGCCTGGTGATGGTGCTGCTGGGCGGTGTGCAAACCCTCACCGGCCCGGTGGTGGGCGCGGTCACTTTCACCTGGCTGCAAGACAGTGTGGCGCGGGCAACAGACTACTGGCGCGCGCTGCTGGGCGCCATCATCCTGCTGCTGGTGCTGGCGTTTCCGCAAGGCATTGCCGGTGCGGCGGGGCAACTGGTTGCGCGCTTTGCCAAACCAAGGAACGCAACATGACGGCGTTGTTGCAAGTCAGCGGCCTGGGCAAATCCTTTGGTGGCAACCGCGCGGTGGACGGCATCAGCTTCACGGTGGCAAAAGGTGAATTGCTGGCGCTGATCGGCCCCAACGGCGCCGGCAAGTCCACCACCTTCAACATGGTCAACGGCCAGTTGAAAGCCGACAGCGGGTCCATCCTGCTGGACGGGCAAGAGCTGATCGGCCGCAAGCCGCGTGCGGTGTGGAAGCGCGGTGTGGGCCGCACCTTCCAGATTGCCGAAACCTTTGCGTCCCTCAGCGTGGTGGAGAACGTGCAGATGGCGCTGCTCTCAGCCGACGCCAGGTTGTATTCACTGTGGCGCCCGGCGGCAGCCTACCGGCGTGACGATGCACTGGACCTGCTGCAGCAAGTGGGCATGGCCCAACAAGCCGACCGGCCATGCAGCGTGCTGGCCTACGGTGATGTGAAACGGGTGGAACTGGCCATTGCGATGGCCAACAGCCCAAAACTGCTGCTGATGGACGAGCCCACCGCCGGCATGGCGCCACAAGAGCGCAATGATTTGATGGCGCTGACCAAGCGCCTGGTGCTGCAGCGTGGCCTGGGGGTGCTGTTCACCGAGCACAGCATGGACGTGGTGTTTGCCCATGCCGACAGGTTGATCGTGCTGGCGCGCGGCAGGTTGATTGCCGAGGGCACACCGGCGCAGATCCGCGACAACGCCGAGGTGCAGGCGGTGTACTTTGGCACCGGCAAAACCTTTGAGCAGGCGGCGTCATGAGTGGTGTCATCGCATCTCCGCTGCTGCAAGCCAGCGGCCTGTGCGCCTGGTACGGCGCCGCACAAATCCTGTTTGGGGTGGACCTGCAAGTGCAGCGTGGTGAGGTGGTGGCGCTGATGGGCCGCAACGGCGCTGGCAAAAGCACCACCCTCAAAGCGGTGATGGGTTTGATGGACAGGCGCCAAGGCCAGGTGCAGTTCATGGGTGCAGACATCAGCCGGGCCGAGCCGCATGCCATTGCCCGCAGCGGTTTGGGTTTTGTGCCTGAGGACCGCCGCATCTTCCATGACCTGACCGTGCTGGAAAACCTGGCCGTGGGCCGCCAGCCGCCGCGCCTGTGGCCTGACGGCACAGCAGCCCCAAGCTGGACGCCCGATGCGCTGTTCCGCCTGTTTCCCAACCTGGGCGAGATGCCGCAGCGCCCCGGTGGCCGCATGAGCGGCGGTGAGCAGCAGATGCTGACTGTTGCCCGAACACTGATGGGCAACCCGTTTTTGGTGCTGCTGGACGAGCCCAGCGAGGGTGTGGCGCCCTTGATCGTGGAGCAGATGGCGCAGATGATCCTGGCGCTGAAAAGCCAGGGCGTCAGCATCCTGCTGTGTGAGCAGAACATGCACTTTGCCGCGCTGGTGTCAGATCGGGCCTATGTGCTCGAAAAAGGCCAGATCCGCCACCAGTCCAGCATGGCCGCGCTGGTGGCCAACACCGAGGTGCGGCGCGCCTATCTTTCAATGTGAGCGTCTTGCAGTGCAATCATCTTCAACGACCCAACCACCGGAGAGCCCCCATGTCCACCAACGCAACTGCCCCATCCCGCCGCACCGCCCTGCAGCGCCTGGCCCTGGCCACCGGCGCCCTGGCCGCACCGCTGCCGCTGCTGGCCGCCACCAAGTTCAAGCCCGGCACTCACGCCGCGCTGATCGTGGTGGACGTGCAAAACTGCTTTGTCACCGGTGGCACGCTGCCGGTGGCCAAGGGCGAAGAGGTGGTGCCGGTGATCAACAAGCTCTCGGCCGCGTTTGCCAACATCGTGGTCACGCAAGACTGGCACACCGCAGGCCATGCCTCATTTGCCAGCAGCCACGCTGGCAAAAAACCATTCGAGACCACCAAGCTGCGCTACGGCCAGCAAGTGCTGTGGCCTGACCACTGCGTGCAAGGCAGCGACGACGCCGCGCTGCACAAGGATTTGAAACTGCCCACTGCGCAAATCATCTTGCGCAAAGGTTTTCACAAGGACATGGACAGTTATTCGGCGTTTGAAGAAGCCGACCACAAAAGCGCCACCGGCCTGGCGGCCTACCTCAAGGCGCGCAGCATCAAGACGGTGTACGTGGTCGGCCTGGCCACCGATTTTTGTGTGGCCTGGACCGCGATGGACGCCCGCAAAGCCGGCTTCACCGTGTATGTGGTGGAAGACGCCTGCCGCGCGATTGACCTGAACGGCTCACTGGCTGCGGCCTGGCAGCAGATGGCCGCCAAAGGCGTGAATCGCATCCAGAGCGCGGATGTTGTGGTGGCTTGATGTTGTGGCGTGATGTTGTGGCATGAATCCCTTGCCGTCCTTCACCCTGCAGGTCAACGGCCAGGCCCATCATCTGGTGGTGCATGGCAGCGTGCCGCTGCTGCAGGTGCTGCGCAATGACCTGGGGCTGAACGGCCCGAAATACGGCTGCGGCCTGGGCCAGTGTGGTGCTTGCATGGTGTTGGTGGATGGTGCGCTGGTGCGGTCTTGCGCCATGCCGTTGGCGGGGGTGGGCGGTCGGGCAGTGACCACGCTGGAGGGTTTGGGCGGCTTGGGCGTGCCACACCCAGTGCGTCCTGACAAGCTGCACCCGGTGCAGCAGGCTTTCATCCACACCCAAGCGGCCCAGTGCGGCTACTGCCTCAACGGCATGGTGATGGCCACCGTGGCTTTGCTGCAGCAGCATGCCCAGCCCACCGATGCGCAAGTGCGCGCGGCGCTGTCACACAACCTGTGCCGCTGCGGCAGCCATCTTGAAATCTTGCAGGCCGTGCAGCTTGCGGCGGGCTTGATGGCAGCGGCTGCTGCCGGCATGGCCGGCGCCTGACACCCCGCATGGCCAGAGACACCAGCACCTGGCGCAGCCGCGCTGATTTCCGCAACGCACCCGGTGTGCTGATGGTGCTGCGCCCGCCGGCTGAAACCCCGCCGCCCGCAGCCGGCCAACCCCCCGCCGTGCCGGCTGACCCGGCCGAGGGGCTGGAGGTGTTGCTGGCCCTGCTGGACGACGGCCAGGTCATCGCCCTGGCCGGCCATGTGGACCTGGGCACCGGCCTGGCCACCGCCTACGGCCAGATCGTGGCCGAAGAGTTGGACCTGCCGCTGGCGGCAGTGCAGGTGGTGTTGGGCGACACCGCACGCGCGCCGCACCAGGGCGCCACCATTGCCAGCAGTTCCATCCAGCTGCATGCCCAACCGCTGCGCACCGCTGCAGCCCAAGCCAGGGCCTGGTTGTTGGCCCAGGCCGCCGCACGCAGCGGTGCAGCGGTGGCCGATCTGCTCACCCAGCACGGCGCCATCATCACCCCCGATGCCCAACACCTGACCTACGCGTCCTTGGTGGCCGGCCAGCATGTCGAGCTGTTGTTGGACAGCGCCACCCCCACCAAGCCGGTGGCCGCCTACACCCTGGTGGGCACGTCCGCGCCGCGCACCGACCTGCCGGCCAAGGCCACGGCCCAAGCGGTGTATGTGCATGACCAGCGCCTGCCCGGCATGCTGCACGGCAGGGTGTTGCGGCCGCCGTATGCCGGGCTGGACGCGGGGGATTTTGTCGGCCGCTCATTGCTGGCGGTGGATGAGGTCTCCATCGCCCACATCGCCGGCATCGAGAAGGTGGTGGTCATCGGTGACTTCATCGGCATCGTGGCCCAGCGTGAGGACCAGGCTGATGCCGCCATGCACGCGTTGCAAGTCACCTGGGCGCCGCACACCCCCAGCCCGCCGCTGGATGACTTGGCCCAAGCCCTCAGCGCCCACCCCAGCACTGCCCGCGTGGTGGCGCAGCAGGGGGATGTGGACGACGCGCTGGCCGGGCTGTCGCAGCGGCTGGACCGGCAATACGTCTGGCCCTACCAACTGCATGCGTCCATCGGGCCGTCGTGTGCGCTGGCCGATTGGGCAGACGGCAAGCCCACCGTCTGGGCCGGCACGCAAAACCCGCATGCCTTGCGTGCTGATCTGGCCCTGCTCACCGGCCTGCCCGCCACCGCGATTGAAGTCATCCGGCTGGAGGCCGCCGGCTGTTACGGCCGCAACAGCGCGGACGATGTGGCGGCGGACGCGCTGTTGTTGTCCCGCGCCGTGGGCCGGCCGGTGCGGGTGCAGTTGACCCGGGTGCAAGAACACCTGTGGGAGCCCAAAGGCGCGGCCCAGTTGATGACGGTGCGCGGTGGCCTGGCAGCCGATGGCGCGCCCGCTGCGTATGACTTTGCCACCAGCTACCCCAGCAACGGCGCGCCCACGCTGGCGCTGCTGCTCACTGGTGCGGTGCCGGCGGTTGCGCAGGCATTCGAGATGGGTGACCGCACGGCAGTGCCGCCCTACGCCATGCCGCACCAGCGCATCACCGTCAACGACATGGCGCCCATCCTGCGGGCCAGTTGGCTGCGTGGTGTGTCGGCCTTGCCCAACAGCTTTGCGCACGAGAGCTACATCGACGAGCTGGCCCATGCGGCCGGGGCCGACCCGCTGGCCTACCGCCTGCAGCACCTGCCCGATGTGCGTGCAGCGGCGCTGTTGCGCGCCACCGCCAACCGCGCCGGCTGGCTGCCGCACACCAGCCCGATGGGCCAGCCGGCGCAGGGCGCACACGGTGAATGGCGCCAAGGGCAGGGCGTGGCCTACGCCCGCTACATCCACAGCAAGTTTCCGGGTTTTGGTGCGGCCTGGGCGGCCTGGGTGGCTGATGTGCAGGTCAATACCGTCACCGGTGAGGTGCAGGTCAAGCGCGTGGTGGTGGGGCAAGACGCCGGGCTGATGGTCAACCCGCTGGGCGTGACGCAGCAAGTCCACGGCAACGTGCTGCAGACCACCAGCAGGGCGCTCAAAGAGCAATTGCGGGTGCATGCCAGCACCGGCACCGTGGCCAGCCGCGAGTGGGGCAGTTACCCCATCCTCCATTTCCACGAGGTGCCGGTGGTGGACGTGCTGCTGCTGCCGCGCCCCGGTGAGCCGGCGCTGGGCGTGGGTGAATCGGCCTCGGTGCCCGGCACAGCGGCCATCGCCAATGCGATTTTTGATGCCACCGGTGTGCGGCTGCGCCAGCCGCCGTTCACGCCGGAGGTGGTGCGGGCGGCCTTGCAGTCGCAGGGTGCCGGGTCGGCCAGCGGTGCAGGCGGTTCTGCAGGCAGCCCGCCGCCGGGGCCAGCACCTCAACCACCCGCCTTGCCCGGCACGGCATCCAGCACAGCACCCAGTACGCCACCCACCCGCAACCCACAACGCCGCCGCAAACCCTGGTGGGCCATTGCCAGTGCTGGCGCGGTGGCCGCGCTGGGCCTGCTGGCCACTGTGCTGGGCTGGCGCTCCAGCATCGCGCCGGTGTTGGCCACGTCGCAAGGTGTTTACAGCCCGGCCGTGATTGAGCGTGGCCGCCAGTTGGCAGCCCTGGGCAACTGCGTGGGCTGCCACACCGCTGACGGCCTGACGCCCAATACCGGCGGCCGACCGCTGGTCACGCCGTTTGGCGTTGTCTACAGCAGCAACCTCACGCCGGACCCGGCCAGCGGCATCGGCCTGTGGTCCTTCAGCGCCTTCCAGCGCGCCATGCGGCACGGGGTGTCGCGCGACGGCCATCTGCTGTACCCGGCCTTCCCCTACACCGCCTTCAGCCAGACCAGCGACGACGACCTGACCGCGCTCTACGCCTGGCTGATGGTGCAGCCTGCGGTGGCCAGCAACAGGTCCAACACCACCAACTTGCGCTTCCCCTTCAACCTGCGGCCGCTGATGGGTTTGTGGAACGCGCTGTACCTGCCGCCCGGCCCGGTGGCCCAGCCGCAAGCCGCCGCAGCACCCAGCCGCAGCCCGCAGTGGCAGCGCGGCGCCGAGCTGGTCAACGGCCTGGGCCACTGCAGCGCCTGCCACAGCCCACGCGAAGCGCTGGGCGCCGAGCGCAGCAGCGCCTACCTGGGCGGCGCCCTGGTGGACGGCTGGTTGGCCCCGGCCCTGGGCGCGCTGGCCCGACCCCCGGTGCGCTGGACCGAAGCCGCGATGACCCAATACCTGCGCCGAGGCCACCACCCCCAGCACGGCATTGCCGCCGGGCCGATGGCGTCGGTGGTGCAGGCCCTGGCCCAGGCCGATGCGGCGGATGTGGCGGCGATGGCGCACTACCTGGTGTCGCTGCAGGCTGATGCCTCAACGGCCGGTGCCGAGCAGGACGCACAGCGCTTGCTGGCCATTGCCGAAACCCAAGCCACCCAGGCGCTGCCCGGCCCCACCCAGCGCCTGTTTGAGTCCGCCTGCGGTGCTTGCCACCACGCTGGCGACGGCCCGGCCGTGGCCGGCCTCAACCAGCCGCTGGCGCTCAACCCCAAGCTGCACAGCGCGCAAGCCGACGGCCTGGTGCGCGCCGTGCTGGACGGCCTGTGGCAGCCCGCCTTTCCGGCCATCGGCCACATGCCGGCCTTCCGCCATGCGCTGGACGATGCCCAGGTGGCTGAATTGGCGGCCTGGATGAGACAGCGTTTTGCACCTGGCCAGCCGGCCTGGGCCGACCTGCCGGCCGCAGTGGCGCGGCTGCGCGCGGCGGGGCCGTGAATCAAGGTTTCAGGGCCGCAGTGCAGCGGCTTGCGGCCACGCAAGCGGCCGACAGGGCTGCCGATACACTGGTATCCATGCGCCACCGCCTTGCCCCCTGGATCGTGCTTTTTGCGCTGCTTTGGCACGCCATGGCCGGGGCGGCAGGCGCCTGGGTATCGGACATCCAGCACGATGACCACGCCGCGATGCACTGGCTGGAAGAAAACCATCACCACGACGACCATGGCGCCATCCACCCGGATGACTCCACCGCTTCGGCCCAGCACATGGTGGCGGACGGCTGCGCCCACGGCAGTTGTCTGCTGCCGTCCAATGCCGGCACCTTGCCGCTGCGCAGCAGCCAGCCGCTGCCCGCGACCCAGGCGGTGGGCTTGCCCTCACCCTATCTCGATTCGCCCAAACGACCACCCCGGTTGCCGCGCTGACACCTGAACCTGCCCACCCGGCTTGACCTGGGTGGTGGTGTCATCCGTTTGGCGGCGCCCCGCGCTGGCTTGCCCTGCTGCGCAATCCAGCAAGCGCCCCGCCGAACCCACTGTTTGGCGCACCGTGAGTCCTTCTGTCCGTTTGTTGTCCTGCGCGCTTGCAGGCAGTTTGTTGGTGTGTGCTGCGCTGGCGCAACCCACCGCAGCACCCGCTGCACCCACCACTGCCACACCGCAGGATGCCGGCATCACCCTGGCTGCGGCCGTGGCTGCGGCCTGGCAGCGCGCCGTGTCCGCCCGTGAGCTGCAGGGCCAACGCCAGCGTGCGCTGGCCGACCGGGCGGTGGCCGCTGCGCCATGGGCCGGCCCACCAGCGCTGGGCCTGTCGCACCGCGACGACCGCCTGGCCTCGGCCAACGGCGCGCGTGAAACCGAGCTGGCCTTGTCCTGGCCGCTGTGGCTGCCTGGCCAGCGCGCGGCGCGGGCGGCTGTTGCCGACGCTGACCTGGTGCTGGCCAGTGCCAGCGGCCAGTCCGCCCGCTTGCGCCTGGCCGGTGAGGTGCGCGATGTGGGCTGGGCCCTGGTGGCGCTGGACGCCGAGGCCGCGCAACTGCTGGCCCAGCGCAGCACGCTGCAAGCCCTGGCCGATGATGTGGACCGCCGGGTCCGCGCTGGTGACCTGGCGCGTGCCGATGCCCTGGCCGCCAGGGCCGAGCTGTTGGCCACTGCTGCGCAGCAAACCGAGCTGGCGCAGCGCCTGCTGACCACCCGGGCCCGCTGGTCACTGTTGACCGGCCTGCAAGCCTGGCCACGCCTGGCCGGCTTGGCCGAACCGGACGTAGCTGAAGCCAGCCCACCGCCGCATGACAACCACCCAGACGCCGTGGCCGCGCAGTCTGCGGTGGCCGCCGCACGCCTGCGCCTGGAGCGTGTGCGCCTGTCGCGCCGCGACTCGCCCGAACTGACGCTGCGCCTGCTCAACGCCACACCGGGCCGCACCGAATCGGCCAGCA
Organism: Betaproteobacteria bacterium; assembly: GCA_043759535.1. Lineage (GTDB taxonomy): Bacteria > Pseudomonadota > Gammaproteobacteria > Burkholderiales > Burkholderiaceae_C > Pseudaquabacterium. The sequence continues at coordinate 14,831 of JAYVLI010000327.1, read as the reverse complement.
CCAGCGTGGGTCTGGCCTTGCGCCTGCCCTTTGGCACTGACGACCGCAACCAGCCGCTGCTGGCCGCCGCACTGGCCGACCTGGACCTGGCCCAGGCACACGCCCAGCGGCTGGCTGAGCAGGTGTTGGCCAGCCAGACCGCAGCCCGCAGCGCCCTGGTTGCCAGCACCACACAAGCCAAGGCCGAACGTGATCGTGCCAGCCTGCTGCGTGAGCGTGCCGGCCTGATCGAAACATCCTTCAAGGCCGGCGAAACCCCCTTGCCCGACCTGCTGCGCGCCGTGTCTGCCGCCAACCAGGCCGAGGCCGGCGCCGCCCGCCAACACGCCGCTGTGGGCCTGGCCCGCGCGCAATTGCACCAAGCTTTTGGAGTTGCACCATGACCACGCATCACCCCACCTCGCTGCTGGCCAGCCTGGCGCTCACCGCCAGCCTGGCTTGCACTGCCGCCCTTGCCGGCCCGGGCGCCCATGGCCCCAACGGTGAGCACCTGGACGGCCCGACCACCAGCGCGGCCGCAGGCAGCAACAGCCAGCGGCTGGAGGCCCACACCGACTTGTTTGAGCTGGTGGCCAGCTTGAGCGGTGGCGAGTTGTCGCTGCTGATCCACCGCTTCGAGACCAACACGCCGGTGCTGCATGCGGCGGTGGAGGTGGAGACCGGCGGCATCAAGGCCCAGGCCAAATTCCATGACGACGACGGCGACTATGCGGTGGCCGACCCCGCCCTGCTCAAGGCGCTGTCCAGCCCAGGCCAGCATGCGTTGGTGATCACCGTGCGGGCAGGCCCCGACACCGACCTGCTGGACGGCACCCTGACCGTTGGCACCCGGGCGCTGGCGGCCCATGACCCTGCTGGGGGTGGCCATGACCATGCCGCTGTGCCTGGCAAGGTCGATGCACACGGCCCGGGCCAGTGGCTGACCGGCTGGCGCGGCATGGCCGCACTCAGCCTGGTGGTGCTGGCAGGGCTGGCCTGGTGGCGCCTGCGGCGCCCAGCGGTGGGCCAGCCGGCCGCCAGCCAAACCAAGCCGGAGAGCCAGCCATGAGGTCCACCCGCACAGCCAGCACCGCCATGCCACCCAGCCTGCCCCGCGTCATCAGCACACTGCTGCTGGGCGTTGCGCTGTCGGCCGCACAGGCCGGCCCTGGCGCGCACGGACCCAACGGTGAACACCTGGACGGCCCCACCACTGCGGCCAGCCCCAGCGGCCTGGCACGCCTGCCCGATGGCAGCGTGAACGTGCCGATGGGCGCGCAGCGCCGCATGGGCGTGCGCACCGTGTTGGCACCGCTCACCGAGGCCGCCGCCAGCCAGTTGCTGTCCGGCCGGGTGATGGCCGACCCCAACGCCAGCGGCCGGGTGCAGGCCGCGCACGGCGGCCGGGTAGAGCCCGGCCCCAACGGCTTGCCAGTGGCCGGCCAGGTGGTGCGCCGCGGCGCGGTGCTGGCCTATCTGGTTCACCATGCCCAGCCCTATGCCGAGGCCCAGCAGCGCGCCCAGGCGGCCGACCTGCAAACCCAGCGCCTGCTGGCCGAGCAGCGTGTGGCCAGGCTGCAAGGCCTGGAGGGCACGGTGCCGCGCAAAGACATGGACGCTGCACAAGCCGAGCTGCACGGCCTGCGCAACCGTGAGCAACACATCCGCAGCAGCATCGGGTCGCGTGAGGCGCTGCTGGCCCCCATCTCCGGTGTCATCGCCCAGGTGGACTTGCAAGCCGGCCAGGTGGTGGAGCCGCGTGACCTGCTGGTCCAGCTGCTGGACCCCAGCCGCCTGTTGGTGGAGGCCACCACCACCGACGCCAGCCTGGCCAGCCAGATTGCCGGCGCCCAGTTGCAGGGTGTGGCCGGTGTGTCGCTCAAGCTGCTGGGCGCGGGTCGGGTGTTGCGGGACGGCGTGCTGCCGCTCACCTTCAGCGTCAGGCTTGACCGCGCTGGACAGCCCGGCCAGGCCGGCGGCGCCTTGCCGCTGGCGGTTGGCCAGCCGGTCACGCTGGTGGTGGCCAGCACCGCAAAGGCCACCGGCATCGTGCTGCCGGCCCAGGCGGTGGTACGCAACGCGGCCAATGAGGCGGTGGTGTGGATCAAGACCGGGGCCGAGCGTTTTGTCGCCCAAGCGGTGGTGCTGCGCCCGCTGGACAGCCAGACCGTGTTGGTCACCAGCGGCCTGGCGCCCAACAACCGGGTGGTGGTGCAAGGCGCACCACTCATCGCCCAGATCCGCTGACCGGACCGCACCATGTTCAATTGGATTGTTCGCAGCAGCCTGCACAACCGGCTGCTGGTGCTGGCCGCAGCCGCGCTGTTGATGGTGTATGGCGCCATCAGCGCCTGGCACACACCGGTGGATGTGTTTCCCGACCTCAACAAACCGCTGGTCACCGTGCTGACTGAGGCCGGCGGCATGGCACCCGAGGAGGTGGAGCAGCTCATCACCACGCCCATCGAGACGGCGCTCAGCGGCATGCCGGGAGTCACCCGGGTGCGGTCCACCAGCGGGGTGGGCTTGTCCATCGTGTATGCCGAGTTTGATTGGGGCACCGACACCTACCGCAACCGCCAACTGGTGGCCGAGCGGCTGGCACTGGTCAAGGCCCAGTTGCCGGGCGACATCAGCCCGCTGATGGGCCCGGTGTCGTCCATCATGGGCGAGGTGATGTTGATTGCGTTGCCGCTGGGCGGCACCGCCGCCACCGCCACCGCCACCGCCACGCCGATGCAAGCGCGTGACTACGCCGACTTTGTGCTGCGGCCGCGCCTGCTGTCCATCGCCGGTGTGGCGCAGGTCATCCCCATCGGCGGTGAGGTGCGCCAATTGCAGGTCGAGCCCGACACCGCGCGCATGGCGCAGGTGGGCGTGTCGCTCAGCCAGCTGGAACAGGCGCTGCGGGCTTACGCCAGCAATGCCGGCGGTGGTTTTATTGACCTGAACAGCCGCGAATACCTGATCCGCCACATCAGCCGCACCCAACACCTGGATGACCTGGCGGGCATGGCCGTGGCCTGGAAAGACGGCCGCGCCGTGCTGCTCAGCCAAGTGGCCACGGTGCGCTTTGCGGCCCGCCAAAAACGCGGTGATGCCGGCTACAACGGCGCACCGGCGGTGGTGCTGAGTGTGCAAAAACAACCCGCTGCCGACACGCTCAAGTTGACCGCCCAGATTGAAGCCGCGCTGCGCGAACTGCAGCCAGGCCTGCCCGCCGGGCTGGCCGCGCCCAAGGTGTTGTTCCGCCAGGCTGATTTCATCCAGGCCTCGGTGCGCAACGTGGCTGAGGCGCTGCGCGACGGCGCCATCATGGTGGCCATCGTGTTGTTTGCGTTTTTGCTGTCGGTGCGCACCACGCTCATCTCGTTGATCGCCATTCCGCTGTCGTTGGCGGTCACGGCGCTGGTGTTCCAGTGGCTGGGCCAGTCGATCAACGTGATGACCTTGGGCGGCCTGGCCATCGCCATCGGTGAGCTGGTGGACGACGCGGTGGTGGATGTAGAAAACATCCTGCGCCGCATGAAGCAGAACCGGCAGGCCAGCCAGCCGCTGCCGCTGCTGGAGGTGGTGCGCCGCGCCAGCGTGGAGGTGCGTTCGGGCATTGTGTACGCCACCGTCATCGTGGTGCTGGTGTTTGTGCCGCTGTTTGCGCTGCCGGGCATTGAGGGCCGCTTGTTCAGCCCGCTGGGCATGGCCTACATCGTGTCCATCCTGGCGTCGATGACGGTGTCGATGACGGTCACACCCGTGTTGTGCCTGACCCTGCTGCCAAGCATGCAGCGGCTGGACCAGGGCGACAGCCCGCTGGTGGCCTGGCTGAAACGCTGTGACGGCCGGCTGCTGGCGTGGTCGTTTCCGCAGGCGCGCAAGTTGGTCTTGGCCGCTGTGCTGGCGGTGGCCGCTGCGGCGGCCAGCGTGCCCTGGTTCCCGCGGGCGTTTTTGCCGGCGTTCAACGAGGGCGCGCTGGTGCTGTCACTGCTGCTGACACCCGGCACCGCGCTGGCCGAGGCCAACCGTGTTGGCGCGGTAGCCGAAGCGCTGATTGCCCAGGTGCCCGAGGTCAGGCAAGTGGGCCGCCGCACCGGCCGGGCCGAGCTGGACGAGCATGCCGAGGGGGTGCATTCGGCCGAACTGGATGTGGACCTGACACCCGGCGGCCGCAGCCGCGAGGCGGTGATGGCCGACATCCGTCAGCGCCTGGCCGTGCTGCCGGCCCAGGTGGCCATCGGCCAGCCCATCTCGCACCGGCTGGACCACCTGCTGTCGGGTGTGCGGGCGCAAATTGCGCTCAAAATTTACGGTGACGACACCGACACCCTGCGCAGCCTGGCCGAGCAACTGCGCGCCCAGTTGACCAGCGTGCCCGGCCTGGTGGATTTGACGGTGGAAAAGCAGGTGCTGATCCCGCAGATCAGCGTGCGGCTGGACCACCGCAAGCTGGCCCAGGTGGGCCTGGCCCCAGGTGAGGCCATCCGCGTTCTGCAGGTCTTGACCGACGGCGGGCACGGCACCCAAATCGTTGACGGCGCGCGCCGCTACGACCTGGTGCTGCGCCTGCCCGACGCCCAGCGCAGCCCGCAAGACCTGGCGCGCACGCTGATCGACACACCGGCCGGCCGCTTGCCGGTGTCGGCTATTGCCACGGTCGACGAGAGCGACGGCCCCAACCAGATTGGCCGCGAAAACGGCCGCCGCCGCATCGTGGTCTACGCCAATACCGACGGGCGCGACATGGGCCAGGTGGTGGCCAACATCCGCGCCGTGATTGGCAAAACCGCACTGCCCAGTGGCAATTCCATCAGCCTGGAGGGCCAGTTCCAAGCCCAGGAGCAGGCCACCCGGCTGATCCTGGGGCTGTCGCTGGTGTCGCTGCTGCTGATGTTTTTGGTGCTGTACAGCCGCTACCAGTCTGCCGTGCTGGCGGCCATCGTCATGGCCAACATCCCGCTGGCGCTGATCGGCAGTGTGCTGGCCATGTGGCTTGCCGGTGTCAGCTTGTCGGTCGCCTCATTGGTGGGTTTCATCACGCTGGCCGGCATTGCCAGCCGCAACGGCATTTTGAAGATCAGCCACTACATCCACCTGTGCCGGCATGAGGGCGCCGTGTTTGGCCAGGCGCTGGTCGTGCGGGGCTCACTGGAGCGCTTGACCCCGGTGCTGATGACCGCCCTGGTGGCCGCCTTTGCACTGACACCGCTGCTGCTGGCGGCTGACGCACCAGGCAAAGAGATCTTGCACCCGGTGGCCGTGGTGATTTTTGGTGGCCTGGTCAGTGCCACACTGCTGGACACCGTGCTCACACCCATGCTGTTTTGGCTGTTTGGCGCCAGGCCACTGCAGCGGCTGCTGCGGGGCACCGACACTGCGGCACGGCTGGCAACGCCTGTGGACGCTGAAAGTTATTGACGGCGCACACCAGGCCCCGTAGCGCCGCCTGTTCTTGGGCGCTGCATGTTCCAAGAAAGCCAAGACCATGATGAAAAAACTGCTGGCCGTGTTGGTGATCGGCCTGTCAACAAGCGCCTTCCATGCGGCGCTTGCCCACGGTGGTGCCCAGGCCAAACACGGTGGTGTGGTGGCCCTGGCCAGTGACCTGTCGTTTGAGCTGGTGGCGCTGCCCAGCGGCGCCGTGATCCATGTCGAGGACCACGGCAAGCCGATGCCGCTGACCGGCATCAGCGGCAAGCTCACGGTGCTTGCCGGCGCTGACAAATCGGAGGCCGTGCTGGCCGTGGCCGGTGCCGTGCTGGAGGCCAAGGGCCTGTTGCTCAAACCCGGTGCCAAGGTGGTGGCCGCGCTGAACACCGCCGACAAAAAAGCCATCACCGTGCGCTTCACGGTCAAGTAAGTCCATGCCGACAAACCAACCAAAGCACTTGCCAGCGCTGCGCGGCGGCTTGCTGGCCCTGCTGGCTGCCGCGCTGTTTGGCATCAGCACACCGCTTGTGCAGCGTTTTGGTGTCGGCTTAGGTGCTTTCAGCACCGCTGGCTTGTTGTACGCCGGTGCGGCCCTGGTGGGCGCCGTGTCACGCCAGCACACAGGGCGCGAGGCGCGTCTGCAGCGGGCTGACTTGGGCCGCTTGCTGGCCATGGCCGGCTTTGGCGCAGTGCTTGGCCCGGTGGCCCTGACCTGGGGCCTGCAGCACACCAGCGGCACCAGTGCCTCGCTGATGTTGACGCTAGAGGCCTTGTTCACCGCGCTGCTGGCCTGGCGGCTGTACCACGAGACGATGGCCGGCCGGGTGTGGGCCGTCATGGCGCTGCTGCTGACTGGCGGCATGCTGCTGGTGCTGGACCAGGGCCGCAGCGGCGGGGCGCAACTGTGGGGCTTGCTGGCAGTGCTGCTGGCCTGCTGGCGGTGGGTGCATCAGGCTACGGTCTGCGCCTGCGCTTTTACCTGCTGGCGCAGCGGGCGTTTGGCGCGGCGCGCACTGGGTCGGTGTTTGCGTTTGCGCCCTTCATCGGTGCTGCGGTGGCCGTCGGCTTGGGTGGCCGGCCACCCAGCGCGCTGATGGCCCTGGGCAGCGGACTGATGCTGGCTGGCGTGGTGCTGCACCTGGCCGAATCGCATGGCCATGCACATCTGCACACTGCCTTGCTGCACGAGCATGCGCACCGCCATGACGACGGCCACCACGACCATGCCCACCACACCATGCCCGATGGTGCGCACAGCCATGCACACCAACACCAGGCCATCCAGCACCGCCATGCGCATGTGCCGGATGCCCACCACACCCACAGCCATTGATCAGCGGCAACCTGTGCCAGCTCAAGCGGTCATCACGGCCCCACCAGCCCGAAACTGCGGGTCCACACCAGTGAGACCACCGGCGCGGCCGCCGCACCGCCCTGCAGCGGCGCCAACGCACCCACCGACACACGCAGCCGCTGCGCCGGCTCGGCCAGGCGCCGGCTCAGCCAGGCCTGGCCCAGCAGCAAGCCGCCGCTGGCCTGTTTGACACCACCCCCCCCGGCGCCACCGGCCAGCAGCTCGGCGCCGGCACGCCAGGTATCGGCCTCGGCCCCGCTGGCCCAGCCCGCGCCCACCAGGCCGATGGAGTAACCGCCCGCCGCACCGGCCAGTGCGCTGTAGGCCTGGCCGCTGAAATAGGCCTGGCCACCCAGCACAGCGCCCAGGCCCTGGTTCAACACCAGGCCGATGGCCTGCACCGCCTGCTTGCTGCCATCGGCCCGCCGCACTGGGCTGATGTGCAGCCCGCCACCACCCCAGTCGGCCTGGCGCACGGTGCCGGCGCGGCTGGGTTCATCCAGCGCAGCGGTGGGCTCCAGGCTGTGCGCCAGCCACAGCTCGGCACGCTGGCCGCGCAAGGTGGCAGTTTGGCCGCGCAGCCGGCCCAGGCCTGCACCCAGTTGCCAGCCGCCGGGCAACGCAGCCTGCAGGGTGGCGTCCAGCCTGGCCATCGCACCGCCACCGGTCAACACTGCACCGCCGCCACCCAGGCCCAGCGCCGCACGGAAACCCAGCCGCACCGGGCCCAGCGCCAGGCTATGGCCGGCATGGGCCAGGATGTCCATGTAGCCGGCAGTTTTGCCTTGGGCCGATGCACTGGCCTCCACGCCCCAGGTGTTGGCGCCTGGCGCGCCGGTGCCGATGTCTTGCTCCAGCCGCACGCCCACCAGCCCAAACTGCTGCGGCGCAGCGGCCGGTCCCAGCCGGTAACGGCCGGCGGTGAGCGCGATGCGGTCAAACCCCAGGCCGCTGCGCTGGTCTGCCGGCAGGCGTTCACCCATCTGGGCCAGCGGCACATGGTGGTAGTTGTCTTGCCACTGCAGCAACAGGCCCAGCTGGTTGCTGTGCAGGGTGCTGCCGGCAAACTGCACCCGCGATGCGCTGACACCCACCCGCAGCGGGCCGATGCCCTGGCTGATCTGCAGCGCAGGGCGCAGCAGCAGGCCATTGCCCACCGGTGCGCCCGCACCACCACCGCCGCCCAGGCCCAGGCTGGTGCCCAGCCGCAGGTCCTGGCCCAAGGTCCAGCGCTGCTCCAGCACCACACCGCCCACAAACAAACCACCGCGCTGGCCGGTGGCCGCACCGTAGACCACCGGGCCCAGCCACAGGCCGTGGCCGATGTCGAACAACAGCTCCCCCCGGGCCAGGCCCAGGCGCTCCTGGCTGGGCAGGCGCAGGGTCTCAAAGCCCAGCGTGGCGGTGTAGGGCAGGGCGTCCAGCGCCAGCGCAGCGGTGGCCAGTGCGGGCGCGCCAGCCAGTGCCAGGGCCGCCAGCAGGCGGGTGGCCGGCGCGGTGGGGGCGGGTGTTGTCATCAGGGGCATGCCGCAGTCCTCATCACGGATTGAATCGTCAACACAGGTGTTCAACGCAGCGCGGCCAGCGCGGCCAAGGCCAGCGGCAGCCCCAGCATTGCCAGCAAGGTGGACACGGTGACCAGCCCGGCCACATAACCGCCGTTGCCGCCCATGCGCGCGGCCAGCACATAGGCGCTGCTGGCGGTGGGCATGGCGGCAAACGCCACCAGCACGGCCTGTTGCCCCGGTGGCAGCCGCAGGCGGATGGCCAGGCCAATGGCCACCGCCGGCAGTGCCAGGTGGCGGATGGCCAACAGCCCGGCGGTGAGGCCGGGTGCCTGGCGCAGCGTGCCCAGGCGCAGCCCGGCACCGGCCGCCATGAGGCCCACCGGCAGCGCCGCCGCGCCGATGCGCGACAAACTGGTCAACGCCAGCTCGGGCAGTTGCAAACCGGCCAGGTTGGCCAGCAGGCCACCGGCGGTGGCCAGGATCAGCGGGTTGCGCGCCAGCTCACGGCCGTAGTGGTGGCCGCCCTGGCGTGCCAGTGGCCACACGGCGGCCACATTGCACAGCGGCACACACAGCGCGGCCAGCAAAGCCTGCCAGGCCACACCCGGCGCACCGGCCACGCGCTCGGCCAAGGCCAGGGCGATGAAGCTGTTGAAGCGGAAAGCGATCTGCGCGCCGCTGGCATGCAGCGCTGGGTCCACGCCCGGCAACCGGCCCAGGCTGTAGGCCAGCGCAACGCCGCACAACACCACCGCCATACCGGCGCCGCCAAACTGCAGCATGTCGCCCAGCTGGATGGGGGTGCGCACAATGGCCTGGAACAACAGCACCGGAAACAGCAGGTAATACACCAGCCGCTCGGCGCCGTCCCACACCGTGCGGTCCAGCGCGGTGTGGCGGCACAACAGGTAGCCCAGAGCGATCAGCAAAAAATCGGGCAGCAACAGCAACAAGGTGGACATCAAGCGCAGTGTGCCAGCGGCGGCTGCCCCCACCTCGCCGCCGCCCGCAAGCGTGCCCTGGCCCTACCGGTGCGCAGCCAGGTCAGCCGGCCGGGCTGCCACCACGTTGAAGCATGATCCACCCCGCCCATCACCACCACCACGACCACTTGCACCGCACCCACCATGCCTGTCTCATTTGTCCGTTTGCTGCGTTGCCTGCTGCTGGCCACAGCCTTGATCACACCACCGCTGGCACATGCCGCCGACCCCACCAACCCGATCGGCGGGGTGCGGTTCGACCCGCAAGCACAACTGGCCGGCCAGGCCCTGCAGCTCAACGGCACCGGCTTGCGTGCGGTCTTGTTTTTGAAGGGTTACGCCGCCGCGCTGTACCTGGGCCAGCGCGCCAGCACGGCCGACGCGGTGGCTGCTGTGCCGGGCCCCAAGCGCTTGCAAATACGCTTGTTGCTGGAGGTGCCGGCGGCCGAGTTTGTCAAAGCCTTTCACCAAGGCCTAGAGCGCAACAACCCGGCCGATGTGCAAGCCCAGTTGGCCGAGCGGGCGGCGCGTTTTGACGCCTTGCTCCAACCGGTGGGCAAGTTCAAAAAGGGCGACGCGGTGAACCTGGATTTTGTGCCTGGCCAGGGCCTGCAGTGTTGGCACAACGGCAAACTGCTGGGCGCAGCCATCCCGGGTGAAGATTTTTACAGCGCGCTGCTGCGGGTGTTTGTGGGCGAGCATGTGAGCGACGAGAAACTGCGTGCGGGCCTGCTGGGCAAGCCTGCCTAGCGCCAAGCCCAGCCCCATCCTGCGCCCCGGTCCACTGGCCCCACAATGCGCCACCCCGCTGTCATGACCAGCATGACGGCGCTGCATCCAGGAGACTTGTCCCCATGAAGCGATCCCCCGTTTTGGTGGCCATGCTGGCCACCTGTGCCGCACTGGCCACACCGCTGGCCGTGCAGGCCCAGGCCGCCTACCCCAACAAGCCGGTGCGGCTGGTGGTGCCGTTTGCACCCGGCGGCACCACCGACATCGTGGCCCGCACCATTGCCGACAAGATTGCCGCCGCACTGGGCCAGATCATGGTGGTGGAGAACAAGGCCGGTGGCGGCGGCTCGGTGGGCGCCAACGACACCGCCAAGGCGGTGCCTGACGGTTACGCGCTGGGCATGGCCACCGTGTCCACCACGGCGGCCAACCCGGCCATCAACCCCAAGATCCCCTACAACCCGATCACCGATTTCACCCCCATCACCAACGTGGCGGCCACGCCCAATGTGATTGCGGTGCATCCGTCGTTTCCGGCCAAGGACTACAAAGGCTTTTTGGCCGAGCTCAAGAAAAACCCCGGCAAATACAGCTTTGCCAGCTCGGGCACGGGGGGCATTGGCCATTTGCAGATGGAGTTGTTCAAGAACCTCTCCGGCACATTTGTCACCCACATTCCCTACCGCGGCGCGGGCCCGGCGTTGAACGACACGGTGGCCGGCCAGGTGCCGATTATTTTTGACAACATGCCCTCAGCGTTGCCGTTCATCAAAGACGGCCGCTTGGTGGCCATCGTGGTGTCAGCCCCCACCCGCCTGAGCCAGTTGCCCAATGTGCCCACCTTCAAAGAGGTGGGGCTGGAGCCAGTCAACCGCATGGCCTATTACGGCATCTACGGCCCCAAAGGCCTGCCAAAAGAGGTGGTGGACAAGGTTTACGCGGCGGTCAAAAAAACCACCGAACTGCCGGATGTGAAAGCCCGCATCGAGGGCACCGGCTCACTGGTGGTGGCCAACACCCCGGCCGAGTTTGCCGAGCAGATCAAGGCGGAATACGAGGTGTATAAAAAAGTGGTGGTGGCACAGAAGCTGACGCTGGAATGAGCCGCTGAGTTGCTCCGCAGCCGGTGTACCAGGCCCACGTGATGCGCCGCGCCGCCGCCGTCGATGAGCGCCCGGCCTTGCCACCCGCCAGCCGGGCACTGATCAAACGCTTTGTGGACGCGCTGTGGATCGAAGACGGCCTGGCCAAACTGACGCTGGAGGCCTACCGGCGTGACCTGACGCTGTATGCGTTTTGGCTGGCCGACACCACCGGCCGGGCGATTGACAGCAGCACCGAGGTCGATTTGCTGGGCTATGCCAACCACCGCCACGCCGGCAGCCTGGCCACCACCACCAACCGGCGGCTCACCGTGTTCAAGCGGTTTTTCCGCTGGGCCCTGCGTGAGCATTTGGTGCTGGCCGACGCCACCCTGCGCCTGACCAGCGCACGCCAGGCCCTGCGGGTGCCCAAAGTGTTGTCGGAGGCCCAGGTGGAGGCTTTGCTGGCGGCACCCGATGTGGCCACTCCTCTGGGCCTGCGTGACCGCGCCATGCTGGAGTTGTTGTACGCCAGCGGCCTGCGGGTCACCGAGCTGGTGGACATCAGCAGCGTGCGGGTGGGCCTGGCCGAGTGTGTGCTGCGGGTGGTGGGCAAGGGCAGCAAAGAGCGGCTGGTGCCGTTTGGCGACGAAGCCAGTGACTGGATCACCCGCTACCTGGCGCAAGGCCGTGAGGCCATTTTGGGTGGCCAGCGCAGTGACGCGTTGTTTGTCACTGCCCGCGGTGGGCCGATGACGCGGCAGATGTTTTGGATTTTGATCAAACGCCATGCGGCCACGGCGGGCATCACGGTGCCCTTGTCGCCCCACACCCTGCGCCACGCCTTTGCCACCCACTTGCTGAACCATGGCGCTGATTTGCGCGCGGTGCAGTTGCTGCTGGGCCATGCCGACATTGCCACCACCACCATCTACACCCATGTGGCGCGTGAGCGGCTGCGGCTGCTGCATGCGCAGCACCATCCTCGGGGTTAGCTGCGGGTGCAGCGGGTCAAGCCGGTGGCAAGGCTGTGCCGCTGCCACCGGCTTGCAGCAGGCCACGCTGCCATTGGCACAGTGGCTGCAGCGCGGTGTAGGGCTGCAGGGTTTGCAGCAGTGCGTTGGCTTCCGCCTGGCGGCCGGCGCGCACGGCCTCACGCAGGGCGTCCCAGGTGTGTGCCAGCGCGGCGGCAGACACCGCCTGGCCGCGTGGCCAGACCAGCGGATGCCAGGCCAGCACCGGCGCATCGCGGCCACGCACCGCCATTGGCCCCAGCGCCAGACAGGGTTGCAACACAGCGCCCTGGGCCAGCGCACGTTGGGTGGTGTCGCCCACCACCAGGCCCAGGGCATGGCGGCTGGCCAGGGCCTGCAGCCGGGCCGCCAGGTTCACTGCGTCACCCATCACGGTGTAGGCCCGGCGGTGGCGTGAGCCCATGTCGCCCACCACCATCTGGCCGGTGTTGATGCCGATGTGGATCTCCAGCGCCGGCCAGCCGTGGCTGGCCATCTCAGCGTGCAGGGCCGGCAGCCGGGCGCGCATGGCCAGTGCAGCGGTCACTGCATGGCGGGCATGGTCGGGGTCGTCCAGCGGGGCGCCCCAAAAGGCCATCACTGCGTCGCCGATGTATTTGTCCAGCGTGCCGCGGTGGGCCCGCACCACGTCCGTCAGGTGCGAGAACAGCAGGTTCATCATGGCGCCCAGCTCGGCCGGTGGCATGCGCTCGGCCAGGGCCGAAAAACCCTGCACATCGGCAAACAGCACGGTCAGCTCGGCGCTGCGGCTGTGCATGGTGTAGCGGCTGGGTGCCTGGCCCATCTCGGCCACCAGCTCGGGTGGCACATACTGGCCAAACAACTGCGCCAGCTGTTGCTTTGATCCTGTTGCCTGGCGGTAGGCCAGCAGGGCTTGCAGCGCCAGCAGCAGCAGCGGCAGCAGCAGGCTGCTGGTCAGTGGCAGCACCCAGCCCAGCTGCACCCAAGCCAGGGTATGGCCCAGCAGCACGGCCAGCAGCAGTGTGGCCACCAGCGCAGCACCGTGCCACAAGCGCAGCCGGGGCAGGGCCCACAGCAGCAGGCCACCCAGGGCCAGCAGGCTGGCAGCCTCGATCAGCGGTGCAGTGGCCGGCACGGCCAGCAGCCGGCCTGGATTGGTGCCCGGTCCACCTGGCGCACTGTGGTGGCCTTGCGTCGCTTGCAGCAGGCCGGCCAGCATGTGGGCATGCACCAGGGTGCCCAGCATCAGGTCGTCCACCGGGGTGGCGCGCTGGTCCACCAGGCCGGGCGCGCTGACACCCACCAGCACCACCTTGTCGCGCAGCGCGCCCGGCGGCAGGCGCCTGGCCAGCACATCGGCGGCCGAATAACGCTTGAAAGGTGCGGCCGCCATGCTGTAGGGCACCAGCGCGGCGGCTTGTGCATCCACCGGCACCCGCAACTGGCCCAGCGGGCCGCGCAGCCACAGCGCCCGCAGCGGGCCGTTGGCGGGCTCAAACGCCAGGTCCGCGCTGCGGGTTGGCGGGGCCGGCACGGACTGCCTGGGCGGCAGGCTTGCCGCCGGGCTCAACAAGGCCCGCGCCATCACCAGCGACAGGGTGGGCTGCACACCACCGTCATGCGCCACCAGCAGGGGCAGGCGGCGCACCCGGCCGTCGCTGTCCATCAAGGCGTTGAGGTGGCCGGCGCCCAGCGTGGCCGCAGCCTGCAACTGCGCCAGGTTGCCGCCGTGGCCAGACCAGTGCGGCAACGCTGCCGCCTGGCCGCCCAGCAGGCTGACTGGCAGCCACGGTGTGGGCAGTTGGCCGATGCGGGCCGCCCCGGCCTCATTGGACAAATGGAAGCCCAGCACCACCGGGTGGCGCTGCAGCACGGCCACCAGCCGGCCCTCGTCATCCAACTGCTGGCGCAGGGCGCTCAGGGCTTGTTGCAGGCGCGGGTCATGGTCACCGGCGGCCAGGCTGCTGAGCTGGTCGACCGCGCCCAGGCTGGCCGTGTTGTTGGGCTCGGCCATCAACACGTCCAGCCCCACCAGGCGGGCACCGGCCGGGCCGGCGGTGTGGGCCAGCAGGTCGGCCAGCAGGGCGCGCCGCCAAGGCCAGCGGCCGTGTTCAGCGAGGGCGCGTTCGTCGATGTCGACGATCACCACCGTGCTGTCGGGTTGGTGTGGCGCCAGCGCCCGCAGTCGCAGGTCATACAGCCAACGGTCGGCGGCGCGCAGGGGCGTGATGTCCAGCGGCCCAGGGCTGAATGGATTCAGGGCCTGGGCCAGCAGGAGGATCAGCGCCAGCCAGCCCAACCAAACCAGCCGGGACGGCTGGCCGGTGTGTCCGACCAGGGCAGGGCCAGTGCTCCAACTGAATGCCCGCGCCGCGCACCAGGCGCGCCAGCGTTCAGCGAATCTTGATGTCGACACGGCGGTTGCGTGCCTCAGCCACCTCGTCTGCAGTGGGCACCAGCGGCGCCCGCTCACCGCGGCCGATCACGGTGATCAGCGCCCGTTGCACACCGGCGGCCACCAACAACTCACGCACGCTTTCGGCCCGCGCCAATGACAGTTTGTCGTTGGACTCCACCGTGCCCACCCGGTCGGTGTGGCCGGTGACGATCACCTCGGCGGCCGGCAAGATGGCCAGCGCGGCACGCAACTCGGCCAGCACGGCATCGGCCCCCGGCCCCAGGCGGTTGCTGTTGGCTTCAAACGGCAGCACAAAGGTGCGTGGCGTTGCGGGCTGCACGTCCAGCAAATTGCCATAGGTTTTTTTGACGGTGGC
>JAYVLI010000326.1:0-11743 GCA_043759535.1 Betaproteobacteria bacterium | reverse complement strand
TTGTAGAAGATGCGCACCGCGTGGCCAAACACGATGGGGTGCGACACCTTCATCATGGTGGCCTTGACGTGCAGCGAGAACATCACGCCGGTCTTGCGGGCGTCTTCCATCTCATGTTCATAAAAGTCGCACAGCGCTTTTTTGCTCATGAACATGCTGTCGATGATCTCGCCGGCCAGCAGCGCCACCTTGGGTTTCAGCACCACGGTCTTGCCGCTGGTGGTGAGCAGTTCCATGCGCACGTCGCGGGCAATGTCGAGCGTCATGGACTTTTCACCGTGGTAAAAATCTCCGACCTTCATGGTGGCGACATGCGTACGTGATGCCTGGCTCCACTGGCCCATCGAATGCGGGTTCTTGCGCGCATAACGCTTCACCGCCAGCGGCGCGCGGCGGTCAGAGTTGCCCTCGCGCAGCACCGGGTTCACCGCGCTGCCCAGGCTTTTGCTGTAGCGGGCGCGGATGGCCAGTTCGGCGTCGGTCTTGGGATTTTCAGGAAAGTCAGGAATCTTGTAGCCCTGGCCCTGCAGCTCTTTGATGGCCGCCACCAGTTGGTGCACCGACGCGCTGATGTTGGGCAGCTTGATGATGTTGATGTCGGGCAGCAGCGTCAGCCGGCCCAGCTCGGCCAGGTTGTCGGGCAGCTTCTGGGCGTCGGTCAGGTATTCAGGAAACTCACCCAGCACGCGGGCGGCCACCGAGATGTCGCTCTCGGTGATCTGGATGCCGGCCGGTGCGGTGAAGGCCCGCACGATGGGCAAAAACGCGCAAGTCGCCAGCAGGGGCGCTTCGTCGGTCAGGGTGTAGATGATGGTGGGCGGCTGGGTCATCATTGAAAAGTCTCTGGGGAGCGAGGCTGCCAGTGTCGCCGACCGGCTGCCGACCCGATGCAGATTGGGTTCAACAGCGGTGGCTTCAACCGGCGGCGCGTTGGCGGTGCCAACCACCAAGCCAAGCAATCAGCGCGCCCGCGACGGGATCTGGTTGAACGGCAGCCCGCGGTCGGCTCGCAGATCAGGCGGCAGGCCCAGCACCCGCTCGGCAATGATGTTGCGCAGGATTTCGTCGGTGCCGCCCTCGATGCGGGTGGCCGGTGAGCGCATCAGCATGGCCTGGAAACGGGCATGGGCGCTGGGCTGGGCATCGTCCACCAGCACACCCGATGCCCCTTGCAAGTCCAGCGCAAAAGCCGCGATCTCTTGCAGCGTCTGGCCGGCCACCAACTTGCCGATGGCGTTCTCAGGCCCCGGTGTCTGGCCTTTGGACAGCGCCGAGATGCTGCGGTAAGCGGTGTATTTGAGGCCGCTGGTGCGCACCGCCCAGGTGGCCAGTTTTGTGCGCACGGCCGGGTCGTCGATGGCCAGGCCATCACCCGTCTCAAAGGTGCAGCAGAAGTCCAGCAATTCCGGAAAGCCGGTGGGCATGCCGGCGCCGATGGACAGCCGCTCGTTCATCAAGGTGGTGAGCGACACCCGCCAGCCCTGGCCCACGGCGCCCAGACGCTGCGCGTCGGGCACCCGCACGTCGGTGAAATACACCTCGTTGAAGCCGGACTGGCCGTTGATCTGCTTGATGGGGCGGATCTCGACACCCGGGCTTTTCATGTCCAAGAAAAACATGGTCAGGCCGTCGTGTTTGGCCACCGTGGGGTCGGTGCGCACCAGCACCATGCCGTGGTCGGCAATGTGGGCGCCGCTGGTCCAGATTTTTTGGCCGTTGATGACCCAATCCGCGTGTTCCCCGGCCCCATCACGCGCAGCCCGGGTGCGCAGGCCCGCCAGGTCAGACCCGGCCACCGGCTCGGAGAACAACTGGCACCAGATCTCGGCGCCCGAGGCCAGCAGCGGCAGGTAACGCTGCTTGTGCGGCTCAGCGGCGTAGGCCATCAAGGTGGGCGCGATCATGCCCTGGCCGATGATGAAGATGCCGGCCAGCTTGGCGTACACCCCCTCCTCTTGCTGCCAGATCACGCGCTGGATGGGGCTGGCGCCACGGCCGCCGTACTCCACCGGCCAATGCAGGCAGGCCCAGCCGGCATCGGCCTTGGTGTGCTGCCAGGCTTTGGACGCGGTGATCACATCGCCGCTGCGCAGCGCGGGCTGGCCAAAACCGGCCAGTTCCAGCTCGGCGTGCAGGTGGCGGGGCGCGTTGGCGGCGATCCAGGCGCGCGCTTCCATGCGGAAGGCGGCTTCGTCGGGGCTGTCGTTGAAGTTCATGGTGGGATGCTCGTGGTCTGTGTGGGATGGAGGCTCAAGCAGCGCGCTGCAGGCGCAGCCGCTCGATCAGCAAGTCCTCCCAGTGGCGTTGGCTGCCCAGCGCCAAGGCCAGGCCCATGGCACGGCGGTAGTGCAGGTGGCAATCAAACTCCCAGGTGAAGCCCATGCCGCCATGCACCTGGATGTTGTTGCGGGCGCAGTGCTGGTAGGCCTGGGTGGCACTGACCCGGGCGGCTGCTGCCGCCTGCGGCAACTCTGCCGCGCCGGTGCTCAAGGCCCAGGCCGCCCAGTAGGCGTTGGACCGGGCCAGCGTGGCCGACACGTACATGTCGGCCAGCATGTGTTTGATGGCCTGCAATGCGCCGATGGGCCGGCCAAACGCAAAGCGCTCTTGGGCGTAGGCGCAGGCGGCTTCCAGCGCTTTGTCCGCGCCGCCAATCTGCTCAAACGCCATCAGCACGGCAGCGCGGTCCATCACTGCGCTCAGTGCCTGCCAGCCGCTGCCGGGTGCGCCCAGCGGCTCGGCCGCCACCGCGTCAAACCTGATGCTGGCCTGGCTGCGGGTGGGGTCGATGCTGGGCAGGGCCTGGCGCTGCACACCGGCCGCAGTCATGTCCACCAAAAACAGTGAGACGCTCTTGGCAGCGTCGCCCTCAGCCCGCGCCGCCACCACCACCAGGTGGGCGATATCGCCGTTGGCCACTGGCAGCTTGGTGCCGGTCAACAAGCCCTTGGCCACCCGGCTGCTGATGGACGCAGGCGTGGCCTGGCCGGGCCGCTCAACCACGGCCAGCGTGCCGATCACCTCGCCACTGGCCAGCGCGGGCAACCAGCGCTGTTTTTGCGCCTCGCTGCCGGCTTGCAGCAGCAGCTCGGCGGCCAGGCCGATGGACGATGAAAACGGCACCGGCGCCACCGCGCGGCCCAGTTCTTCGGCCACCACACACAGCTCCAGCGTGCCGGCACCCAGGCCGCCGTAGGCCTCGGGGATGGCGGCACCCAGGTAACCCTGGTTTGCCAAGCCGGCCCACAGCTTGGCATCAAAGGCCTGCGGCCCGTCCAGCACGGCACGCACCGCCGTGCGGCTGCACTGGTCGGTCAAAAACCGGCGGGCCTGGTCTTTCAGCTGTTGCTGGTCGGGGGAGAAATCGAAATCCATGGCGTGTCCTTTGCGCGGGCGCGGGCTGCGGTGTTGCCGTCATGGTGGCGCCGCCTGCTGCCGCCGCCCATCGTCGCAATTGACGAATGTGGCGGGTGCAGCGGCGTGGCAGTCGCCGCGCAACGCCGCAGTTCATCAATAGAAAACATCAATGAAAGCCATTCGATCAATCAACCCACACAATGCTGCAGCGCACCTAAGATTCAGTTCATTGCAGTTTTTCAACCTCCCAAGGAAACAACACCATGTCGCTGATCAACACCGCAGTTGTCCCGTTCAAGACCCAGGCCTTCCACAACGGCAAGTTCATTGAAGTGTCCGACGCCAGCTTTAAAGGCAAGTGGTCGGTGCTGATCTTCATGCCGGCGGCGTTCACCTTCAACTGCCCCACCGAAGTGGAAGACGCTGCCGACAACTACGCCGAATTCCAGAAGCTGGAGACCGAGGTCTACATCGTCACCACCGACACGCATTTTTCGCACAAGGTGTGGCATGAGACCAGCCCGGCCGTGGGCAAGGCCAAGTTCCCGCTGGTGGGTGACCCCACCCACACCCTGACCCGCGCGTTTGATGTGCACATCGACGAGGAAGGTCTGGCGCTGCGTGGCACGTTTGTGATCAACCCGGACGGCATCATCAAGACGGCGGAAGTGCATTCCAACGAGATCGCCCGTGACGTGAAAGAAACCCTGCGCAAGCTCAAGGCCGCCCAATACACCGCCAAGCACCCCGGCCAGGTGTGCCCGGCCAAGTGGAATGACGGCGCCGCCACCTTGACCCCGTCGCTGGATCTGGTCGGCAAGATCTAAGGCCAGCCACCGCCCACCACCCGCCCGGCTGGTGGGCCGCACCACCCCACCCAAGGCCCGTACCCCGGGCCTTGCCCACGCCTGGGCCACCACCTTGGCCTGACGGCCTGAACCTGTCGCCAAAAGGAAACACACCATGTTGGACACCAACCTCAAGACCCAGTTGAAAAGCTATCTGGAGCGGCTGCAATGGCCTATCGAGCTGGTGGCTTCGGTGGACGACAGTGCCAAGTCGCAAGAGCTGTTGGCACTGCTGCAGGAGATCGTGAGCCTGAACGACAAGGTCAACCTGGTGCAGCGGGATGACGGCCAGCGCACACCGTCATTCACCATCGGCGTACCGGGCCAGCCAGCGCGGATTCGCTTTGCCGGCATCCCGCTGGGGCATGAGTTCACCTCGCTGGTGCTGGCCTTGCTGCAGACTGGTGGCCACCCGCCCAAAGTAGAGCAAGCGCTGATTGAGCAGATCAAATCGCTGGATGGCCCGGCGCACTTTGAGGTCTACATGTCGCTGACCTGCCACAACTGCCCGGACGTGGTGCAGGCGCTCAATCTGTTGGCGGTGTTGAACCCGCAGGTCACAGCCGTCACCATTGATGGTGGGCTGTTCCAGGACGAAATCGAGCAGCGCCAGATCATGGCGGTGCCTGCCGTGTTCCTCAACGGCCAACCGTTTGGGTCGGGCCGCATGGGCGTGGAAGAAATTGTGGCCAAGCTGGACACCCGCAGCGCCGCCAAAGACGCCGCCAAGCTCAGCGCCAAAGCGCCTTACGACATGCTGGTGATCGGCGGTGGCCCGGCCGGCGCCGCCGCCGCGCTGTACGCCGCCCGCAAAGGCATCCGCACAGGGGTGCTGGCCGAGCGTTTTGGTGGCCAGACGCTGGACACGCTGGCGATTGAAAACTTTGTCTCGGTGCAAGCCACCGACGGGCCCAAATTTGCCGTGGCACTGGAGCAGCATGTGCGCCAGTACGAGGTGGATGTGATGAATCTGCAGCGTGCTGCGTCCTTGATCCCCGCCGCTGAGGCTGGTGGCCTGGTGGGCGTGCAGCTGGCCAACGGCGCGGTGTTGCACAGCCGCGCGGTGGTGCTGGCCACCGGTGCGCGCTGGCGCGAGGTCAACGTGCCGGGTGAAAAGGAATACCGCAACCGCGGTGTGGCCTACTGCCCGCACTGTGACGGGCCGCTGTTCAAGGGTAAGCGCGTCGCGGTGATCGGTGGTGGCAACTCGGGTGTGGAAGCGGCCATCGACCTGGCCGGCCTGGTGGCCCACGTCACCCTGCTGGAGTTTGGGGATGCGCTGCGGGCGGACGCGGTGCTGGTCAACAAGCTGAAAAGCCTGCCCAACGTGACGGTGCATACCAGTGCCCAGACCACCGAGATCAGCGGCGATGGCGAGAAGGTCAATGGCCTGGCCTACACCGACCGGGTCAGCGGCGCGGCACGCACTGTGGTGCTGGAGGGTGTGTTTGTGCAGATCGGCCTGGTGCCCAACACCGAGTGGCTGAAAGGCACGCTGGAGCTCAGCCGCCACGGTGAAATCATCGTCGACGCCAAAGGCGCCACCAACTTGGCCGGGGTCTATGCGGCGGGTGACGTGACCACCGTGCCCTTCAAGCAGATCGTGATTGCGGTGGGTGACGGTGCCAAGGCCGCGCTGGGGGCGTTTGACCACCTGATGCGCACACCGGCGCTGCCGGTGGCCGTAGCGGCCTGATCGGGGGGCGGCGGCCGGACAACCCAGCGCGGCACAAGGCGGCCAGGCGGGGCAGTGCAGGGCCAAGCAGGAAGGCACAATCGCGCCTCCCTGCCGGTGGCCCTGCCGCCGGCCCGCCCATTTTTCCGACCCGCTGCGAATGTTCAAGAACCTGATGCTGTACCGCCTGGGCGCCGATTGGTCGGCCACCGTGGCACAAATCGAAGCCGCGCTGGCCACCGCACCGTTTGCCGAATGTGGCCTCACCCAGGCCCGCGCCAGCGGCTGGGTGCCGCCGCGTGGTGAGGACCACGGCCCGCTGATCGAGGTGGTGGCCGGCCAGTGGCTGCTGCAGTTGATGGTGGAGCAGAAGGTGGTGCCGGGCTCGGTGATCAAACGCCAGGTGGACACGCTGGCCGCGCGGGTCGAGAAGCAGACCGGCCGCAAACCCGGTAAAAAACAGCGCACCGAGCTGAAGGACCAGGCCCTGCTGGACCTGCTGCCGATGGCCTTCACCAAACGTGCCAGCGTCAAGGTCTGGATCGCGCCGGCCGAGCGCTTGCTGGCGCTGGACGCTGGCAGCGCCAGCAAGTGCGACGAGGTGCTGACCGCGCTGAGCGCGGCCTTGCCAGGGCTGTCTGCCGTGTTGGTCAATACCACCGTGTCGCCGGCGGCGGCCATGGCCGAGTGGCTGGTCAGCGGTGAGGCGCCGGCAGGCTTCAGCATCGACCGCGACTGTGAGCTGAAAGCCGCTGACGGTGAAAAACCGGTGGTGCGCTACGCCCGCCATGCGCTGGATATCGTGGAGATCCGCGAGCACATCCTGGCGGGCAAACAGCCCACCCGGCTGGCGCTGACCTGGCAGGGGCGGGTCTCGTTCATGCTGACCGAAGGCCTGCAGATCAAGAAGGTGGCCTTTTTGGACGGCGTGTTTGAGAGCGGCAGCAAGAAGGACGACAGCTTCGAGGCTGATGCGGCGATTGCCACCGGTGAACTGGCGCCGATGATTGGCGACCTGCTGGATGCGCTGGGCGGGGAACAGGTGTTTGGTGATGCACCGGCTGCGGCGGCAGCCGCCACCATGCCAGCCACCCCGGCTGCAGGCGCCACCGCCGTCACAGCAGCAGCCCCTGCAGCTGCCACCGACTTGCCACCCTGGGAAGCCGCAGCCGCCTGAGGTGCCCAAAACCGCAGCAGCAGCCCGGACGCTGCGGCCCAGGCATCAAGCCCGGCGGCGGTGGGCCGCGCCCAGCAACACCACCAGCCCGGCGGCCATCATCAGCATGGCTTGTGGCTCGGGCACGGCGGCCAGCATCTGGTTGCCCAAAATCTGGTGGGTGGCTGCAGTGGGGTGAATCGAATCGAAATACAGCGCCGTGGCGCAGTCCGCCGTGCCGATGCAGGCGGTGGTGACATTGTTGAAGCCGTTGCCCGGCGACCCGGTGGTGATGGCGCGCTGGGCGCCCATCGCGTTGAAATAATAAAAATGCTCGTCAGTCCATTGCGTGGCAAGAGCCCCGTAGGCCAGTGAGAGCTGGGTGTTGAACACCTCGGACGCAAACGTGGCGGCCGCACTGATGCCGGCCTCACGCGCCTCGGGTGTCAGGCCCAGGTCGGGCAGGTTGGGCAGCAAAAAATTGCGCGCGCCCATGCTGTGCAGCGTGCTGACGATGGTGGTGAGGTTGGTGATGGCAGCGGTGATCGTGGCGGCAGACGGGCTGGCGCGCAAATCATTGGCGCCACCCCACACGGTGTACAGCGCCGTGCTGCTGGCAGCGCCACCGCCCAGCACCGCCTGGTAGCCGGCCAACTGGCTCAGCATGCCGGTGCCCGCGCCGGCTGACCCATCCGCACCGGTGGTGGCACCGCCCACCGCAAAGTCAAAAAAAGTGCTGCCGCCCAGCCCCAGGCCCGCGGCCAGCACCTCCACCGCCACCGGACCATTGGAGAACCGGCCCTGGTAATACGGCGCAGGTGGGTAAAGACCACCCGACGCCGCAAACACATTGCCGTTGTCTGACAAGCTGTCGCCCAGCACGTACAGGCTGCTGAAGGGCGACCCGGCGGCCACCACCGCCGAGGCCGGCGCGGCAGCCAACAGCAGGCCGGTGGCCAGGATGGCGCCAACAGCGCGGGTCAAGTTGATGGGGGACATGGGCAGGGCTCCTGACGGGGTGGCGGACAAGGCGGCAAATGCAGCACGGCAGGGTAACCAGCGCCGCACCGCCAAACCAGCCCTTCCAACCCGCCGTTAGGCACCACCCCCCGATTCAGGTGTCCTTGCTGACCTTGATGGTGGGGAACTTGCCTGAAAAGTCCTTGGCCTTGTCGGCAATCTTGACCGCCACCTGCCGCGCCACGGCTTTGTAGATGGCGGCAATCTCGCCGTCGGGGTCAGCCACCACAGTCGGCCGGCCGCTGTCGGCTTGCTGGCGGATGCTCATGTTGAGCGGCAGCGCGCCAAGATAGTCCAGCTTGTACTGGGTGGCCATCTTCTTGCCACCGTCGGCGCCAAAAATATGTTCAATGTGGCCGCAGTTCGGGCAGCAGTACACCGCCATGTTCTCCACCAGGCCGAGGATGGGCACACCCACCTTCTCGAACATCGAGAGGCCCTTTTTGGCGTCCAGCAGCGCGATGTCTTGCGGCGTGGTCACGATGATGGCGCCGGTGATGGGCACCCGCTGGCTCAGCGTCAACTGGATGTCGCCGGTGCCGGGCGGCATGTCGACGATGAGGTAATCCACATCCTTCCAGTTGGTCTGGCGCAGCAACTGGTCCAGTGCCTGGGTGGCCATGGGGCCGCGCCAGATCATGGCCTGGTCGGCGTCCACCAAAAAACCGATGGACGCCACTTGCAGGCCGTGGCCTTGCATCGGCTCCATGCTTTGGCCGTCGATGCTCTCGGGCCGGCCGCTGATGCCCAGCATCATGGGCTGGCTGGGGCCGTAGATGTCGGCGTCCAGCACCCCCACGGTGGCGCCCTCGGCGGCCAGCGCCAGCGCCAGGTTACAGGCGGTGGTGCTTTTGCCCACCCCGCCTTTGCCCGAAGCCACCGCGATGATGTTCTTGACGCCCGGCAGCAACTGCACACCGCGCTGCACCGCATGCGCGGTGATGCGGGTGACCATGTTGACGCTGACGTTGCCGACCCCGGCCACCGTGCGCGCTGCGGCGATGCACTGGCGCCGCAACGCCGCATGCTGGCTTTTGGCGGGGTAACCAAACTCCACGTCAAACGCCACTTCGTCGCCGTCGATCTTGAGCTGCTTGATCTGCCGGCCTGACACAAAGTCCCTGCCGGTGTTGGGGTCCACAACGGTTTGCAGGGCGGCAAGAACAGCGGCTTCGGTCACGGTGGACATGGGGGGTATCGCGGCGGCGAACGGGTAGAAGAAGTGGCGCGCAGTCTAGCGGAGCGCCCTCAAGTCAGCCGGGCGCATGGCCGGCCAAGCGGGTGATGCACGCTTCTAGAATTGTCGGCAGTGCCTCAGAAAGCCCCCATGCCGCCCAAGCTGTTTGTCACCACCGCCCTGCCCTATGCCAACGCGGCGTTTCACATCGGCCACATGATGGAATACATCCAGGCTGACACCTGGGTGCGGGCCCAGCGCATGCAGGGCGCCGAGGTCAATTTCGTCTGCGCCGACGACGCGCACGGCGCGCCCATCATGATTGCGGCTGAAAAAGCCGGGCTGACACCGCAGCAGTTTGTGGCGGGCATTGCGGCCGGCCGGGCGCAATACCTGGACGGCTTCCACATCGCGTTTGACAACTGGCATTCGACCGACGCGCCAGAAAACCACCGCCTGGCGCAAACCATCTACCGGGCGCTGCGGGCCAACAATCTGATCGATGTGCGCACCATCGAACAGTTTTACGACCCCGACAAGGGCATGTTCTTGCCCGACCGCTTCATCAAGGGCGAATGCCCCAAATGCGGCGCCAAAGACCAGTACGGCGACAACTGCGAAAACTGCGGCGCGGTGTACGCGCCCACCGATCTGAAAAACCCCTACTCGGCTTTGTCGGGCGCGGTGCCGGTGCTGCGCAGCAGTGCGCACTTCTTCTTCAAACTCAGTGACCCACGCTGTGTTGAGTTTCTTGAAAGCTGGACCCAGGACGGCAAGCTGCAGCCCGAGGTGGCCAACAAGGTGCGGGAATGGTTTGCACGCGATGACAGCGGCAAAAGCGGCCTGGGTGACTGGGACATCAGCCGCGACAAGCCCTATTTCGGCATCGAAATTCCAGACGCACCGGGCAAGTATTTCTACGTCTGGCTGGATGCCCCGGTGGGCTATTTGGCCTCACTTGAAAACCTGTTTGCCAAACGCGGCCTGGACGCTGCAGCGGTAGACGCCTACTTGGCCCAGCCCGATCTGCAGCAAGTGCATTTCATCGGCAAGGACATCGTCACCTTCCACACCCTGTTCTGGCCGGCCACACTGCATTTCTCGGGCCGCAAGGTGCCCGACGCGGTGCATGTGCACGGCTTCCTGACGGTCAACAGCGAGAAGATGAGCAAGAGCCGCGGCACCGGCATCAACCCGCTGCGCTACCTGGACCTGGGCCTGAACGCCGAATGGCTGCGCTACTACATCGCCGCCAAGCTCAATGCCCGGGTCGAGGACATCGACTTCAACCCCGAGGACTTCATCAGCCGGGTCAACAGCGACCTGGTCGGCAAGTACATCAACATCGCCAGCCGGGCCGCGGGCTTTCTCAGCAAGCGCTTTGCCGGCCAGCTCTCGGCCGACCTGGGCGTGGAGGGCCGCAGCCTGCTCGACGGCCTGCGGGCCCAGCGCAGCGCGATCGAGGCGCTGTATGCCGGCCGCGAGTTCGGCAAGGCGGTGCGCGAGACCATGCTGCTGGCCGACCGCGTCAACGGCTATGTCGACCAGCACAAGCCCTGGGACCTGGCCAAGTTGGCCGGCCAGGACGCTGCCAAGCACGCCGCGCTGCACGATGTCTGCTCGGTCTGCATCGAGGCCTTCCGCCTGCTGACGATCTACCTCAAGCCCATCCTGCCGGCGCTGGCGGCCCAGGTCGAGGCCTTCCTGCAGATGCCGCCGCTGGTGTTTGCCGATGCCGAGCGGGCGCTGGGCCAGCATGTGATCGCGCCTTACCAGCACCTGATGCAGCGGGTGGACGCGGCCAAGCTCGACGCCCTGTTGACCCCACCCGAAGCCGCAGCCGTGGCGCCGCCGCCGCCGGGCGGCGAGGCCATCGCCGACGAGATCGGCATCGCCGATTTCAGCAAGGTCGACCTGCGCATCGCCCGCATCGTCCAGGCCGAAACCGTGGAGGGCAGCACCAAGCTGCTGCGCTTGACGCTGGACGCGGGCGAAGGCAGCGACCCGCAGGGGCGTCCCATCCACCGCCAGGTGTTCTCCGGCATCCGCAACGCCTACGCGCCCGAGCAGCTGACCGGCAAGCTGACGGTGCTGGTGGCCAACCTGGCGACGCGCAAGATGAAGTTCGGCATCAGCCAGGGCATGGTGCTGGCCGCCAGCCATGCCGACGAGGGGGCCCAGCCCGGCATCTTCGTGCTCGAGCCCGGGCCCGGTGCCCAGCCCGGCATGCGGGTGCGGTGATCCGGCGCCGCGCGGCGCTGGCCGCACTCGCAGGGCTGGCCACCCAGGCGGCGGTGGCGCCGGCCGCTGCAGCGGATGCCGGCGCCGCAGCGCTGGACTTCATCGCGCTGGGCGACATGCCCTATCCCGACTTTGTCACTTTGCCACTGTCTTTGGAAGTTAGAAGCTCGTAAGTCCTTGTCAGCACTGGTGCTGGGTCTCGGCGGTGAAATGTAGTGCCATAATATTGTGTAACAGGCGCGTGCAGGGCTTGCTTTTCGTGCAACATC